>JAFSAP010000039.1 GCA_017440925.1 Oscillospiraceae bacterium | reverse complement strand
GCTCGAATGATTAAATGCGACATGCCAGTGGCATGTCGCGGTACACCAGCTCAAAAGCTGGTGTACCACAGTACTGAAACGAGCCTCTGGCGAGCCATGCGAAGCATATTAGTTAGGGATAAAAATGCAACATTTATATGAGGATTTTGATGACGACCTACGCATGCTTTGGTTGTGGGTAAGATTTCTGATGAAGTGCATGGGTATAACACGTATAGGGGATATTATTATCTCTAGTATTACTTGTATTTCTTATTGTGATATAGTATAATCATCAACATCAAGGTATCTTGAACTACAATTTACGATATAATTATACCTTACAAATTCCAACCGAATGGATGGTGCATTCTATGAATCCAGATCAAGAGAAGTATAATCAACACACACAGAATTCCTATGATCAAGGGAATGAAAACAACCAGGAGGATATGAAATTTGCTGCTTGGGTCTGTCCCAAGTGTCAGACCATCAACCAGACAGGCAGATGTGTTACGTGCGGGTATGTCAGAACGATAAAACGCGGTTTTGGTGACATGCTTCACAATAATAAGCAGGTGCCTTTGCTTCTCGTTGCTTTGGTATTTCTTGTGTTATTGATTGGAGCAGGGGGCTCTCTCAGGTGCATTTTAGGCCATGATTTTCAACCGGCAACTTGTGAGCATCCTGAAATGTGCAGCAACTGTGGAAAAACAGTGGGCAATTCGCTTAATCATACATATGAACCTGCTACCTGCACGGATCCCAAAACATGTACCCTATGTCATAAAACGGAAGGAGATTCGTTAGGGCATCTCTATTCTGCAGCAACATGTTCAAGTCCCTCCAAATGCAGCCGTTGCGGCGATACTACAGGAAAAGCCCTGGCCCACAAATGGATTGATGCAACCTATGAATCACCCAAGAAATGCACATTATGCGGCAAGACATCTGGTAATGTGAAAGGTTACTATGCAAGTCTGCCTTGTGATTGGAGTACCAAGCGGGTCAGTGTTGGTGGAACAAATACCACACCTTTGGTATTTGATAAAACGGTAAAGAATTGCACCAAATTCACATTACACTTTCAGATATCTGATGTTAAATCCGGCAATCCATATGGAAAATTTACCGTTTATGCCAAGATTAACAGTAAATGGGAAAAAATTGGCACTTATAATGTGAAAAACAATTCTGAGGTTGTAAAAACATTTAAATTTGACAAGCCCATTACCTTTAAGCAGCTGGCTGTTGCGGGCCCCTACCGATATAGCGGAAATTATAACTTCTATATGTGGATTGAAGACTGGTATCTGCAGAACTGATTCACCATAGAAAAAGAAAACCGGAGACGGATAGTCTCCGGTTTTTGTCATATTCGGAGCAAGTTACGGAAGAACCATTCATTGACGAACCTTCTCCCTTCTGTTATCATATACTATATTGTAAAACCGAGGTGAGACACCATGATCGCCAATTACCACACCCATACCTGGCGCTGCAATCATGCCACAGGTGATGAGGAAAGCTACGTAAAGGCGGCCCTTGAAAGCGGATTTTCCATCCTGGGCTTTTCTGACCATGCGCCTCAGTGCTTTCCAGATAACTACCATTCCACGATCCGCATGGAGCTGGAGCAGCTTCGGGATTATTGCGACACCATCCTGGCCCTGCGGAAGAAATATGCAGGAAATATTGATATTCCCTTGGGTCTGGAGTTGGAATATTACCCTGGTTCCTTGCCCAAGCTGCTGCCCATCTTAAAGGATCATGGTATCGAGTACGCAATTCTGGGCCAGCACTTCCTGGGAAATGAGGCAGGGCAGCCCTATGCAGGCCGGGCAACAGAGGATGTTTCCATTTTGGATGGCTACTGCCGCCAGTCTATGGATGCCATGCAGACAGGCTTGTTTACCTATTTTGCCCACCCGGATCTGATCCGCTATGTTGGGGAGGATAGGGTGTACCGCCGCCATATGCGCCGACTTTGCCAGGAGGCAAAGTCCTGCGGCCTGCCGCTGGAGATCAATATGCTGGGCATCTGGTCCGGTCGCCATTATCCGCAGGAAAGATTCTGGGAGCTGGCAGCGGAAGAGGGCTGCAGCGTGGTCATTGGCTGTGACGCCCATGCGCCGGAGCATCTGAAGCGAATGGATGCAGAGGATAAGGCCATGGAAATCGTTAACCGCTATGGCCTCCGCCTGCTGGAAACTGTATCCCTCAGAAAAATTTAAAACTGCCGCCTCATGGCGGCAGTTTCTTTTTTAAAAGTAAAGCTCCGTGGCCAGATTGCCATGGACATAATAGCAGACAGCTTTGCGGACAAAGTCCTCCGTAACACCGAACCGGTCTGCCAGCTCCCAGATTTCGTGGCAGCCTTCTGCCACAGCATCGTCCAGGTCATCCACAGGGATCAGCTTTTGAATGGCCCACTTGTTAGCCTTATTCTCATGGCGCTGACGGCAGTCGATGGCGGCATAAATGTTGTAAAAGCTTCCGGTGGCACAGTGGCCCAGCTCGTGGCCCAGATGCACCCGCTCCTGTACATGGCCATCCCGGACGGAGGCATCCATTCCGATAAAGCAGGACCCCTCCTCCGTCATAATGGACATGGAACCGTTTGCTTCCATGGGGAAGGGGATCACCTCTATATTCTGTTGCTCTGCAAAATCATAGAGGGCGGCAATTTCCATGGCTACTCCTTTTTCCCGGCCTCCCTTGCTTTCAGAAAGGCGGCAAACCGCTTCACCTCATCGTACATGGCATCGGTGATCTCACCGTCGCCGCCGAAGAGGGCAAACTTAATATCCTCGTCATTGACAGCGCGCTTGGGAGTTGCCCCAGGCGCGTTTTCGTTTCCGTAAAAATAGTTGGGCTCCTGGCCGAGCAGATGGCATAGTTTTTGGATCATATCCGCATCGGGGCGGCTGAGGCCCTTCTCCCAGTTGCTGATGGATGTGTTGGACACACCGAGGCTGTCCGCCAGCTGACGCTGGGTAAGACCGGCAGCCTTTCTTGCATTGCGGATCCTGTCACCAAAAAATACGCCCATATCGGCACCTCCCTTGTTTTCTCTACCATATCACAAAGGGTTGGAAAAGTAAAGAGAAAATTTCAAGAAACTTGAAATAATTCGACAAAATACGCATTGACAATTCAAGAAGAATGGATTATCATAAGGACACATTCCAAGAAACTTGAAATTAAAGAGAAACAAATCCAAGAAAAGTAGAATGTGATTGGATCCATGGAGATCTTATCAGAAATGATGTCCAATAAAGCGGACAGGAAGGAGCGACCTATGACTGGAAAGAAAAAAGCGCAGCTGCAGCCGGGGATCTATCTGCGCCCGGAAGACCGGGAACAAATCGGTCGGCAGCAGCAAAACAGCAGAAGGCTGCGCCGTAGGCGGTATCTGACGGTAACGGTGCTGCTGGCCTGGGACGGGCTGCTGTTGTATATGATCGTGCACTGCCTGATCGACAGGATCTATGGCGCTGTTTTCATCGCCGTTCTGTCGGTTTACACAGGATACAAAATGAAATAGGAGGAAGATACTATGAGCAATCTGGAAAAACGAGTGGACGCGCTGATGCGTCTTTGCGCAGCGGAAGAGGATGCAGACCGGGGACTGATCCGGGAGGAGATCAAACGGATGCTGGAGCGGAGGCAGAATGGCAGGCTGGATCCGGAGCAGGAGATCCGAAAGATCCTGCTGGAACTGGGTGCGCCGGATCACCTGGTGGGACACCCTTATGTGATCCGCGGGATCCTTTTGGTCATCGGGGATCAGCTGTACATCAACCATATCACCTTCGGCCTCTATCCCCAGCTGGCGGTGGAATTTGATACCACCCCTGCCCGGGTGGAGCGGGCCATCCGGCACCTCATCGAAGTGACCTGGAGCCGGGGAGATATGGATGTGCTGGAGAAGTATTTCGGCAATACCATCTCAGCCGCCCGGGGCAAGCCCACCAACGGCGAATTTATTGCCCGGATGGCCAATGTGGTCAAACTTCGCATGCGCCAGGCAGCATAATACGAATTCTTGATAAAATGGCCTACTGTCATTTTATCGCGCCATTCGGATGTCACGCCGCTTGCAGCGGCAAGAAATCGTATTGACTTCCTTTTTTGCGGTTTCACCGCAGATTGCTTTCACAACCCGATAAAACGGCTTAGGCCGTTTTATCAAAAACTCGTATAAAATAACCGCCCCCGAGACCGGGGGCGGTGTATTTTTGAAAATTACTTCAGAATGTAGGTATCGCCTTTGACTTCCAGAGTGGAGCTATAGTAGGCAGTCAAAGCATCTTCCAGCGCGATGGCATCCTTTGCGGCGCCGGTCTCATAGCAGGAGTGCATGGCCAGCTGGGCAAGGCCGATATCCACGGTGGGGATGCTGACCTGGCTCTGGGAAATGTTACCCAGGGTAGAGCCGCCGGGAATATCCGCTCGGTTGCAGTAGGTCTGATGCTTGACCCCGGCCTTCTCGCATACCTTGCGGAACAGGGCGGCAGACAGGCCATCGGTGCAGTATTTCAGCGTGGCGTTGAACTTGATCACCACACCGCCGCCCAGAATGGGGGCGTTGGTGGGATCCGACAGCTCGGGATGGTTGGGATGCAGGGCATGGCCGTTGTCGGCAGATACCAGGAAGGACTGGGCAAGCATCCGCTTTTTGTCCAGACCCAGGGCGGCGCAGATCCGCTCCAGTGTATCTGGCAACATAGTGGAGGCAGCGCCCTGGATGGAGCCGGAGCCCACTTCCTCGCTGTCAAAGACGCAAAGCACGGGAATGGACTGGCTTTCCTCCGCTCTCAGGAAGCCCTGGGTGCAGGCCCAGGCGCATTCCAGATCGTCCAGGGCAGGGGAGGACAGATACTCGTTATCCACACCCCAGACCCGGGCGTTGTCCCGGACATACAGGTACAGGTCGTGGCCCAGAATTTTGCCTCCGGCGGCTTCCTCCAGCAGCGTATGCAGCTTGCCCTGGGCATCCTTGCCGCCAAGCAGGGGAAGCATGTCCACAGCGGGATTCCACTTGTAGCCATCGTTGACCTGGCGGTTCATGTGGATGGCCACATTGGGGATCAGCAGCAGATCCCGGTCGATATCCACAAGACGGCTTTCAATGCCTGCCTCCGTTTCCACCATCACCCGTCCGGCGATGGACAGGGGCCGGTCCAGCCAGGTGAACAGCAGCTGTCCGCCGTAGCGCTCCACGGCCAGGCGGGTGTAGGCGCCGGTCAGTTCGGCATTTTCCTTGACCTTGAAGTTGGGACGGTCAGAGTGGCTGGCGCTGAGCAGGAAGCCCTTGGGGGTGCCTGTGGGGATCCGGAAAGCGAAAATGGCAGTGCCGCCCCGGGTCAGATAGTATTTGCCGCCGGGCTGGATATCCCAGGTATCCCGGTCATACAGCCGGTTATAGCCGGCTGCCTTCAGTTGGCTTTCCAGATAGGCAACGGCATGGTAACCGCTGTGGGATGCGTTCAGAAAGCGGCAAAGCGCATCGGTTCTCTGTTTCATAATCATTCCTCCAAAGTTGCGCAGAACATGTCGATCTGATCGGCCACAGTCTGCAGTGCGGCGCGCCAGAAATTCTTATCGGTCAGGTCGATCCCAGCCACTTTGGCAGCATCCTCTGCGGTGGCAATGGGGGTGGTGTAAAGCAGTTTCTTGTACTTGGGAACGAAGCTTTCCCCTTCCTCCTGGTACTGGGCATACAGGCCCCTGGCAAAGAGGCCGCCGAAGGCATAGGGGAAGTTATAGAAAGTGGGGCCATAGTAATGGCTCTTACAGATCCACATATAAGGATGCAGGCAGGATTCATCCAGGCCATCGCCGTAGGCCTGCTTCTGGGCTTCCCTCATAAAGCTGCAGAGGGTATCCGCATTCATGAATTCCGCCTCCCGGTGCTGGAATACCATGGCTTCGAACTTGAAGCGGGAATAGATATCGCAGATGATCTGGGTCACATCCTGGAGCTGGGATTCCATCAGAGCCAGTTTTTCTGCCTTATCCGCGGCTTTTTCGATGGCGGAGGCCATGACCACACACTCGTTAAAGGTGGAGGCGGTTTCCGCAACGGGCATGGAGTAATCCCGGTTCAGCGGCCGGTGGGGGAAGATACACTGGTTGTGGAAGGCGTGGCCCAGCTCGTGGGCCAGGGTCACAACGTCCGTAAACATTCCGTCAAAATTGGTGAGGATCCGGCTTTCCTCCAGGCAATGGACTTCTGCGCAGAAAGCACCGCCGGTTTTGCCGTCCCTGGGATAGAAGTCGATCCACTCTTCGTCAAAAGCCCGGGCAACCATATCCGAGAGCTCCTTGTCAAAGCCGGAGAACTGTTCCACCAGATAATTCCGGACAGCCTCCGCGGTAAACCGGGTGCTGGAGGCACCCATGGGGGCAAAGAGATCGTACCAGGGCAGGCCATTTTTGTGGCCCAGAGCCTTTGCCTTGGCCTTCAGATACTGCCAGAATTTTGGAAGGTACTCATCCATGGCTGCCAGCATGGCATCCAGGGTTTCCCGGCCCATGTCGGAATGCTTCAGTGTCCGTTCCAGAGGGGATCCGTAACCCCGGAGCATACAGTCGGAAATGGTTTCCAGCTTAATGGCATTCAGCGCAAAGGCCACGGCATCTTTGATCCGGTCATAGCAGGCGATCTCGGCATCAAAAGCATCTTTTCTCACCTGGGGATCCGGGTCATAGGCCAGATTCCGCACAGAGGACAGGTTGATGGTCTGTCCCCGGTAGGACACAGGCACGGTGCTGGTCAGGTAGGACTGCAGGTCGCTCCAGGCATTGCCGCCGGAAAGCTGCATCCGGGCCATGATCTCCTCTCCCCGGCTGCCCAGCAGATACCGGCTGGATTCCTGCATTTTGGAGAAGAGGAAGCGGTACTGCCGCAGTACATCGTCCTGTTCGATCAGCTCCATCAGATCGGGCACAGCTGCGGCCCACTGGTGGAAAGCAGCCTCCGGCGCTGCCAGGGTGCTGAAGATGCCCATGAGCCGTCCCAACTGGGAAACGGCCTCAGCATCCCGGGTGTTGGCGGACTGACGCAGGGAGCAGTAAAGCCCAAGCTTTCCGGCCAGGCTGCTGATCTCTTCCTCCAGCGCAATGCCCTGGCGCAGGGCTTCCAACGGCTCCATTTCTGCCAGAACCGAAGCAAGCTGTGTGTATGCTGCGATTTTGGCCTCTCCTGCTTTCAGATCCGCTTCAAACTGGGGATCGTCAAAGCCGGTATAAATGGAATTCAGATTCCATACCTCATTCATAGCAATTCCTCCTGGGATGATATGGTTTTATTTTACAATAGCGGGGCGGCTGCGTCAACAGCGGGAACGTTCATATTCTGTTAACAACAAATTGTGTCGAAAAGTTAAGAAATGTAACTGATTTGTCGAATTATGGCAGGAAGTGACGAACGATTGTTTTGCAGGCCGCTTGCAAACTGCGGCAGATTATGCTATCATTTATTTGTCGCACGCGGCTGTTTCAGCCGCATCAGGGGAGTATTCTACATGGACTGGAGAGGAATGTAATGGAACACGCAACAACGGTATTTATTGCCGACAGCGCGGAAGATTTTTGTGCCGGCCTGACCGCAGCGTTGCAGCGGGCGGGAGGTTTTCAGGTAGTGGGAACAGCAGCTGATGGGGAACAGGCTGTTCGTATGATCGCACAGCTGAAGCCGGATGTGCTGGTGCTGGATCTGATGCTCAGCAAGCTGGATGGTATCAGTGTTTTGAAAAATTTGGCAGGAATGGAAAGTAAGCCTGTGACCCTGGCAACCTCCTGCTTTGTATCGCAGTATGTGTCCAATGCGGCGGCCAACCTGGGCGTTCGGTACATGATGCTGAAGCCCTGCGATATGTCTGCCCTGGTGGAGCGCCTGGAAGAGATCCGGGGAGGGGAGAGCCTCCGGACGAATGCCGTGCGCCGCCTGGACAAGACCAGTATTGAATCCATGGTGACGGGGATCATCCATGAGATCGGCGTCCCTGCTCACATCAAGGGCTATCAGTATCTGCGGGAGGCAATCATCATCGCGGTGAATGATATGGATGTCATCAATGCCATCACCAAGGTATTGTACCCCCAGGTGGCGAAAACATTCCAGACCACCCCCAGCAGAGTGGAACGGGCCATCCGGCACGCCATTGAGGTTGCCTGGGACAGAGGAGATCTGGATACCTTACAGCGATTCTTCGGCTACACCGTCAGCAATACCAAGGGAAAACCCACCAATTCGGAGTTTATTGCGCTTATTGCTGACAAATTGCAGCTTCAGCTGAAGTCTTCCGAGGTTGCCAATTTCTGATTGCGCTGCAACGGTTTTTCGGCTTTTTTATTTGGCGTGCCAATGCAATAAAGATGTGATTGATAGGTCTAAAATCGGGTTTTCACACCGATGAACTTTTTTCGTTGTACCAATGAATACTCCTGATTTATTGGGTGGATTTTACCCCAATGAACAGGAGTATTTTTTGCATGAAAAATTTGGATTTTGAGTGGCTTACCGATGAATTTATGCTTTATTGCCGTAGCACCCAATTGAGAGAAAAAACCATGAGTAGCTACGAACAAACCCTCCATCTTTTCGGTCGTTGGCTGTCGGATGAACTGAAAATTTACACTGTGGATAAAATTACAGAGAACGTCATCCGCAAGTACATTGACGATCTTATGGTGCGTGGAAAGTACACCTTTTATGTCAACGATCTTTCCAAAAGCAAGAACTGTCCAGACCGAAGAAGGGACTACCGCAAGCCTGTCAGCGTTACCACCATCAACAATTACATTCGCAATATCCGTGTGTTCTTCAATTGGATGGAACGGGAGTATATTATCCGTAAGAATCCCATGAAGCGCATTCGGCAGCTAAAGTATAACCGACAGGCGAAAGTCTTCCTCTCAGACGAAGATCTGAAGAAGCTGCTGTCCAAATTCGATAAGTCCTATTTCACAGAGCATCGGGATTATGTAATGGTCATGCTCATGCTCGACAGTGGTATGCGCCTGGGCGAATGCTCCACGGTTCTTGTGACGGATCTGGAACTGGGCAGAAAGAGAATCAACCTCAGAGCCGAAGAAACTAAAGGCAGAAAGGATCGGACAGTATACTTCTCCCCTAAGACAGAAATTGTGCTTCGGCGGTGGCTGCAATTTAAGGACAGGTATGTGGAGAGCGACTACCTCTTCCCTGTCAAAGAACACGGCGGCTCCATCGGCGTGGGTAACTTTGAAAGCAATTTCAAGAAATACATCCTGCGGGCTGGATTGAACGAAGCATACACGCCCCACTGCCTGAGAAACAATTTTGCCAAAAGGTGCCTTATGAACGGCATGGACATTTTCACCCTCAGCAAGATCCTCGGACATTCCAGTGTAGAGGTCACAGAACAGGCGTATTTGGATCTGACGGACGATGACATCAGCAAGCAGTACCACAGAGCCAGCCCAATGAACAACTTTTGAATCTTAACATTCAACTATTTAACAACTCCATAAGCAAAAAGGAGTAAGAATCAAGCAAGATTCTTACTCCTTTTTAACATCTTTTATTCAACTTCCGTACAAGGCTCTAATCTTATCCAGATACGCCCTGAATTTCTCCACAAGCTCCTCCGGGTATATCAGCTTCGCACTATCACCGAAACCCAGCAGCCAGCCATAGAACTGATCGCTGATCTCCACCGTTGCGGTTACACTGAAATGATCTTCGTCTACTCTGCCATACTGGACGTATTTCGTGCCGAAGCGGTCAACAACTGCATCCAGAAGTGCGTTTGCAAAGTGCATTTCTACCAGCTTTCGCTCACCGCCAAACATAGAGAATACCCGTTTGGTGTAGGATTTTATATCAATTGTCTTAAATATTTCGTCTCCATCTCTCGGCTCCCCGGTGAAGCGGATATCCTTCATACGGTCAACACGATAGGTTCTCATGTCCTGCGCATAATCCGCAAAAGCCAGAAGATAGTAGTTACCATCGTTGATAAGCAGCTGATAGGGGCTGACCTTGTATCGGGAGCCAGCCTTGCGCTCCACTTGCTTGCTCATATCGCTAACGGAATGCTTCAGGTACTTGAAGCTGATTTTCTCCGGGGTGTGGGGTTGCCCGTCGATGTGTCGGCTCATGGCTTCGTTAATGGCGGAAATGTTATTTAGAACGCTTCTGTTGTCGGTCTTAACTCTATCCGTCAGAAATGCGTTGTGTCTGATTCTCTGAGCCTGTTCCTCACTGACAAAATCACAGACCACATCCACCAGCCTCTTGGCTTGCCCTTCCGCAATGAATTTGGCAGCATACACGCACTCAGCCAAAAGCCGCATATCGTTTACATCAAATTTCCGCTGCCGGACATAAAAGCCTTTCTTGGAGCGGTCATAGCGGATCGTTTTCAGTTCGGCAATTTCCTCTTCATCCCCGGATTCCTCCGCTTCCGCAATCATCATATCCGCTTCTTCAAGGTCTACATCCTCTTGGAGCATGAGCAAAATACGGTTAATGTCCTCAACATCCTTGTAAATGGAACGGCGTTCGGCGTGTATGCCGCAGCCCTCCAAATAGCCGATAATGTCATAGGCTGTTCGGGTGTTATTCTCGTCAGAGTATTTCAGAAGGTATTGCAGCACAAGGTAGGGTTTCAGCTTCTGATCCTTCTGCTTGCCGTGCTTAGCAATGATCTTCCCTTCCAAACCCTTGTCTGCTTTACGGGTTACTTTTTTATAGATGATTTCTTCAGCCATTGCGGCAACCCCTTTGAAAGTGCATTTTCAAAAATTATCTGCGCAGTAGTCGCTGGATGTTGGTTAGGGTCAACTCCAGATCCTCTTGGTCAAGCTGTTCCAAAAGCTCCGTAACTGTACGGGACAGCTTGGGATTTTCGGTTTTGGCACTGAAGAACTCGGCGGGAGAGATTTCGAAATAATCACAGATTGCAAAAAACTCTGTCATGGAGGGCAGCGTTTTTCCAGAAGAGATGTTGTTGATATAGCCCCGACTGTGACCTAAATCGTAGCTCATTTTGTATTCTGATACGTCCTTTTGCAGCCGCAGTTGCGTAATCCGTTCCCGGACAAATTCAATATCCATACGGTCAACTCCCTTCCCGTATAGAATAGAGCATTTTTATAGCAAATCATTCGTTATAAAAATGCGATAACGCTTGAAATGCACTCTTCAAAATGTTATTATAGTTTTGTTAATGTCGAAATATGCTGTTTCAACATTTTTATAACTGCGAAAGGAGGGTCCCATATGGATAAAAAGTATGTCTATAATACAAAAACACACAAACTACACATAAAAGGCTATTGTCAACATTCAAAAACATTGCCTTGTGATGTAAAATTTTTCAACACATATGACGAAGCCCTTGCTTATGATGGGCGTGCCGTGGGACTGTGTAAGATTTGTGCTAAAAATGAAAGCAAAGAGAAAGGAGTACAGTAATGACATCGTATCGTTGTGCCGCTTGCGGTAGCTCAAATGTTATGAAAGACGTACAGGCGGGTGATGTATCTTACGATTACAAAAAAGGTATCATTGGTACCGTAATTCTTGGTCCCGGAGGTGCTGTTGCTGGTATTGGCAGCGAACCTCGGACTGTATATAAATGCTCTGATTGCGGAATGTGCCTAACTTATGCCATGCCGGAGGATTTAAGACAAGCCATTGACTTAGGTGTGGACAATGCTTCCATCCGGGATAAACTCCATCTGATCAATAGCAAAAATTTGAGTTGGAGTAGACTGAAGCAGTTGTATAAAAATATTGAAAGCGGTTCTGGTGATCAGCAGCTGGAAAGAGAAACGTCCCTTCACCGCAACAGCCTTCTTTCTTACGCAAATGCTTCTCAGGATGCTTTTGATAACGCTGTAGACGTTCTCGTAGAGTATGAAGAAAAAATGGAACGTTATCCTAAATTCCTGACATTAATGGAGTATTATGTCTGGCAGGATGCGTTATTTACATTTATCGAAAACGCTGCGAAATATATTTCTAAGACACCTCCCGAAAACTATCGGGGTCTTTATCTAGGTCGGCAAAATAAAACTCGTCCTAATGACCAGGCACGACGACTTCTGGCTTATTTCTTCACTTATTTTGTCATCAAAGCATATGACAAATACGAAAAGCCCCTAAGCCTTGCTGATTTAAGAAGCTACGCAGAGGAAGATCCTTTTATCCTTTGGTTTGAAAATTGGTTTTTCCCACATTACTTTGTTTCTTGGGGTCAAACGGACGGTTCTATTGTCCCGTGGGATTTGGATGATTTTTTGTGGATATCGGGGCGCAGTAGAAAAAATGGACCTAAAGTTCTTGCCTGTAAAGCTATCTTTACAAAAATCAGTGGAGATCAAGAAAGAATATTCTATTTACCGGCATATGCTGTCAAAAATGGTGTTTTGGGCTCTTGGTTGTTCACGCTTGATGAAGAAGTAGATTTTGAGCAGTTGATGAAAGACTATTTCAGGTTTAACCCAGAGCAGCAAAACATATTTGATAGAAAGATAACTGAATTCAAGGCTTCCAACCAAGGTTTTAATGCTGAAATCAAGAAGCTCGAGAATCGGATAGCGAAACTTAACACCTTGGTTTCGATGAACGAATCCTCTATCGATACAAAACGGTCGCAAATTGAAACTCTTAGAAGAAAGATTTTTGGCAAAAAAGCAGCTCGGGCAGAAGCAGATGAATTAGAGCAAGGAGTTTATGCCCTACTTCAAGAAAATGAAAACCACGCAAAGGAAATTGCGGATAGCAAAACGATGATATCTACTCTGAAAATAAAGGTACAACGCGCTAAGGAGGAAACGCCAGTTTTCTACAACGATCTTATTAAAGAAATGGACTATTTCATTATTTGGCGTTGGCATGCCGGAGAATCTAAAGAAGAAGTACAGGAAAATGAATAGGCGTAACCAAAAAGCGCAAGCAAAACAGGGAACCATTTGCGTTCCCTGTTTTGCTATGGCATAAGAGTTGTGCGTGATTATGAATTGCTTGCTCAATTCATTGTAGCTCAATACCCGTATACCTTATGTTTCCAAAAGATCAATGTACTTATAAACCGTAGTCCGGCTGAGATCACAGACCCTTGCCAGTTCCGACACATTCAACTGCCCTTTCTTATACGCCGGGTAGTGCCGCAGGAAGGTTGCCGGGAGATTGTCGGCGGTTACTTGCGGTCTGCCGATTTTAGCTCCCTTGGCGGCGGCATTTGCCATCCCGGATTTTACCCTTGCACGGATCATGGCAAGCTCCAATTGGCTGAACACACCCGCCATCTGCAAGAATGCTTCACTCATGGGATCAGCCTGTCCGTCCCGGCAATCAAGGGTAATGCTGCCCACGATCACCAGCCGCAGCCGCTTTTCCCGGATTCGTTCGATAATCTCACATAGCTGCTGTGTGCTTCTGGCAAGCCGGGAGACTTCCAGAACGATGATGGTATCTCCCGGTTCTGCTTCTGCGAACATGGCTTGCTGCTGGCTCTTCACCTTGGCATCCCCGTGTTCATACTCCATATAGACCACATCGGCACCAGCTTCCTTCAGCTCCCGGACTTGGCGGTTTATGTCCTGTTTGCCCTCATTGGTGGAGCAGCGGCTGTATCCCCGGTTCATGCTGTCCCCTCCCATATATCCAGAATCAGCAGCGCACCCAGCCGGAAGCCCTCTGCAAAGTTATCGAAGTCTGACAGGCGGCTCATGTTCAGTTCAGCGTCCCGGAATTGCTGAAACTGCTGCAAGTCCTCCCCGGTCAAATTCTTCTGCAAATATTCTTCACTGTCTACCATTGCTGCATAGCTCTTGGAATACTCCCCTTTGGAGATATGGCACCGTTCGCCCGGTGCCACTTCTCCCTTCCAGAATTTTTCTAATATCCGCATAATTTTCCCCCTTTTCATCCAACCAAAAGCAGTTGTTCGTCGCAGTCCATGCAAGCGATGTTTACAACCTTCGTAGCCCGGACACTCATACCGCAGCAAGGGCAAACATACTTGCGGCTGCTGGATTTCCGGGGAGCTTCACCGCCGTAGGTTACACCGCTGTGAGTACCCGTGCCAGTGATGCGGAAGCCGCCAAACTCGTTGCGGTTTATCAGAATGTCGGTCAGGTCATTGTCCAGAATGAACTCCAACAGGCGGTCAGAAGGGGAAGTATGTGACCAGCCGTATTTGTCGGAGTGGGTGACGATCAGCCCCCGTTCCTCTGCCGCAGCCTTAAACTTGCGGTTGTGGTAGGTGTTGCCCCGGCTGCAATCCTGCACACCATGCAGATAATTGTGGTAGTGTACCATCTCATGCAGAAGGGTTGCGGCAACCTCTTCAATGGGACGGGACAGGGTTCCGGCTCCAATGTTGATTTCGTGTGTGCCGCCCAGCTTCGATACCCAGGTATCTTCCCGCAGAGAGAAATGCCCGTAGGCTTTGGGGGTGGACTGGATGGTGATGGTGGGTCTTGAAAGTTCACTTTCAAAGAACTCAGCGTTCAGAAGGTCGAAAACCTTATTGAGATAGCCTGCGACACGGTTGTAGCTGGTCAGTTGCTTCATTGGAATTTCCTCCTTGATTTTGGAGGGGCAGAGGCTTATAATAAGCGTACCCCTTGATTGACTGTGGTAGGTTTTTCTTGGGCTGCCCCTGTCAGAGTTGCCGCTCTGACAAGGGCTTTTTTATTAGTTGATGGAGAAGCGGCGGCTGGCGGTCTGCTTGATGAAGCTCTTGTAAACTTCGGGCATGACCTTCTTAAAGGCGGTGCTGTCGAACCTCTGGCTGAGAACCGAAGTCCAGCGGACAATGTATTGACCAACTTCCATTTCTTCGGTGTTGCGATTCAGCATTTCCGCTTTGATTTCATCTCTCAGGGCTTCGGCTTCCGCCTTGGCTTCGTCGATCAGGGCTTCCAGCTCCTTCAGAGCTTCGATCTTGGTTGTGATTTCGATAGTAGACATAATGTTTTCTCCTTTAATTTTTGTTTTGTTGCCGTCTCTCCGGCTGCCGCTGCTCTTATGTGTTTGTTGTAGGACTTACATCAGGCAGTGTTGAAATTAGGCTGTCCTGTTCTTCATGTCTACATTATATCACTAAATATAGTGATAATCAATTGTGAGTTGTCACAATAATTAGTGATATCCATTGTGCAATTTGTCACTTTTATTAGTGACAAAGGTTTAGCGAAAACTATCTCTTGAATTAGTGATTGTTATTTGCTATACTGGTAACAGGAAAAGGAGGTTGTGACTATGCCTATTGTTTATGATAAGATGCTGAAGCTGATGGAGGAAAAAGGGATTACTTCCTATGTCTGCAAGCGGGATAACATCATTGGACAAGCCACATATAGAAAAATCAAAGACGGCGGTGACATTGATACCCGTACCATTGCAAAGATGTGTGAAGTGCTGAATTGCCAGCCCGGTGACATTTTGGAGTATGTAAAAGAGGACGCTGTCAGCGAAAAGGTCTGATTTTTTTCGTGAACAGAAACAGCCTTTGTTTGAACAGATTTCCGCTGCTTTGGGCTGTTCCAAAAGTGCGAAGTAAATGAATTGTTTAATTGAACAGATAAAACGGGAGGGACAGCCAATTGCTGCCTCTCCCGTTGTCGTTTTCCTATATCGTCAGGGGGTGGGGGATGGTATTCGGGATAAAAAATTTTCGTTCCCTAACCATGGAATTGTGTGACCCACACTCCCACGAAGTTGCATTTTTATTTCAGAAAACGGTTTTCCCGCCCGTGTGCGACAATTTACATCTATCCCGTCAGGACGATCCAAGAGGGACGAAACGGAGGATCAAAGGAACTGCTGCAATACTTCCGCCGCATCCACAGTATTGGTTTCCCATTTGTGCCGATTCTCTGCCTTGGGAATCTGGGTATTCAGTGCGGGTTTGTACTATCGGATGTATTCTCCCTCTTTTCTGCCGATCTCTTCCCGGATAGCTGCTGTTCCTGTTGACTGTGCATAGTACAGAACATCAAATTCTATCCCGTATCCATTGCTCTGGATTTCGGACAGCAGACGGTATTTCTTTTCTGATTTTGTTTTAATGCCGACATAATGGGATGCTACACGCTTCAGCATATTTTCGCTCTTGCCTATATAAACGATCTAACCGCCCACTTTGATACAGTAAATACCGGGATGCTCATACTTGGGCGCAAGCCCCTTCCGGCGCAGCATGGCGCATACATTTTCTGCATAGGTTTTTGCCATGACCTCACCTCCTTGAAAGTTAATTTTCAATTTATAATAATTATACCAAAATATTTTTATAAAAACAAAATAAGGCAGCCACCTTTCCAACCTCTGTTGATTGGAAAAGTGGCTGCCGCATTTGTTATTTGAAGTCCTTGAACACATCCCGTAAAGCTGCTTCAACCAAAGTCTTTACTGCCTGTTCTGCATTGCGCTCCCGGTGCCTTTGCATCATTCCACGCCGGGCAGCATGAAGAATCTGCTCCGGGGTGTAACCATCCATGTACATGGTAGGGTAGTAGTCGGGGATCTGTTTGTCATACCATTCAAACATGTTTTGTCCTCCTTTTGGGTTCTATCTAAGCATTCGCTATTTTTGCACGACGCTGCTGTTGCAGCGTTCGTAGCAAAATAGCGATTGCAAATTACTTCATAGAATCATGCTTTTTAAGGAGGGTGGATAAATCACAAAGAATTAAAGAGTTACTTTTTGCCCGGTAATAATATAATCTCTTAATTTATTATCAGGCAAAAAGTAACTCTTTTTATATATCCATCCATAATGCACTTGCCGCAAGCTCCTGTCCCAGAGAGCGGAAGCTGCTGCCCCATTTCTCAGATACCTTCCTTTTGGTGATGTTCTCATACTCATGTTGCAGAACATTCTTGGCAGCGCAGACCGTGGATTCTGAAATACCCAATTCTGCCACAATCATGGCATTTGTTACCACATCCATGCGATTCTGTGTGATCCACATGAATACCTTCAGCACTTGTGCAAAGGCTACCTTTTCAGAGGAATAATCGTGGCGGATGACAGATTGCACCCAGAGCCGGGGGAGCTTCACTTCTGTTTCTCTTGGAATCACCTTCAGATGATGGGTGCGTCCTCTGGTGTCACAAAAGAGAAAACCTTTTGAAGTTAAGGATTCAATGGCAGAACGAAGTTGCTCTCTGTTGCGAGTTTGAGGGGTAACATTTAAGTATCGGCACATATCAGAAAAGTTTCCGGCGTACGCACCACCCTGTTCCGCAACCATAGCTAGCACATTGAACTCTGGTTTTGGAAGGGGGAGCCATTCATCGTAGAACACAACGTATTCCGTCATAGCCAACCCCTCCCGTAAAAGCTCTCAGGGAGGGCATGGATTACCTGAGCAGCCATACCATGCCCATCCACCATTAACTTAACCATCATATACATCAAGCGCTCTCCTTCAGTTCAGCAGCTTCAGGCGTGGCAGCATTGGGAGCAAAAGGAATCGGCTCCTGAGCAGCAGTGGGGGCTTCGTCTGCAACAAGCTCCATGCCAAACTTGGCAACCTCAGGGTATCTAGCCAGAAACCACTTCTTGATAGTGGGGTAACGCAGCCGCTTGCCATGACACTGGGAAATCAGCTTCAGCTCTTCAAAATGTGCCAGAACCGCATCCACCTTATCCTCTGGCTCGTGGGTGCTGATATAATACTCCATGTAGGGATAGGTCAGACCCTTGTAGGTGTCCTTCTTGGGGTTGCTCTTGATCTGACGGCGGCGCACAGAGAATGTAGGGTTCTCCATGCGGATCTTCTGGAGCAGGGCGTATTCGTCGGACAGAGGGTTCTGCATCATCTTGGCAAAGGTAGTGTTCATTTCAATCACACCCTCTGCATAAAAAACTCTCATTCTACTCTTAGCGTTCATCATCTTTATGTCCTCCAAAACAATGTTGCCAGTCAATGAAATACGGATCAAGCGGCAACAAGATCGTCGCACTGCTTGTGGAAATTGGCGATGGAAGGGTACTTCTTCAGGAACCACTTCTTCATCTTGCCGTAGTCGTAAGGCTCTACCAGATTGTCCTTGGCATCCTCAGACAGACCACGGAGGTTCAGATACTCCTTCATAATGGTCTGGTTTGCATCATCGTGCTTCTCGATGTAGCTCTCCATAAAGGGATAGTTCAGACCCTTGAAGGTATCCTTTGCAGGAGCCTTGCGGGTGATGGTGACTACCTTAAAGTTGGGATAATCCCGGCGGGCTTCCTGAAGGTTTCTGTACTCCTGAGTACCGAACTTGCGGGCAGCGGAAGCAAACTTCTTAGTCATCTCAATAGCCATCTTCTTTTCGTTGATATACATTTTTTATTCCTCCATTTTTATTGTTTCTGATTTATTTTGGGGTCTTTGCGCTCCCCTTTGTTATGAGCCTATTATATCAACGGTTTCCTATAATCGGTCGTTTTTACATGACTTGTTTTCTTGAAATACAGAAGAATTTGAGGAATAATCGCCTTGCTTTGCCGACAGGGTGGCGGCTGTTCAACTTTCTTCAGGGCAGCACTTTGATGTGCCACATAGCAAGGTCTTTCCGCAGTTGTAAAAAAGATGTTATTAACTTGTTGGAAACCTCTTGAAATAATGTTTGCTTTTGGAATAAAAGATGTAAAAAAGATGATAATTTTCTGTATCTTATGGATTAGATGACGTTTTCGATTTTGCAAAAGGCTTCCGAATGTTGGTAGTAAGTCCTTATTCTGTGCAGTTTGGTCAATTACAGTAAAATTTAGTTCAAAAAAGTCTCGAAAAAATTTTTTCAGGTGTTCATTGGGGTGAAACTTGACTCAAAAATTGAAATCTACTATAATATAGCTACAAGCCCGATGAAGAGAGGAAACACCGGGCAACGAACAAAGCTATCAATCCTTCACAAAAACCCTTTCAAATTTCCTACTTCTGGAAGCCCCTCCAACGGGCTGACAAGCCCGTGAATGCCATCACAAAAGTATTGTACCCCCAGGTGGCGAAAACATTCCAGACCACCCCTTCCAGAGTGGAGCGTGCCATCCGCCACGCCATCGAGGTTGCATGGGACAGAGGTGACCTGGATACGCTGCAGAGATTTTTCGGCTACACGGTCAGCAATACCAAGGGAAAACCCACGAATTCGGAGTTTATCGCCCTGATCGTTGACAAATTGCAGCGTCGATGCAAGGCTGGCGAAGTGGCGAATTTTTGATTATTTGTCCCATAACACAAAAAATACAAATTTGAATAAAAATGCACCTGCAAATTGGCTGGATTTCTGCCATTTGCAGGTGTATTTTTGCAAAAAACATATCTGCCGACTTGAAATGGAATGTAAATAGTTATATAATATTTCTATCTATAGCAGCAAACAGATAGAAAGAGGTAATGCGTATGCACGATATTTTTATCAGCTACTCTTCTGCAAATAAGCAGATTGCAGATGCAATTTGCCATTATTTTGAGGCAAGGAACCTGCGCTGCTGGTATGCGCCGAGAGATGTGCGTCCCGGCAAAGATTACCGGACGGAGATCATGTCAGCCATCGGGCAGACAAAATGCCTTATCTTGATCTATACCAATGCGTCCAATCATTCCAGAGATGTTATGAACGAAATTACGGCTGCTTTCAAGGCGGAAATCCCCATTCTCCCGCTCCGGGTTGAGGATGTGGAAATGGAGCCGGCGCTGGCATACTATCTGAACGGAGTCCATTGGCTGGATGCCATCACACCGCCGATTGAGCATAATATCCAAGTCCTGCACAGAACGGTTTGCGGAATTATAGATAAGGATGTTATCGAGCCAGATGACAAAGTCAAAATCGATGAAGAACCCAAAACAGATGACAAGGTCAAAACCGATGAAGAACCCAAAACAGACGATGAACTCAAAACAGATGACAAATCCACAGATAAGACTGCCGGGAATCTGTCTGTTTTAAAGGAAAAACGGCTGATCCCGATCCTTGCAGGCATTGTGGCGGCATTGATAATCATATTGATCGCGGTGGGTTTTGGCAAGGGTCAGACGGGTGAAGAGAAAATCCAGAAGGACACGGTGTCGGAACAAACTGAAAGCTCCCTGGATGAGGTCGGTTCTGCCCCTGCTGTGGAAGTGGATATTACGGAAAATACACTGATGGAAAATCAGCCCAGCAGAGATACAGAAGGCAATATCAGCGAAGCGCTGGAAGTGGAAGATGTCATTTTCAATACCAATATCACCCGCCGGCGGGTCAAGACCATTACCTTCCTGGATACGCTGAGTCAGGCACCGGATACGGCAGTGGATGCCTCTGCTCTGGGAAACGGAAAGGTAAAAGCCTGGGCAGAATTTGCGGAAACGGCTAATATTGTCGTTGGAGATCCGTCCGATGATGCCACAGAGCCTACCACCGTTGAATCTGTAGACCTGTATCATGTGTATGTTGCGGCTGAAGGCGGTGTCTGTGCTCCGGCAAATTCCGGACATCTATTCGCATACCTTCCCAATCTGACGGCCATTGATTTTGGAACGTCTTTCTGCACAGATAATATCACCAGTATGCGTTCCATGTTTTATAACTGCAAATCGCTGACGGCTCTGGATGTTTCCGGCTTCAACACCCAAAAGGTTACGGATATGAATTATCTGTTCTACGGCTGTGAAAAGGTGGCAGCTCTGGATGTATCCGGTTTTGATACGGCGAATGCCACCAGTATGCGCTCCATGTTTTCTGGTTGCAAATCGCTGACTGCTCTGGATGTATCCAACTTTGATACTGCGAAGGTTACAGATATGAGCTATCTGTTCTTCAACTGTGAGAAATTGGATGCCCTGGATGTTTCTGGGTTCAATACTGCGAATGTCATTGATATTCAGTCGATGTTTGACAAATGTAAAGCACTGACGGCTCTGGATGTGTCCAACTTCGATACCCGAAAAGTTGTTGAGATGAACCATATGTTCTACGGCTGTGAGAAGCTGACTGAGCTGGATATATCCGGTTTTGATACCGCCAATGTCACCGATATGAAATCTATGTTTTCTGGTTGCAAAGCGCTGACGGTGCTGGATATATCCAACTTTGATACCGCAAAGGTTACGGATATGTCTTTTATGTTCAAAAACTGTACAGCGTTGACGGCTTTGGATGTCTCCGACTTCCAAACACATAATGTTACGACAATGGAGGAAATGTTCACTGGCTGTGAGAAGCTGACTGCGCTGGATGTATCCGGATTCAATACTGCCAATGTTACCGTCATGAGGCTCATGTTTAATGAGTGCAAGTCTCTGAGTTCCCTGGATCTGTCTGCATTTGTTACCGGGAGGGTAACGGACTTCGCTGCCATGTTCCAGAGGTGTGAAGGATTGGTTGCTCTGGATATTTCCGGGTTCAATACAGCAAAAGCAACCAATATGGAGAACATGTTCTCAAAATGCTACAGTCTCAAGGAACTGGATGTGTCGCATTTCAACACAGCCAACTGTGAAGATATGAGCGGCATGTTTAGTAATTGTAGCAGTCTGACATCCCTGGATCTGAGCGATTTCAACACCTGTAATGTAAAGGACATGTCTTTTATGTTTAATGACTGTACCAACTTGAAGGAGTTGAATATTTCCGGCTTTGATACCCATAATGTAACCACCATGAAGTGCATGTTCCAGCATTGCAGCAGTCTTTCCCAGTTGGACGTTTCCAGTTTCGATACGGTCAAAGTAATGGATATGGAGCATATGTTCTGCGAGTGCAACAGTCTGCTGGCTCTGGATCTCTCAGGTTTTGATACCCGGGAGGTTACCAACATGAAACACATGTTTGCAGAAAACACAAAGATCCAGTCCCTGCAGCTCACAAACTGGAATACTGGTAAAGTTAAGGATATGGCAGATATGTTCCTGTCCTGCTATGAACTGGTTGATTTGGATGTCAGCAGCTTCGATACTTCCTGTGTTACGGATATGTCCCAAATGTTCAAAAATTGCTATAGCCTGAAAAAACTGGATGTCAGCAATTTCGTCACAAAGAATGTGACCTCAATGAAATATATGTTCATGAGCTGTGGAAAGTTGAAAACACTGAATGTATCCGGATTTGATACTTCCAATGTTACCGATATGTACTGCATGTTTTATGATTGTGCTGCACTGACTGAGCTGGATGTGTCTGGTTTCAATACCCCCAATGTTACGAATATGGGTTACATGTTCCATGGCTGTGGAAAATTGAAAACACTGAATGTATCCGGATTTGATACTTCCAGTGTTACCAATATGCAGTCCATGTTTGATAAATGCAAAGCACTGACAGATCTGGACGTGTCTGGATTCAATACTAGCAAAGCTACGAACCTAAGCTATATGTTCTATGCCTGTGAAAATGTGGGCGCGTTGGATGTATCTGGTTTTGATACTTCTAATGTTACGAAATATGAGAATTTTATGGATCCCAATGTGCGTATTAACGGAGAACCCTGGACGGCCCTGTTCTCCTGATTCTACATGGCAACTTCGTATTTTTCCGCTTCTGTGATAAGAAAAACGCCTGACAGTTCTGTCAGGCGTTTTTACAGTTTACGTTACTGGTCAAGCATATTCAGATAGGTATCCCGGCGGGCCATGGCGTCCAGACACTTGACGCAGTGGTAATCCTCCTGGAAGAGGATACCGGGCGCGCCGGCTGTCAGATTCTCGCTGCAGCGGACACAGGCGGGAATGCGGACGACCTTGGGTTCATAGATCCAGTAATACTGTCCGGCGGCGTTGATGCTGCCCCGGGTATGGGCATCTTCCACATGGGCTTTGATCCGCTTATAGTTCAGCAGATTGGAATCCCGGACAACATATTTGCCCTCATCTGTGCGCCGGATCATAGCCAGATAGTGTCCGCCGCTGGTCCAATAACCAGCCCACTGGAGGGAGATCACTACCTGTCCGTTATCCAGGGCTGCATCCATTTCGCGCCAGCTGTAGGAACGGTTCTGCAGATGGAAGCCCATTTCTGCAGGGGTGTCATCAAAAATGCAGATTTCCGTGCCGCGAACACCGCAGTAATAACCATACCGGGCACCCAGTTCTGCGGGTGTCAGCTCGTCATCAGTCATATAGCTGGCTACCATGGCCAGGGTGGTAATACCGCAGCCGTGGGTGCTGACCTTATAGTTGCCATAAGGGGCATCGGGATAATCCTGCTGCAGGTACAGGGGCATATCCGGGAAACGCTCGTGGGCCACATCGGGGTACAGCAGATCGGAGGATGTGACAAAGGAGCCGTTATCGGCAGCCTGGCCCAACTTGATCGCGCTGTAATCGATCTTGGCAGGATAGGCCTTCATAGCGGCTTCTGCCAGTTCCTGTCCCATCTGTTGCTTCCGTCCGGCTTCTGCAGCAGCGTACCAGTTTTCAACTGCATCACAGAAGAAAACGATGTGGTAGCCGCAGTCGCTGCGGATGATCTCCGTATCGCCGTGCTGGCGGGCAGGATCAAAGCACCAGCTGTCCAGAGGCGCGATCAGCTGACCCTGGTGGATATTGGCATACAGGCCGCCGTTGGCACGGGAGCCTTCATCTGAAGAATTGTTTTTAGCAGCCTCAGAGAACCGGGCTTCTGCAGGATCGGAGAGGGCATGCTCGGCAAATCGGGTCCTTTTCACAGCTTGTGTCCAGTTGTTGACAACGGACTGGGCTTTGGTGTGGCAGGCATTCCAGGCCTCCTCGCTGCAGGTAACGGTCCCGTCCTCAGCAATTTCGGCATCCTTGGGCAGCAGCAGAATGTGACGGATATTCACAATCTTTTCGCCGTCCTGTGCTGGAAGGCTGTCCTTGTTTGCGGTATAGAAAGCTTCCACCTCTTCGGCGGTGGGTTCAAAGTGATAGCCCATTTCTGTAAAGTACATATATGCCAGATTGCTGAGCTTTGCATACTGCAGCAGGTCATCCGGGCCTGCGCCGGCACCGGCAATGGCTTCCGCCTGGGCAGCCCCATTGGAAAAGCCGTTGTCTGCAGCCAGGGCATCCAGCGTTTCGGGGAGGGTATCCAGCCAGGCCTGGTGGAGCCGGTTGGGCTGGTAGCTCTTGCTGTGACCATACAGATACTTTGTGGCAGGCTTGTCGGTCATGTAAGCCTCATGTTTTTCCAGGTCGGGCTTATATTCTGCTTCTGTAGGAACGCCTTCCAGCTCGGCACGAAGCACCAGCGCCTGCTGCATATGCCAGGTGTTCAGCGCCCGCTTCAGAAAATACTGCTGCCAGGAGGCCACGCTGTCATCTATGGGGCAGCTCTGGGTGTCCAGGCTTTGGGTGTAGTCCGGTTCAATGGCAGCATTGGACTGGCGGTAGGCGGCGACCTCCAGCCAGTAGTAGACCTGCAGTTGTCCGTTGGTCAGTTTTGCATCGCCAGCGGTGGCGACAACCGTATCGGCGGCATTGGCAATTTCTGTATCGGAGACGCTGTAGCTGCCCAGACAGGTCACATCCTCCGGATTTCCATTGGGGGGTGTGGTGGGGACTGGTTCTGTAGCTTCGGTGGTTTCCGTGGGGGGATCAGCGGGAGCGCCGCAGCCGGCCAGCAGCAAAACAGCCAGCACGGCGCACAGAAGCCGGATGGTAAAAGGTTTCTGTTTCATGGGTTTTCATCCTTTGGTGAGAAATTTTTTCTATACTTTATCATGTATCCGACTTTTTTTCAAGTAGAGAAACATCCCGGTGCGTTGCACCGGGATGAATGGAGATTTACAGTTTGCGTTTTTTGACAATGACCAGCACAGCCACAGCCGCAGCGCTGATGCCCAGCAGAGACAGCCACAGCGTCATATTAAACTGGTCGCCGGTGGCGGCATTTCCTGTGGCATCGGTCACATGGAAAGCAGCAATGGCATAGCCACCGTTTTTATAATGGAGTTCCAGATAGTATTTGCCTTTTGCCAGTGTTTTCAGGAAGGCGGGTTTCAGAGTGATCTGAGTTCCGTCTGTATGGCTTTCCGCAGAGGTAAGGCTGACCTCCTGGCCGTTGATAACCATTTTGTTCAGCAGAGCATAGGGACCGTCACAGACAAAAACCAGATTCCGGGTGCTGTCCTTGGCCCACTTGCTGTCATGTCCCTTGGTGAAGGTATAATCCTCCAGGGTATCATTGCCGGCGGTATAACCAATGGCATAGGTGGAGAACTTATTGGCGTAAATGGTCAGCTTCTTGTTGGTCGTATCCAGCTGGAACCGCTCTCCGTAAGTGGCAGTAGAGGACAGTACTTCAGCTTTTCCGTTGTGATAGCGGAATACGCAGATGTTTTTCTTATTGGTGGAATCAAAATTCAGGGTGATCTTCTGCAGAACAGCGTTGCTTTTACCAATGTCAGTGTAGTTTCCGCCGTTGATGCTGCATTCCAGCTTTATATCCAGGCAGTCCAGTTCTCTGCCGAGGGCAATGGCCTCAATGGCGGCCAGATCAATCTGGGGTACGCTGACTAGATCCTGAATGGTCAGCCGGAGTTCCACGGAATCGTAATCTCCTCCCTGACGATCGGCAGCGGCATTCAGAGAGTTTCTGTCCACAGAGGGATTCCAGCTTCCGGCGCCGGAAATATCGGGAATGCCGGTCTTGATATCTGTCCATTTGGCATATAGAGTAGTGGCAGTAGTGGCGGTATCGGTTTCGAAATTCCAGGCTGTGGTCAGCGCTGCTTCCTTATACCAGCCGGCGAAGGCGTAGCCTGCCTTGGTAGGAGCGGTGGGGGCGGTCACAGAACCGCCGGGGATGACCGGCTGGGCAGCCACGGTACTGCCGCCATTGCTGTTGAAGGAGATCAGAATAGCCTCTGCCCACTTGGCGTACAGGGTGGTGGCGGTGGTGACAGTGTCCGTTTCGAAATTCCACCGGGTTGTCAGTGCAGCATCGCTGTACCAGCCGTCAAACAGGAAGCCTTCCTTGGTGGGGGCAGTGGGCTGTGTGACCTTGCCGCCTGCGGGAAGGGTCTGGTTGGTAACGGCAGTGCCGCCATTGGTGTGAAACGTGACTTGGATCGGTGTGCCGCTGTGGATGGTATAGGTGCCGCCCTTTGCTACCGGAAAGGTGATTTTTTCACTTGTGGTATCCAGCGTGGAACCGCTGAGCAGCGCGCCATCATAGGACACATAAGCAGTGTCAAATTCGCAGGCAACTTCCAGCATGGCTGGGGTTGCGGCCAGAACAGCGTTGGTGTCCGCGCTGTTGTCAACAGTGACGGTGATGGAATCCGTGCCGGGTGTAACGGTAACGCCCAGGTTGATCTCAGCGGCAAAGGCCGGAAGTACCAGGGAAGCTGCCAGGATCAGAACCAATGCAAAGGTCAGAATACGAATCAAAGTCTTTTTCATTCGCTTTCACCTCCAAAGATCCAGGTGGCAACTTCTGTTTCATTGTCACTTATGATAGTAATTTCCTTATGTTCCCCTGCGGCAAAGGCGTTTCCGGCCACAGGCATGGCAGCTGCTTCTTCGGCAAAGATCCTGGTTTCCTGGCCCTGACCGCCAAAAACCCAAAGGTCGCTGTCCGGCGCAGAGGACACACGGCAGGGATTTGTGACTACAACAGCGGTGGTGGAAGCATCTGTTTCAATAGCGGCTGCCCGGAAAGAAGCAGTGCTGCTTAACGTCGCCAGAGAGGCTGTTTCAGAGTAAGTTCCGTCATAGAAATTGCGGTGGAAGTAATAGTAATGCTTGTTTCCGCTGGTGGTAACATGGAAATCCTTGAAGTTGTTCTCAAAGATGCAGTCGCTCATGCGGTACTCGTAGGCGGTCATCTGTGCAGGCAGATTCCGAATCTTTACTGCATAGCGGCAGTTCCGGAAAGTGTTGTGGTGGTTGTCGCCGTTGTTGATGTTACCGGAAGTGGAGGTGTCGGAGCTGTTCATGTAAATTCCGTTTTCACAGCCGGTAAAGGTGCAATAACGGACACTGCGGACAAAACTGCTGCCCTCATTGCGGATACCGTAGTCAAACCCTGTGAAACTGCAGTTTGAAACTGTTTCCACATTGACCAAGCCATTGCCTGTGGTGTGCAGATCCATATGGATACCACTATCCATGGAATCGTCAGAGACAAAGTCGATATCGATCACATGGGACAGATATCCTGTGATTTTCAGACCTGGCATGACGGTTCTCCGGGTACCAACGGCTCCGTGAAGCTCGATGTTACTGACATCATTTCCGTTGGGGATCCGGATACCGCAGATAATGGGCTTCTCATAGGTCACAGCAGGAAGCTTGATGTATACCAGCGGTGCCATGGGACCGCCTTCCTCTATACCGTTCTGGAATGCTTCGTATTGCTCCGGGTCGTTTCCCTGGAGCCAGGACACCATGGCGTCATAACTTGCCAGCATGCTGTTGAGGTCATCGGCATTTTCGGGAGCATTGATCTCAATGGTGGGCGCACCCCAGTAACCGGCACGGGAGTTGATGGTATAGGTTTCTTTTTCCAGGCCTGGGAGTGTCAGATCAAAGGTGATCTTCAGATCTGCCTCAAAGCAGTTGCCGGGATCTGCCATCACATGGGTCTGGTACATATTGACACCCAGAATCTGTGCAGCATCAGGTTCCAGGGAAGTGGCCGGGGTAAAGGCGACGGAAGGATCGTCCGCCAGGAAGCAGTTGTCGTTTCCATCGTCATACTGATTTTTGCAGGAAGTTATTTCGAATTTTACATTGGAAATACAGTTGTAGAATTCGGCCGGGGCCAGGGTGACAGCGCCATTTCCGTTGTTCTGGGATTCCAGTGCGCCCAGTACGATCTGCCGCTGGAAGGGCCAGGATGCCCCCTGGGAATAATAGTCGCCGACAATACCAGGTTCGAACAGGTGCAGGGCATCGTTTTTGATCTCACCCAGGCCCAAGGTGATGGTTTTGCCGTTGAATTGAATGGTATACTGTTGGTGGTTCGGGCTGTTGCTGCTTCGCACAACAGCGTCTTCAACCACTTTCCAGGTGGTATACGTGATCATCTCATAGCAGCTGTCGGTGTGGGCATGCTCTTCCAGGGTGCATGCCATCTGGCAGGCGCTGCCGTCGCCATGACTATGTTCGGGGATGGTACAGGTGCCTTCCCCGCCGCAGCCGTTGGTGATGTGGATATGGCCATCCTGCCCGCAGCCAGGGACGCACTGGCTGTTGTGTTCGTGCTCGGTTTTGCAGCACTCCTGGCTGTGGACATGCAGGCTGCAGTCAGCCGGGCAGTTGGTGGTATGGGTATGCGCTTCCAGGGTACACTGCAGATTGCAGGTGGCAGCATCGTCATGGGAGTGGAGCGTTTTGCCGCAGCTGGGTTCTTTGGAACGCTTCTGCACAGCATCCCCCTGCTGCTGCCATTCGGTATGGTCGGGAATCTTCACAGTGGGGGCAGAAGTGCCCTCCACTTCCAGGGTGTCCCCGGTCTGATATCCGGCATCCTTTTCCGTAGCCAGAACGTGGGCAGGGAATAATGAGAAAATCAGCACCGCTGCCAGCAGCAGTGTTATCAGACGTTTGGTCATCACGTATCCTCCTTTTGCTTTGCTTCTCAAAACACCGGTTCCGGTGTTATTATTTTCCAATCTATATAATAGCACGAAAGGGCTCGAAAAGCAACCCTGGCAAATACCTGGCCGGCAAAGGTTTCCCTTGCTTTTCCTGTGCCGATAAGGTATAATCACAGCAGAAAGAAACCAAACTGAAGGAGGAAACTTATCATGGAAAATGAAAACCTGATCCCCGAGGAAGAGGTCAGCATTCTCACCCTTACCGATGAAAACGGCGCGGATGTGGAATTTGAATACCTGGACTGCATCGAGTATGAAGGCAAGGAATATCTGGTTCTGCTGCCCATGGAAGAGGATGCCGCCGAGGTCGTGATCCTGGAAGTGGAGCCTGTGGACGAGGAAAACGAGAACTACCTGGCCGTTACCGACGAGGCGGTTCTGGATGGAGTTTACGCCATCTTCAAGGAGAAATTCCAGGACGTTCTGGACTTCGCAGATTAAAAAATGAAAGGCTCTCCGGCAGGAGAGCCTTTTTTGGAGGAAGAACTATGGATGAACAGTTTCTGCGCACTGCCATGCTGCTGGGAGAAGAAGCAGTGGAAACGCTCCGCAATTCCCGGGTGGCGGTGTTCGGCATCGGCGGCGTGGGCGGTTATACGGTGGAAGCCCTGGCAAGGGCAGGCATCGGCAATATCGATGTGATCGACAGCGATACCATCAGCCGTTCCAACATCAACCGGCAGCTGCTGGCCACCCATTCCACGGTAGGGATGCTGAAAGTGGAAGCAGCGAAAAGCCGCATTCTGGACATCAATCCGGACTGCAATGTCCGCACCCATGGGGTATTCTATACCCCGGACACAGCGGACAGCTTTGATTTTTCACAGTACGATTATATTGTGGATGCCATTGACACCGTTACCGGCAAGCTGGCGCTGGTGGAACGGGCAAAGGCAGCGGGAACGCCCATCATCTGCTGCATGGGTACCGGAAACAAGTTGGATGCCTCCGCTTTCCAGGTGGCGGATATCTCCAAAACCACCATGTGCCCCCTGGCCCGGATCATGCGCAAGGAACTGGGCAAGCGGGGGATCAAACATCTGAAAGTGGTCTATTCTCAGGAGGAGGCGCTGACCCCCACCGGATGGGAGGAAGAGGCAGCAGCCCTGGGCAAGCGGCAGATCCCTGGAAGCGTGTCCTTCGTTCCCGGTGCCGCCGGGCTGATCCTGGCGGGGGAAGTCATAAAGGATCTTGCAAGACGCTAAAAACAGGGCGTACCCGGTGGGGTACGCCCATTTTGTTATTTCTGATCCTCCCAGAAAGGTTCCGGTTTGTTTTCACATTTTTCGCAGTTGCCGCTGCAGTTGCGGGATTTCATCTGCAGTTCCTGGCTCTTGACGCTTACCGTTGTGCAGCAGGGAATGGAGTGGGTGATAAACACATTGGAACCGATGGTGCATTCCCGTCCGATCACTGTGCCGCCGCCCAGAATGGAAGCGCCGGCGTAGATGGTCACATGGTCTTCGATGGTGGGATGGCGCTTCTTGCCCTTGAGGCTTTGGCCGCCCCGGGTGGTGAGTGCGCCTAGGGTGACACCCTGATAAATCTTCACATGGTCACCGATGATGGTGGTTTCACCCACGACGATACCGGTGCCATGGTCGATGAAGAAATACTTGCCGATGGTGGCGCCGGGGTGGATGTCGATGCCGGTGATGGAGTGGGCATGCTCTGACATGATCCGGGGCAGCATGGGAACCCCCAGGTCATACAGGATGTGGGCCAGCCGGTAAACCGTGATGGCAAAGAGGCCGGGATAGCAGAAAATGATCTCATCCACGCTGAAAGCAGCCGGGTCGCCTGCGTAGAAAGCCTCCACGTCGGTCTGGGCCACGGCCCGGACATTGGGGATGGCACGGAAGAAGGCCAGACTGATCTCCTGGGCTTTTGCGGTGGCGGCTTCTTCGTCCATCTGGGTACGCAGAACAATGGCGATCTGCTTGTTCAGATTGTACATCACATCCTCGATGAGCATGGACAGGTTGTGCCGGGCGTTGTAAATGCGGTAGGTCTTGTCCCGGGCAGAGCCGGGGTAGACAATGCGCATGAGCTTGCCGATCATATCGATGATGACAGCCTTGTCGGGGTGCTGAAACAGGTCCATCTTGTCGATGTCCCGTCCATGGCGGTAATCCTCCAGAATGCTGTCAACGATGCCTTCAATTTGCTGCTCAATGGGGTTCATGGGAATCCCTCCTTATCAGATGGACATTAGTTTACCATATGCGGAAAAGAATGTCAATTGACACCCGTCGAAGAGGGGTGTATAATTCAGAATATCTTTGTTGCAGCGGCGCGGCAGCGCCCAAGGCTTCCCCCGGGGGGAAGCTGTCAAAAATCTTTGGTTTTTGACTGATGAGGAATGCGGGCGGTTATCTGAATAGATTGCCATTGTTTCAGGCTTGCTGGCATTCACCTGCTTGATATGCCCTCATCCGTCAGCCCTTCGGGCTGCCACCTTCCCCGGTGGGGAAGGCTTTTTGCCAGATGAACGATTATTTTATATCCACCGGGAGGTATCTTTATGTCCAATATCCACACATCTGTTTCCCAGCTCATCGGCCATACGCCTCTGCTGGAACTGACAAATATCGAAAAAAAAGACGGCCTGACAGCCCGCCTCCTTGCCAAGCTGGAAGGCTTCAATCCAGCCGGTTCTGCCAAGGACCGGGTGGGTCTTGCCATGATCGAGGATGCGGAAAGAAGCGGCAGGCTGCAGCCCGGCGGCACCATCATTGAGCCTACCTCCGGCAATACCGGCATCGGTCTTTGCTGTGTGGCGGCAGCCCGGGGCTATAACTGCATCATTGTCATGCCGGATTCCATGAGCGTGGAGCGGCAGAAGCTGATGACGGCTTTCGGCGCCAAGCTGGTGCTGACTCCCGGTGCGCAGGGCATGTCCGGTGCCATTGCAAAGGCAGAGGCGCTGGAAAAGGAGATTCCCGGTGCCATCATTGCCGGACAGTTCGTAAACCCTGCCAACCCCGATGCCCATTACCGCACCACCGGCCCGGAAATCTGGGCTGATACCGACGGCAAGGTGGATATTTTCGTGGCGGGCATCGGTACCGGCGGCACCATCACCGGCACGGGCCGGTATCTGAAGGAGAAAAATCCCAATGTAAAGATCGTGGGCATGGAGCCTGCGGATTCCCCCCTGCTGACCAAAGGCGTGGCGGGGCCCCATGGCATCCAGGGCATCGGGGCCAATTTCGTGCCGGAAATTCTGGATACCGGCATTATTGATGAAATTCTGACCTGTGAACTTCCCGATGCTTATGAGGCTGGACGGCGGATGGGCCGTGAGGAAGGCGTGCTTGTGGGCATTTCCTCCGGCGCTGCCCTGTGGGCGGCTCTGGAACTGGCGAAACGGCCGGAAAATGCAGGCAAGACCATCGTGGTGCTGCTGCCGGACTCCGGCGAGCGTTACCTCTCCACCGCCATGTACGCAGAATATATGCCCAAAGGCAGCCCTATTGGGTTACCTTCAGACCGTTGAAAAAGTCTCACAGAGTTTTCTGCGAAAGCAGAAAATAAATTGGAATCATTTTTGGCCGCGGCACGTACGTGGACAAAAATACTTCTCAGGCTGCAAGTGTGGAATTTGTTCTCCAAAACTACGGGGCCCCCATAAAGCAAGAATGTGCTTTATGGGGAGAGGAGAAAGTCAGACACAGGTGGAATTTCCTGCAGGCAGGAAATGGAACAATGTGTGTGGCATTTCGACGATATGCGCGCAGCAGACTGCAAAAAACTGTCGGAAAAGCCCGAAGGGGTTTTTCGACAAGATAAAAGGCAGCCCTATTGGGCTGCCTTGCTGTTTTTGGGGAATATAACGGTAACGGAGGTTCCCTGTTCCGGGGTGCTGTCAACAGCCAGTTCTGCCTGCAGGATCTGGCAGGCATGCTTGACGATGGAAAGTCCCAGCCCGGTGCCGCCTACCTCTTTGGAGCGGCTCTTGTCCACCCGGTAGAACCGTTCGAAGATCCGGCTCTGGGCTTCTTCCGGAATGCCGATGCCGGTATCTGTCACCGTCAGATGTACAGTACTGCTGTCCGTTTCGGTGGAAACCATGACAGTGCCCCTCCGGCGGTTATACTTGATGGCGTTGTCCATCAGGTTGAATACAATGGCGGACAGCAGCTGGGGGACGCTTTGCAGCACAGCTTCTTCTCCGGAAAGCTGCAGCGTTACCTCTGCCAGTTCTGCGGCGCCGGACAGGGAAGCAGCTGTCTGCTGCACAACAGCGGCCAGATCAACAGATTTCCACTGCATATCCGCTGCTCCTTCATCCAGCCGGGACAGCCGGAGGATATCCTCCACCAGCGCCACAAGCCGCTGGGCTTCCCAGTAGATCTTTTCGCTGAAGGCTTTGGTATCCTCCGGCGGCACCAGACCGCTTTTCAGCAGCTCCGCATAGCCGGAAATGGCATGCAGGGGCGTTTTCAGTTCGTGGGATACATTGGCGGTGAATTCCCGGCGGAGCGCTTCCGCCTTTTGCTTTTGGGTCAGATCCAGAAGCAGCAGAACCACACCGGAAAGATTGCCTTCGGCCTGAATGGGCCGGGCGGCGGCCATATAGGTGCTGCCGCACAGGGATACCATCTGCTCTGCCTTTTTGCCGGTATATGCGGTGTCCACCAGGGCGGAGATGGCGGTGTTCCGGTTGGCAACGGAAAAGTCTGCACCGGTGCAGTTGGGTGTCACTTCCAGCAGTCGGGCGGCGGCGGGATTGATGCTCAGAATGGTGCCGCTGGTGTTGAGAAGCACCAGTCCTTCCGGCAGTGCCCGGGTGGCAGTGGAAAATTCTGTCTGCCGCCGGGTCAGTTCCCGGCCCTGGTGCCGCAGCTGCTCCTGCTGGGAATCCAGCCGCTGCAGCAGGGGCCGGATCTCGGGATAGCTGTGGTTTTCCAGAGGGGCGTCCAGATGCAGTTCGTTCAGCGGCCGGACGATCTGCCGGGACAGACGGTTTGCCAGCCACAGCGACAGGACGATGGCGCAGCCCACGATCAGCAGCACCGGCCACAGGTTATCCATCAGCAGATGGACGGCAGAGGGCTGGGAATTGGACAGCCGGAGAATGGTGCCGTCGGGCAGCTTTTCAGCGGCATAAATATATTGTTCCAGCAGGGTGTCGGAATACCGGGCACTGTGGCCGTAGCCGGAGGACAGGGCTTCGATGACTTCTTCCCGGGCCAGGTGGTTTTCCATGGCCACCGTATCGGAGCGGTTGTCGTAGAGCACTGTTCCGTCAGCGGCGATCCAGGTGATACGGCAGTCCATGGTGTCATCCAGCGTATCAAAATAGGAAAGTCCCTCATTGGCAACGGCGTGGGCAGCCAGGGCAGTCTCCACCCGGAGCTGGTCGAACTGCACATTGGTAAAATAGGAATAGACGACACCCAGAATCAGCGTCACTGCTGCCAGCAGAACCGCCAGGGCAGCAAAGGTGATGGAACGAAAGATCCGCTTGGTCATACCCGCTCCTCCATCCGGTAGCCCACACCCCGGACAGTGCGGATGTAGTCTCCACAGGCACCCAGTTTGGTGCGCAGGGTGCCGATGTGCACATCTACTGTCCGGCTTTCTCCGATGTAATCTGTGCCCCAGACCTTTTCCAGCAGCTGTTCCCGGGTAAACACCCGGCCCGGCGCGGACAGGAAAAGCCGCAGCAGTTCAAATTCCTTCAGGGTCAGCGTGACCCGGCTTCCTCCGGCGGTTACGGTATGGGATGCAGTATCCAGCTGCAGCGTTCCCATGGAGAGCTGGGCTTTTTCTGCCGGGGCACTGCGGCGCAGCACCGCCCGGATCCGGGAGACCATTTCCATCATGCCGAAGGGCTTGGCAAGGTAGTCATCGGCACCCAGATCCAGACCCAAAACCTTGTCGTACTCCGTGCCTTTGGCGCTGGCCAGAATGACGGGGATCCTGGCCGCGTTGGGATCGGCGCGGAGCTTCTTCAGAATGGCAATGCCGTCCATGCCGGGCAGCATGATATCCAGCAGAACCAGCTGGGGGTGTTCTTTTTCCATGGCGGAGAAAAAACAGTCCCCATCTCCAAAGCCTTCCGCATCAAAGCCGGAGGCCCGGAGGGTATAGAGCATCAGTTCCCGGATGGCCGAATCGTCTTCCACACAATAGATCATAGCAAATGGCTCCTATGCATTGGTTTTATTGTATTTATGGTACGATAATCCCAGTGGGTTTACAAGGGAAGAATTGTAAAATCCCCGTAAAATCTTTCCGAAAGAGAACATGGGTCTGTTGCAGCATTTTGCAACAGACCCATGATGGAATGGATTATGCCTGCTGGGAAGCCTTTCCCTCCTTCAGCATCCGCAGGAAGAAGCGGAAGAACATGAAGGTGGTGATGGCAGCGGCAGTGATATCGGCAATGGGCTCTGCCAGGAATACGGCGAAAGCCTTGTCGGTGAAGAACAGGGGCAGAATGAAGATCAGCGGGATCAGCAGGATGACCTTTCTCAGCAGGGCCATCACCAGGCTGATCTTGGCCTGGCCCAGAGCCATGAAGGCCTGCTGGCAGCTAAGCTGGAAGCCCACGGAGAAGCCGCAGGCCAGGAACACCCGAATGGCCCAGGCTGTGTAGCTGACGATGGAGGTGTCGCTGGTGAAGATGCCGGCAAAGACCTGGGGGAAAATCATCAGCAGCAGCCAGAAAGTGGTGGTATAGGCCACGCAGACACCGAACTGGCAGAAGAAGGCTTCTTTTACCCGGTCAAATTTCTTGGCGCCGAAGTTGTAGCTGATAAGGGGCTGACCACCCTGGCAGACACCGGACAGGGGCATGGTGATCAGCTGGTTGATGGAGGTCAGAACCGTCATGGCGCCCACAGCCACGTCGCCGCCGAACCGGGACAGGGAGGAGGTGAAGCTGATGGACAGGATGCTTTCGGTGGATACCATGATAAAGCTGGAGATGCCCAGACCCAGGCAGGGCAGGATCACGGAGGGGATCAGCTTCATGTTCTTCACCTGCAGCCGCAGGATGGTCTGCTTACCGGTAAGGAACCGGAGGATCCAGATAGCGCTGACGGCCTGGCTCAGCACTGTAGCAGTGGCGGCACCGGCAACGCCCATATCAAACACAAAGATGAAGATGGGGTCCAGAATGATGTTGATGACAGCGCCGATGATGGTGGTCAGCATGCTGATCTTGGCAAAGCCCTGGGTGGTGATGAAGGTGTTCATGCCCATAACGGTCAGCACGAACACGCTGCCCAGAATGTAGATCCGGCCATAGGTGACGGCATAGGGCAATGTGGCATCGGAGGCGCCGAACCACCGCAGCAGGGTGGGTGCGGCAAAGTAGAACACGGAGGTCAGCAGAACTGCCAGGATCATCAGCACGGTAAAGCAGTTGCCCAGGATCTTTTCTGCCCGGTCCTTGTCACCCTGGCCCATGGCAATGGCTGCCCGGGGTGCACCGCCGGCGCCTGCCAGCATGGCTGAGGCGGTGATCAGCATAAGGATGGGGGTGAAGAGGCCGACGCCGGTGAGGGCGGCGCCGCCGATCTCGGGAATGTGGCCAATGTAAATGCGGTCAACGATGTTGTAGAGCAGGTTGATGACCTGTCCTACCAGTGCGGGAACCGCCATCTGCACCATGAGTTTTTTGATGCTGCCGGTTCCCATGTCCTGTTTTGCTGCCATAGGTTGAGTACCCCTTTCTGTTTCAGTCGTTGATGGTTTCAATGTTATTGCAGATTTTCATGAGGATCGTTCCGAACTGCATCAGTTCCTCGTGGCTCAGCCCGGCGAAAAGCTGGCGGAAAAACTGCTGCTGCAGAACCTGTCCCTCCTGTACAATGGGGGCGGCGGCCTCCGTCAGCCGCAGATGGGCCGTCCGCCGGTCAGAAGCTTCGAACTGCCTCGCAAGCAGCGCCCGTTTTTCCAGGTTGCCCACAGACAGGGAAACATGGGACTTGGCGATCTGCCGCATAGAGACGATATCCGCGGCCCGGTCAAAGCCGGGGTTGTTGGCCAGAAACAGCAGGACATCCAGCTCGTTGCGGGTCAGATCATACCGGCGGCACAGGGGCTCCATGAGGGAGGCGTATTTCTTTTTGCTTTTCTGGATATTGTCCAGATAACTCAGGGACATGGCATCCCGCAGGCCTGCGTCAGACATGAGCGATCCTCCGAAAGTTCGTTTTTGAACAATTAAAGTATAACATCTAGAAAGGTGTCTGTCAAGGGTAAAAAGTTCTTTTTTGAACTATTATTCATGGAGCTCCAGGGGAAGCCCGTCGGGATCCCGGAAGAAGGTCATCCGTCCGCCGGTGAAGGGATCGATGCGGACGGGCTCTGTCTCAATGCCCATACCGTTCAGCCAGTGGATCACCGGATCGATATCCTCCACATGGAATGCCAGATGCCGCAGGCCCCGGGCCTCCGGATTGGTGAGGCGCAGAGGGGGATCTTCCATGATGAAAAGTTCAATTTCCACTTCGCCTGCCAGCAGTGTCAGAATGTAGTCCCGGCGTTCCGGCCGGTATACTTCCCGCACCAGGGGCAGCTGCAGCTTGTTGACGTAGAATTCCTTTGCCTGTTCGTAGTCAGAACAGATAATGGCCACATGATGGAGCCGGTTCAGATTCATGGGAATCTCCTCCTTGCTTTTTCTGTATTCAGCCTACCACGGCCAGGGGAAAAATGCAAGAACTCTGCGTACATCTTTCCGACAAAAAGTGGTTGAATTTCCTGTTTCAGTCTGCTATAATACCTCTGCAAGTGCAGGGTTAGTATATCGGCTATTATAGTGGCTTCCCAAGCCAACATTCCAACGATCCAAAAACCCGCTGTTTGCAATGCAATTTCGGATTTTAAGAATCGATTTTTAGAAAATGTCACGCTATTTGTAAGGCTAAATAAATATTACGCAGGGTTAGTTTATCGGTAAAACCTCCGGTTCCCAACCGGATAAGGCGGGTTCGATTCCCGTACCCTGCTCCAAAAACCGTTATCAGGTCTGAAATGACCGTGATAACGGTTTCTTTTTATCTAAAGGATTCGTTGTTGCGTTCCGGCTTACCGGTGGTATAATATAGATTAAAAGGAGTGCAGATTCTATGGACAGACACAATAAATCGGAACGTGCAATACTGCAGCAGCATCGCATTGAAGGTAGTCTGCTGCAGTTGTTGGAAACGGAATCCTATGCAAGTTTATCCGTCCGGAAAATTTGCTCCAATGCATCGATTCCCAGACGTACCTTCTACTATTATTTTGAAAACAAAGAAGATGTTTTGTCCTCCTTGCTCAACAGGCTTCTGCTTGAGTGCAATCTGGAGGCCATGTTTGATTCGGAAGATGATCCGGCTGCCTTGGAACGGGGCTTCATCCGTTATTTTCAATACTGGCATGAGCGCAGAAAGAGGGAACTGTGCGTTCTGGTTAAAAACGGTCTTGCGCAAGAGCTGATGAGCTGCGGTCTTAGATGGGCAAATTCGGAGGAATTTTGGAAGAAATCCCTCGGCGATTCCACGCAGGAAGCGCAGATGATCCGGTCAGTTCTGGGTGTTACCTGTGTATTTTACGCGCTGTTTTACTGGTGCGAGCATGATTTTGTCCAGACTCCGGAGCAGATGGCAAAGTGTGTGACCCAGCTTCTGACAAAGCCGATCCATAAGTCCCAATAATCGTCCTGGTTTGGTAAATTCGCACCAAACCGGGAATAATCTTTTTTTATAAACTTGCACATGTGTGCAAATGTGTACATTGTTATCTGGTGTCTTTCATTTTATAATGGATATGATAAGGTGTACAGAGTATGCTGTATCACCTGTCTCCTTTTAATGGAGCGGCAGAAGTCAGAAGCTGCCGCCCTAATTCAAAGAATCTAAATAAAGGAGTGCAGTATATGGCACAGATCGTGAAACTAAGCCCCGAACAGCTCAAGGTTCTCAGAACCGTTGATGAACGGATGGTATCCTACAATGTGGAGATGACCGAGGTTACCGGCGGCACCTTCTGGAAAGCCTACACCGAGGCCCAGGTGGACGGCATTGAGGAATTTCTCCCCCCGGATCCCCGGGACATGGGCAACCTGCATCAGTGGTATGATCCCATCGACACCACAAATCCCCGCCTGCTGAAGTTGGCCAAGGCCATCGGTCCCGCATGGATCCGTGTATCCGGCACCTGGGCCAACAAGACCTACTATGACTTTGAGGACAAGTATCCTGCCGGTACTGCTCCGGAGGGCTACCAGAACGTACTGAAAAAGCATCAGTGGAACAATCTGCTGGACTTCGTCAAGGCTGTAGGCGGCAAGCTGCAGATCTCCTTTGCCAACTGTGAAGGCAACCACCATGCCCACGAACCTTGGGACACCGCTCAGGCAAAGCTGATCATGGACTACAGCCGTGACTACGGTGTTCCCGTTGAGGCTGTGGAATTCACCAACGAGCCTAACATTCTGACCTACACCGGCCTGCCCGCAGGCTACACCACCGAGCATTTCGGCCGTGACCACGATATCATGACCAAGTTCATCCGGGAGAACTATCCCGGTGTGCTGATCGTGGGCCCCTGCTGCGTAGGCGAAGTCACCATTGGTCCCACCGACGAAGCCACCGGCGGCGGAATGTACAAAATGGTCTCCTCCGATGATATGATGGAGCATACCACCGAGCCCATCGATGTATTCTGCTATCACTACTACAACGGTGTTTCCGAGCGCGGTGCCGCCATGGGCAACAACCACTGGGATTTCAGCCAGATTCTCACCGAAAAGTATCTTGCCAAGGTCAGCAAGCACACCGAGTATTACTGTCCCCTGCGGGATAAGCATGCACCCGGTGCTCAGATCTGGGTCACCGAGGCTGGCGATGCAGGCTGCGGCGGCAACACCTGGGCTTCCACCTATGCCGATGTTCCCCGTACTCTGAATGAGCTGGGCTGCTTCTCCTATGCCACCGACGGTGTGATCTTCCACAACACGCTGGCATCCTCTGACTACGGCTGGCTGAAGCACGGCACATTTGTTCCCAGACCCAACTACTTTGCCGTCAAGCTGTGGAACCAGCTGATGGGCACCACCGTCTATGACTGCGGCGAAGAGATCCGGGAGGGAGCCCATGTGTTCTGCCACTCCCGCAGGGATGGCAAGGACGGCTGCGTCTATCTTATCATCAACAACTCCGAGGAAGTCACCACCGTAGAACTGCCCAAGGCCGCAGAGGTCTACGCGCTCACCGGCAACGGCAAGCTCCGTTCCCGCACCATGCTGCTGAACGGAAACGAACTGGTTCTGGGAGAGAGTGACGAACTGCCGGAGCTCAGCGGAAGACCTGTCTGCGCCGGTACAATGGAGGTTGCACCGGGCGGTTGTACGTTCATCGTGCTATAACCTTGCATATTGATGCACCCGCATCCCACTCCAAAAATCTCCCAGATCCTCACGGATTTGGGAGATTTCTTTTACAAAACGCAAAAGGCCCCGATGTCCGAACTATAATCGGGCACCGGGGCAATCTTCAGGTTATGAAACCAAATTCTTCAGTATGTTCTTTTGCTCCTGTTTCACCTGATTGTCCCACCGCTTCAGAAAATCGTCAGTGCGGACATGGTATTGTCATGCAATATGTATATAAAATACCATCGTTCTGATAATTCTCAAATTTTTATAGTTGGAAAAGTATAATATTAATCCAGCTATATGCTCTTTGAAACCGCATCATATATAGCATATATATCCCATAGTTTCCCAAGCCTCGGAGGCGGGTTCGATTCCCGTACCCTGCTCCAAAAAACAAGGGCACCCTTAAGGTGCCTCCCGATAAGAAAACATCGTGGGGCAAGAGAGAAACGGTATAGCTTCGGCTATGCCGTTTTTCTCATTCTTGCCTTGATGAAGTAACTTTCGATACTTCCAGGGCTCCAATGCCCTTATAGTAGATGTCAATTTCCTGGGTGCGGTTCTTGCCCTTTGGATCGCTGGCGGCATGGACAACGATCTTCTCGACAAACTCATGTAAGATACATGGGGTTAATTCAGGAATTTCCGTATACCGTTCTACAACGGAGAGAAACCTTTCCACATTGGCGCTTTTTTGTTCCTCTGCTTCGATTTCATCACGGAGAGCAGCCGCTACATCTTGAAGCTGATGCTGCTCTTTCTCGTAATCGGTAGAGAGCTTTTGAAAACGCTCGTCAGAAAGTTTTCCCGAAATAGTATCTTCGTAGAGCCGCTTGAAAATGGTGTCCAGCTCTGCAATCCGCTTTTCGGCATCGGCCAATGTTTTCTGCCGTTTTGCCAAATCTTGGTTACGTTGGCGCATATCCGCATCCATGACCATCTTCACAAAATCGTCTTTGCGCTGTGATGCGAAGGAAACGATCTCGCGCAGATTTTGCAGAACCAATTCTTCCAGGATAACAGTTCGGATAGAATGTGTCTGCCCACATACATCACGGCTTTTCCGATAGCCGGAACACAGATAGTATTCCTGATCGCGCCGGAAATTGGTTGCCCTGCATTGGTACATAATGGAGCCGCAGTCGGCACAGAACATCATGCCGGAGAACATACCCATTTCTCCCATCTTTGTGGGTCGGCGCCGCGTCTGCCTTGCGAGCCTTGCTGCATCGGCAATCGCCTCCGTCCAGATGGCTTCGTGGGTATTATCAAAAATCTTCCATTCGCTTTCTGGATTGTGCAAGGTCTTTTTACTCTTGTAGGATTTTTTACGGGTTTTGAAATTAACTGTGTGCCCCAGGTATTCACGCCAGCGGTCCATGATGTCGGCAATCGTAGAAGAATCCCAAGCGTAAGGAGAACCTTTCTTTGTGACATTGGTTGTTCTGCCCTTGCTCGCATAGTAAGCAGCCGGAGTAAGAATTTTTCTTTCCGTCAGTTTTCTTGCAATCTGCGAGGGTCCCAAACCATCCATGATATAGAGACCAATTTCATAAACTACCTGGGCGGCTTCTTCATCCTTCACCCATTGCTTTTTGTCATCAGACGATTTCATGTATCCATACGGAGGCAAAACAGTCAAATGTTCTCCTGCATTGCCTTTCACTTTCATAACGGCACGGATTTTTTTGCTGGTGTCTTTAGCGTACCATTCATTGATGATATTGCGGAAGGGCATAAACTCGTTGTCACCCTGAGTGCTGTCCACACCATCATTCACCGCAATAAAGTGAATATCATGTTCGGGAAACATGATTTCCGTATACATGCCGACTTGCAGATAATCACGTCCGAAACGTGACATATCCTTGATGATGACCCTCTTGACAAGGCCAGCCTCAATGTCTGCAATCATCTGCTGAAAGCCTGGGCGGTTGAAGGTCGTACCTGAGATGCCATCATCAACATAGAATTTGAAATTGCTGTATCCATGCTCACGGGCATACTTTTCCAGGATTTTTTTCTGGTTTACAATGCTATTGCTGTCACCCTGCAATTCATCATCACGGGATAAGCGACAATACAAAGCTGTAAGTTCTTCGGAGCTCATAGCCGTGTAAGGGAATTGAAGCGCGGCAGCGGTGTTTGACTGATAATACATAAATACCTCCTATCTGGCAGTCAAACACGATATTGAAGTCCAACTTCATTATACCGCGCTTTCTTTTCCCTGTCTGCCTGTTAAGAGGTTTTCAAGTCACAGTTTGTTTCTGAACATCGGCTTTTATCAGGTTCTCCAGTTTGGAGGCTATCGTCTGATTTCCCGTTTGAGGGAAAAAAGAATTGACGATAAAGGTCGTGTTGCCGATCTTCTTTTTGCTCCGCATAGGCGGGGCATATTTATTTTCAGATTGAATTTTCTGCATAATAAGGCCCCTTTCATGCCATTTCATTAAAACCATAAAAGAGGCAGAAAACGGACGGCTGCTGGCCGCAGCTCCACGGGAATCTCACCCCGGCCCATGCTGATGGGTGCGCCGCGCAATGCTTTGAGGGCGTTCAACGCGGGAGTCTCATTATCCTGTCTGCGTATCCTCGCCCACAGGCTGCCACACCTGTTTTGCGGCCTGGTTTTGTCGCTCACCTGTTTGGTAGGGGTCCCGTCCTGCGGACTTGCAACAGGGTCATGGCGCACCGGCCGACCGGCTCCACACAGACAAATTGTATCCGTCTGCCTTATTCTGCCCGAAGGCTTTCTTTGTCAAGGAACAATAAGGCTTTGTCAGCCTGTAAAAACATACCGTTTCCGATATGCTTTTACGGAACGACAAACAGCCCATAACGGGAAGCGTGGAAAGGGGTATACGCTCCCCGCATGGGCTTAAAGAGTTAGCCTACATGAAACGCAAGAGTGCGGGTAATAAGGCGCACTTGCAGCCTGTTACGCATTTCTTCGTCCACATAGGAGTAAGTATTGCCCGCGTCGTCTTTCAACGTTCGGGTACAAAGTTTCGCTATGTAACCCTCATAATGCTTCAAGATCGCGCACATGGCGTTTGTGTCGCCGTTTGCCGCTGCGGAAATGACAGGGAACGGCAACAGATTTTCAGATTTCCTAACGGTGTTCATCATCTGCTTTTCCCTCCAAATATTGTTTGATCTTCGCAAGCGCGGATTTCCTATGCCGGAAAACCGTCGTGCGTACAACATTCAGCAGTTCGCCAATTTCCGTGTCGCTCATATCCAAGAAGTAGGACAAGAGAACAATATCGCGTTTTCTTTCAGGCAAAGCGGTAAGGGCTTCGGCAAGCAGTTCATTTTTGACGAGTACATCAAAGCCGGACACTTGAAAACGGAAATAATCGCTTTCGTATTCGTCCGTTGTGAAAAGCTGCGCGAGTTCGCTTTCGCTCAAATCCGAAAAAGGTACTTCGCGTGCTGCGCGTTTCGCAAGAGTGCGGCGGTGGCTTTTCGCTTCGCCAACCAAAGTTTTCTTTGCTAATGCGTCGTACTGATGTTGTATTCTTTCCTTGTCGGAAGAAGATAGCTCCATAGAGTTCACCTCCTTCCCGCGTGGAGTAGAGGACGGGAGTTAAGGGCTTGTCCTCTCTGCCCCTTTCGCT
>JAFSAP010000038.1 GCA_017440925.1 Oscillospiraceae bacterium | reverse complement strand
TTACTCACAAAAAGTTTGTCCAGAATGACTGCCTGTTCCTGTGTGGTGGCTTGCCAATCAAGAAACAGTTTATCATATTGGGATGCCAGATTATCGTAAAAAGTCTGGGTGATACTCATATTATGGTCTCCTCGTCAAATTCAAGTTCATCAAACTGGCTGCCTGTTATCTGATTTCCTGCTGCTGCGTATAAGGCTTGAACACAGGATAGAGGATGGCGGCATTCATATAGGCGGCGGCTGCAAAGTACAGCACCAGCCACAGAAAGCTGGCCTTGGTGAACAGGTCATAGTTGACGATCCAGAGGACGATGGGCAGCAGATTGATGGCAGCCACAGCAATGGCCCGGGGCAGGTTGCTGATGCTCAGCAGCAGGGCGTTTTTCAAAGTCTGGGGAACAGTATTGCGGAACTGGCTGACCCAGGGGAAGGCAAAGCCTGCCGTCAGAACTGCTGCTGCCGCAATCAAAACAAAAAGGTAAAAGGCATAGCGCAGCCCGCCATCCATATGGAAAAACCGGTCAAAATAGAAGTAATCCGGCACCAGGATCAGCGCGAGAAGGGCAAAGACGCCGGTGGCGGGTTTGAAATTTTCTTTGAAAGCCCGTAAGTAGGGCTTGAGAATGTTACCTTCCTCTTGCCGCAGCATCCGGAAGCAAAGGGTGTACATGGCGGTGACACCGGCGCCAATGGTGAACACAGGCAGACAGGTCAGCAGGAAGAGGATGTTCAGCAGCACTAGATCAGTGATCCGGCTGATAACCTGCATGATTTTGGAATCCGGGGAAAACATGGAAAACATAGGGCTTCGCCTCTCTTTTGATAATCCTATCCGCATTTTACCATGGAAAGCCTGCATCTGTCAATAAAACGGCAGCTTCCGCCGGGTTTTGTAAATGAAACTGTGTTTTTCTTGCATTTGTGCATAGAATATGGTATGATTTATCAGATAACATGGATTCTGGAGGATTCCCAATATGCGCAAAGTTTTGATCGTCGCAATCGTGGTTTTGTCTCTGGTTCTGGCAGGCCTGGTGGGTTTTATCTGGTATGATACCACCCACTTCTCCGTGGAGGGAGAAAGCTACGCCAAGTATGCCAAGGAACTGGATTTGAGTGAAAAAGAGATCTCTGTGGAGCATTATCTGGCTGTTCGCGCCCAGCTGCCCGAATGCGACATTCTGTGGAGCGTTCCTTTCCAGAATACCCGCTATTCCAGCGACAGCCGGCAGCTGCAGATCCAGTCCCTGACAGCCGAAGATATTGAAGTGCTGGCAACCTGCTTCCCCGAACTGAAGGTGGTCGAGGCATATGAATGCCATGACTATGCCCAGCTGGAAGCGCTGGTCAGCCGGCTGCCGGAGGTTGAAGTGAACTACAAGGTGGACTTGGGCGGCAGCACCCAGCTGCACTGGACAACAGAGGATACCTCTTTGACGGATCCCGCTGCCTACAGCTTTGATGCGCTGCTGGAGAATCTGAAGCATATGCCGCAGCTGAAGCGGATCGGATTCTTAAATGCTACGCTTACTGTTGAGGAAAGAACGCAGCTCCAGGAAGCCTACCCGGATATCGAGATCTCCTTCACGGCAGAGATCCTGGGCAAGGAATATGATGCCGGTACCACCAAAATAGACCTGTCTGCGCTGACACCGGATCAGGTGGAGGAAGTGGCAGGCAGGCTGGGAGTTCTGACCGCTTTGGAAGAAGTGGAACTGATGGATGCCTCCGGCACCAGCCGTCTGAGTCTGGAGGATGTGAAGAAGCTGGTGGATGCTGCTCCCGATGTGGCTTTCCATTATACCTTCGATTTCTATGGCTTCACCATCAATACTACCGATGAAGAAGTTGTTGTCAAGAACATCAAAGTGGAAGACGACAACATGGAAAAGAACCTCCGCATGGCGCTGGATGTGATGAGCGGCTGCAAGCGCTTTGTGCTGGAGAGCCGGGGCCAGTATGATAAGATGTGGAAAAAGATCAACAGCGAAACCCTGGGTCAGATCCGGGAGGATTACCGGGACAAGCTGAGCTTTGTCTGGCGTGTGTACTTTGGTGCCAACGGCAGCAGCCTGACAGATGCAGAAGTGCTGCGGGCAGTATATGGCCTGTATGATGATAATTCTGCTGATATGAAGTATCTGGAAAAGGTGCGGTATATGGATATCGGCCACAATGACCTGCTGGATTATGCGGATTTCATCTCCGGCATGACCAGCCTGGAGGCAGTGATCATCTCCGGCGCACCCATCCACAGCCTGGAGCCCTTTGCAGCCTGCAAGAATCTGAAATTCCTGGAAATGGTGGAATGCCATTATATCCCCGATCTGGAGCCTCTGCGGGAGTGCACACAGCTGGAAATGCTGAATATCAGTCATACGGAGATCGCGGATATCAGCGCCCTGGAAGACCTGAATCTGACCCATCTGAACACCATCAACAACGATGTGCCGGAAGAACAGATCGAGGCCTTTAAGGAAAGTCATCCCGATTGCTGGACCATCACGGAAGGCAACCATTACGGAGTCGGTTGGCGCTACGATACGGACGGCCTTTCCCTGTTGCCCTGGTATGCCAAGCTGGACGCAGAATACCACTATATCAGCCAGCGGAATATCCCCAATAACATCGGCTGGTATCTGGACTAACAGAAAAATTCCCCGGTTTCCGTTGGAAACCGGGGAATTCTATTTTATGCAATGGGAACAGCACCCAGATATTCCTCCAGGCAAAGCCCGGAATCCTTCATGTCCAGGGAAACCTCAGTGCCCACATAGCGGAAATGCCAGGGCTCGTAAACAATGCCGGTGATATGGGCCTTTTCTGCCGCATACCGGAGAATGAAGCCATATTCCCAACAATGCTGCCCCAACCAGTCCAGAGCCTGCTTGTCGGCTCCTTTTTTGTTCAGAATGTCCACTGCCAGGCCCAGGTGGTGTTCGCTGGTACCGGGAAGGGCCACCGTCTTGCGGGCCTCTGCGTAAGCTTCGTCTGCGGTATAGCCGATGTCGATATGCTCCTGGGTTCTGGCCCAGAGAATATCCTGCTGCACCTTGATGCTGCGGTAGGCGGAATTGAATTCATATTCGTAGCCCGCGGCCACGCAGTCCTCCAGCATCTTTTTCAGCGGTTCCAGACAGACACTGGAAACCTCATGCCAGGGGATATATTCCACCAGATTGGGCTCATAATACCCGGGGACCTTATGGCTGGCGTTCACCAGCACCACCTGGATCCCCTTGGGGGAGAAATAATACTGCTGTCCATCGATCTGCTTGGGGCCCACAGCAGCAGAGCCGTCCTCCTGCAGATAGTAGGTATATTCACCTACAGACATCCAGCCGGTCTGCATGATGCCTTCCTGGTTGAAGAAATAGAGCTTGTCCTCGATCTCTGTCCAGCCGAAGGCTTGGATCCCATCAGGTGCGTAATACAACCGCCCCTGTTCGGTATCCTCCCAGCCGGTGAACATGGCGCCATCCTCCTGGAAGTAATAGTGTTTCCCTTCCAGCGTGACCCGGCCTGTGACCAGCTTTCCGTCTGCTTCGAAATAGTAGGTTTCAGCTTCCAGGGTATTCCAGCCGCTGAGCATAGCGCCGTTTTCCCCGAAATAGTAGGTGCTGCCGCCAATGTCCTGCCAGCCGGAAACCATGGCGCCATTTTCTTCCAGATAGTACTGCTTTCCGTCCAGTTCCAGCCAGCCGGTGTGCAGTGTGCCATCCTGGCCAAAATAGCAGCGGATGCTGTCCACATTCTTCCAGCCGGTGGCCATAATGCCGGCGGCATCGAAATAATAGCAGTTCCCATCCAGCTCCTGCCAGCCTGTGACCATGATGGTGTCATCCCCAAAATAGTAGGTGTTGCCATCGGTTTCCAGCCAGCCGGTGATCTTCCGGCCATGGAAATCCCGGTAGGAATACAGGCCGTCCTTTTCAGACCAACCGCTGCGGTCAACGGTCATGTCAAAGGCAATCACGGCGGTCAGCAGAAGCAGGAGGATACCCAAGCCGATACATATTTTTTTCAATCGTGTGCGCTGTTTATCATCCACGGTTTTTCACCGATCCTGTTAACATAATTTTCAGCCATTCTATCATAAACAGGGGAAAATTGCAACCCGCAGGGGCCTGGGGGACAGATTAAGTTTTTATGAAGATAGATGCTGTTGTTTCCATGCGTATATTTTTCCGGGACAAAACCGGAAAGGCGGATTTACAACACAGATATTTTTTGCTATAATAATCAAATCTATGAAAAAAGGATGGACAGCCGAAATGAAAATTCGATCGGGAATCAGTGCTGTTTTTGCGGTGCTGGCGGCTATGGTTGCAGCGGCCTCGGTATTTCTGGTGGTTACCAGCCGGGGTAGACAGCCTGTTCTTCTGTATGCGCCGGAGGAAGCAAAGCTTTGTGTGGAAGAAATGATGGAAGCCATCTGTGACGGGGATTTTGTTTCTGCGGCAGGCTTGATGTATGGCTCTCCGGATCTGGGTATTGCCAGAGAACCGGAGGATGCGGTGAACAAAACCTTCTGGAACGCATTTGTGTCCAGTCTGGATTATGAACTGGTGGGTCAGCTCTATGCCACGGATACCGGAATGGCCCAAGATGTGAAGATCATCAGCATGGAGCTGGCAGCGGCAACGGAAAAGCTGGGTCAGCGTGCAGAAGAGCTTCTGCAGCAGGGGATGGAGCAGGCGGCAGATACCTCTGAAATATATGATGCATCCAACGGTTACAAAGATTCCTTTGTGGAAAGTGTGATCACCCAGGCCGCCCAGGATGCTTTGGAGGAGGATATCCGATATTCCTACCGGATTGTTACCTTGCAGCTGGTGTACAGCGGTGACCAATGGCGGGTTATGCCGAACCGGGAACTGCTGAATGCGATTTCCGGCGGAACGGCAGGGTAGAGGAGACGAGCAGCATGGAAAGAAAAGAACAGGCGCAGAATCTGCGCAGAAAGGGCCTGCAGGGGCTTTGGATCCTTTTTCTTGCACTGGCAGGCACAGTGCTGACGGCAGGCATGCTGGCAGTGATGCTGATGAGCAAGACGACATCGGAATCCTATGGCGGCAGGCAGACAAAAGCAAAGATCATTGAACAGTTTGACATGTACATGACCAATACCGTCAGTGATGCGCTGGACGGCGTGTTGGCGGTGGAGAAGGTATACTGGCTCAACGATGAAGACATGGTTGCACCGGAACCCAATCCGGAGCTGTATGGAGAAACCACGGATCCTGCTGATCTGCAGGAAGTGATTGACCGGGCACAGGTGCTTCTGGACGGCCAGGAACTGCTGTTCCGTACAGACATAGAACTGGAGAAGGGCAGCAAGATCAAATATTATCTGGATGACACCATCCTGGCCATTACCTGGAGAGAAAAGGTTGGCATGACGGAGTACACCTTTTCAGAGGTGAAGATTGCTCATCCGTCTCAGTTCCGGCGTTTTCTGTCCGGCGGTGAGTATGGTTCCGGACTGCTGTATACCACCACCGAAATGGCGGAAAGCGTCAATGCAGTGGCGGCGGCCAGCGGAGACTATTATTCCTACCGCGGTTTTGGCAATGTAATCTACAATGGTGAGGTCAAGCGTTCCGGTGACCGGCTGCTGGACACCTGTTACATTGATGCCAATGGTGATCTGCTGTTCAGCTATGTTGGCGATGTGATGAAAAAAGCGGAACTGGAGCAGTTCGTGGCGGAAAACAACATCCGGTTCAGTCTGGCCTTTGGCCCCGTGATGATTCGGGATGGCCAGGTAACGGCCAAGTATTCTTATAATATCGGTGAGACGGCAGACCGGTATTCCAGAGCTGCCTTGTGTCAGCATGGACCGCTGCATTATATCATGGTGGCAGCCAACCGCCGGGGTATGCCTGTGAAAACCTTTGCAGAATACCTGCAGGGAAGAGGCATCCACACAGCCTACGCACTGGATGGCGGTCAGACGGCCAGCATCGTTACCGGCGGAGAACTGATGAATGATGTGGACTATGGCGGCGAGCGGGATATCAGCGATATCATCTATTTCGCAACGGCGCTGCCCAACGGAGGTTGATCCCATGGAACAGATCGCATTGATTTACGGATCGGTGTTTGTATACTGGAGTGACATCCTGCTGGTGATGGCCGGAATGGTGGCGATTTTTGTCTATCTTGCATTGTATCTGCGCCAGGAAGGAAGTGCTGCTGCAGGTATCGTCAGTGTGCCGCTGTGTGCGGCGTTCTCCCTGCTGCTGGCCCGGTTTGTCCACTGGTACTGCCGGACAGACAGCTACAGCAGCCTGACAGCCGCTTTGATGGATCACAGTTCCGGAGGCTACGCCCTGGTGGGTGTTTTTGCCGGCTGCGCTTTGGCGGCATTGCTCCTGCGGCTGGTGAAGCTGTCGGATGACCTGCCCCGGATGCTGGACTGCATGGCAGTTGCCGGCTGCGCCGGTATTGCTGTGGGACGGCTTTCCTGCTTTTTCAATACAGCAGACCGGGGAATGGTTGTCACATCCTTCCGGGGGCTTCCCTGGGCCTGGACGGTGGTGAATCCGGTTTCCGGAGCAGAGGAACTGCGTCTGGCGACCTTTTTCCTCCAGGCGCTGGTGGCGGCTGTCCTGTTCCTGGCGCTGCTTGTGTTCTGGCTGAGGGAGGACAGGCAGCCGGCTGCCCGCCAGGGAGACACCTGCCTGATCTTCCTGCTGTGCTACGGTGCTTCCCAGGTGCTGTTGGACAGCACCCGGTATGATTCCCTGTATTTCCGCAGCAACGGCTTTGTCAGCATCGTGCAGGTTCTGGGTGCCTGCGGCCTGGGTCTGGCGGCGATCGTGTTTTCCGTGCGGCTGGTACGCAGCCGGGGCTGGAAGAAATGGTATCTGGTGCTTTGGATTGGCCTGGCTGGACTCATCGGTCTGGGCGGCTTTATGGAGTACTTTGTCCAGCGTTACAGCCACAAAGTGGTGACGGGTTACAGCATTATGGCAGCTGCGCTGGCCGGAATTATTGCCCTGACCCTGGTGATCCGGGCTTTGGCAGTTTCCGGGGAGCGCAGAATGCAGATGCAGACGCTTTGGCAGGAGTCTTCTTATGGAAATGATGAATGTAAATGAGAAGGAATTTACACTGCTGAAACTTCTGGGAAAAGGAAAGGGCGGCTATTCCTATCTGGTGTCGGATGGGCGGCGGGAGTATGTGATCAAACAGATCCACCATGAACCCTGTGATTACTACCAGTTTGGGGACAAGCTGGCTTCAGAACTGCAGGATTACCGGCGCCTCATGGAAATCGGGATTCCCATGCCGGAACTTTTGGATGTGGACAGGAAAGCAGAGCGGATTCTGAAAGAATACATTCCTGGAGACACCATCTACAAACTGGTGCAGGAAGACCGGATGGAAGAGGACTTCTTCCGGCAGATGGAGGATATGTGCGATAAGCTATATCCGGCAAATACAAATATTGACTATTTTCCCACGAATTTTGTGGTCTGCGGCGGAAAACTGTATTACGTGGATTACGAATGCAATGATTATATGCAGCAGTGGGATTTTACGCATTGGGGCGTTGCATATTGGCGAAAAACGCCGGAATTTCTGGAATATGAAGCATCTCACAGGTGATGGTCTATGGACAATGGTCAGAAAAAGAAGATTAAGGCATTGAACCGGGAGTTTGCTGCATTGCAGCGGCAGGAATCCCGCTTGATGCGCGCTGCCACCCGGGCAAAGCCTGCCGGCTGGAAGACCATGCTGGAGCAGAAAGTTCCTGCGAAGGTCTATACGGGGCTGAACAGCGCTTTCTGCAAAGGCTTTTCTCTGGTGTTCCAGCATGGACGGAAGCTGATCGAGCTGACCTATAAAAAAGAAAAGCTTCAGCAGAAACATACTGCCCAGAATGACAGTTTTCAGGAGCAGGGCCAGCGCAAGAACATCCGGACACTGCACAAAAATGCCCGGGGCTCCAACAGCCTGAATGTGGCGGTTACCACCCTGGAGGGCATTGGCCTGGGGGCACTGGGAATCGGCATGCCGGACATTGTGCTGTTTCTGACCACGGTTCTCCGGGGCGTTTACGAAACCTCCCTGCACTATGGGTTTGCCTACGATACCCGGTTTGAGCAGATGCTGATCCTGAAAATGATGGCGGCATCCTTAAGCACGGGGGAGGAGTGGTTCAGCAGAAACCGGGAGATCAACGATTGGCTCCGGCTGGATGATAGACGGATTTCCGATGAGGAATTGGAAAGCCAGATCCGTGTGACTTCCCAGGTGTTTGCCATGGATATGCTGCTTCTGAAATTTGTCCAGGGCCTGCCGGTGGTAGGTGTTCTGGGTGGTGCAGCCAATCCGCTGTATTACAACAAGGTCATGCGGTATGTGCAGCTGAAGTACCGGCGGCGCTATCTGCTGAAGCTTCAAAAGCAGATATAAGGAAACAGGCTGTCCATTTGGGGCAGCCTGTTTTTGCATGGAATATGGAAAAATACAGCGTGCTGTGTCGTTGGGGATAAATTACCGGTTTTGGAAAAACTGCATAAAATAGATAGAGAAATATCGGTTAAAAGCTATCGATTTCAATAAAATTATACAGATTTCTAATAAATGAAATCGGATGGGCAAAATGCACCAAAAGAATGGAATGTGCCATGGAAAGTGCCCTCGTATTTTTAGATAAAACTGACAAAAAATCCGGAAACTATGCAGTTAGCAATGTGCAACTGTTGAAAAAGCAGGCTTTTTGTGTTAGGATTATTTTGTCAAGGATTGTCCCTGACATAATTTTTATCCCGGCAAATCTGCCAAGTGGCATCGCAATAGGAAAAGAAAAGGTAAATCTTAGGAAAGGTATGATTTTGTTATGAGCAGACTTGAAGTAAAAATGCCCGCTCAGACTCAGGCTGTCGTTGAACAGATCTACAGCAGCATGGAGCGCCGGATTGATGCAAATCCTCCCGGCCTGTGCCCTGTGGATATGACTCTGAACTTCCTGAATCTGTGCCAGGCTCAGACCTGTGGTAAGTGCGTACCCTGCCGTATCGGTCTGGACCAGCTGTCCCTGATGATCCGCGAGGTTCTGGATGGCAATCCCGATCCCGACATCCTGGATCGCATCAAGACCACTGCACAGGTCGTTGTGGATTCCGCAGACTGCGCCATCGGTATCGATGCCGGTCAGCTGGTGCTGAACGCACTGATCGCATTCCGTGATGATTTTGAGGAGCATGTCAAGACCGGCCGCTGCCTGGGTGGTCTGGAAGATGCTATCCCCTGCGTGGCAAAGTGCCCCGCTGCTGTTGACATCCCCGGTTACGTTGCTCTGGTCAACGAAGGCCGCTGCGCCGATGCCATCAAGCTGATCCGCAAGGACAACCCCTTCCCCGTATCCTGCGCTTACATCTGCGAGCATCCCTGTGAGAACCGCTGCCGCCGTAAGATGGTGGACGGCGCCATCAATATCCGTGGCCTGAAGCGTTACGCTGTCGATATGGCCGGCGATGTGGAGAATCCTCCCTGCGCTGAGCCCACCGGCAAGACTGTCGCTGTTGTCGGCGGCGGCCCCTCCGGTCTGACTGCTGCTTACTATCTGGCACTGATGGGCCACAAGGTCACTGTTTACGATATGCACAAGAAGCTGGGCGGCATGATGCGCTATGGTATCCCCAGCTACCGTTACCCCAGAGAGAAGCTGGACGGCGAAATCGCCTCCATCCTGTCCCTGGGCATTGAAGCTCACACCGAGACCAAGATCGGCGTGGACATCTCCTTCGAGGAACTGAAGAGCAAGTTCGATGCTGTTTACGTTGCCATCGGCGCCCACACTGACAAGAAGGTCGGCATTGAGGGCGAGGATGCCAAGGGTGTTATCTCCGCTGTTGAGATGCTGCGCGGCATCGGCAACGACGAAATGCCCGACTTCACCGGCAAGAACGTGGTTGTCATCGGCGGCGGTAACGTTGCTATGGACTGCACCCGCTCCGCTGTCCGTCTGGGCGCAAAGTTCGTCACCTGTGTCTACCGCCGTCGTCAGGAAGACATGACCGCTCAGGCAGAAGAAGTCGAAGGCGCAATCGCTGAGGGTGCTGAGGTTCTGACTCTGCACGCTCCTCTGAAGATCGAAGTGGACGCAGAAGGCAATGCTGCCGCTCTGTGGGCACAGCCCCAGATCATCGGTGAGATGGACAAGGCTGGCCGTCCCCGTCCCAACACCGCTTCTGCTGATCCTGTCCGCATTCCCGCTGATGTTGTCATCGTGGCAATCGGCCAGGCCATCGAGTATAAGACCTTTGAGGATGCCGGTATCAAGATCAAGTGGGGCAACCTGGTTGCCGGTACTGATACCAAGACCGCAATCGAGGGTGTCTTCTCCGGTGGTGACTGTGTCACCGGTCCCGCAACCGTTATCCGCGCCATTGCTGCCGGTAAGGCTGCTGCAGCCAACATTGATGAGTACCTGGGCTTCAACCATGAGATCAAGGTGGATGTGGAAGTTCCCACTCCTGCCTGCACCGATCTGAGACCCAGAGGCCGCGTCAACTGCCGTGAGCGTGCTGCTGCTGAGCGTAAGAATGACTTTGTCTGCATGGAACACTGCATGACCTGCGAGGAAGCCACCAAGGAATCTTCCCGCTGCCTGCGCTGTGACCACTTTGGCTATGGAATCTTTAAGGGAGGTCGTGTTGACAAATGGTAAATTTCGTTATTGATGGCCGCGAACTGAGCGTGCCTAAGGGTACAACCATTCTGGAAGCTGCAGAAAAGGCTGGCATTCCCATTCCCCACCTGTGCTTCCTGAAGGATATCAATGAAATCGGCGCCTGCCGTATGTGTGTTGTGGAAGTGGAAGGCACCAACCGCCTGGTTCCCTCCTGCAATACCGCTGTTAAGGAGGGCATGGTTGTCCATACCAATACCCCCCGCGTCCGGGAAGCCCGCCGCACCAATATGCACCTGCTGCTGAGCCAGCACCGCAGTGAATGCACCGCCTGCATCCGCAGCGGCAACTGTGAGCTGCAGACCATGGCCCGTGCACTGAACATCCATCAGCAGCCCTACCAGCAGAAGCTGGAGCGCAAGAACCTGAGCATGGAAGTGCCCATCGTCCGCGATGCCACCAAGTGCATCAAGTGCATGCGTTGTGTCCAGGTCTGTGACAAGATCCAGGGCATGCACATCTGGGACGTTGCCGGTACCGGCGGCCGCACCACCGTGGACGTCAGCCTGAACCGCAACCTGAAGGACACCGACTGTGTCTTCTGTGGCCAGTGTGTCACCCACTGCCCCACCGGCGCTCTGACTGCCCGGGACGATACCAAGGCTGTTATGAAGGCTCTGGCCGATCCCGAGATCACCACCGTGATCCAGGTTGCTCCCGCTGTCCGTGCAGCCTGGGCGGAAGCTTTCAACCTGCCCACCGAGCTGGCCACCACCGGCCGTATGGTTGCTGCACTGAAGGCTATCGGCTTCGACTATGTCTTTGACACCAACTTCACCGCTGACCTGACCATTATGGAAGAAGGCAGCGAGTTCCTGCACCGCTTCACCCATGCTGATGAGTACAAGTGGCCCATGTTCACCTCCTGCTGCCCCGGCTGGGTCAGCTTCATCAAGAGCCAGTTCCCCGAGTACGTACCTCAGCTGTCCTCTGCCAAGTCTCCCCAGCAGATGTTCGGCGCTGTTGCCAAGAGCTACTTTGCTGAGAAGAAGGGCATCGACCCCAAGAAGATGTGCGTTGTCTCCATCATGCCCTGCTCCGCCAAGAAGGCTGAGAAGGATCTGCCTGGCATGAACTCCGCCTGCGGCGATCCCGATGTGGATATCGTTCTGACCACCCGTGAAATGACCCGTCTGTTCAAGTCCGATATGCTGGTTCCCAAGGATCTGGGCGAGGCTGAATTCGACAGCCCCCTGGGCACCGGTACCGGCGCAGCCGTTATCTTCGGCGCTACCGGCGGTGTTATGGACGCAGCTCTGCGCTCCGCTTACTATCTGGTCACCGGTAAGAATCCCGATGCCGACACCTTCGTGGAAGTCCGTGGCATGAAGCCCTGGAAGGAAGCTACCTTCTCCGTTCCCGGCGCAGGCACCGTTAAGGTTGCTGTCGTCAGCGGTCTGGCTAACACCCGCGCTCTGATGGAAGCCATCGACAACAAGGAAGTGGACTACCACTTCGTGGAAGTCATGGCATGTCCCGGCGGCTGCGCAGGCGGCGGCGGTCAGCCCATCCATGAAGGTCAGGAACTGGCAGGTCCCCGCGGCGATAAGCTGTGGAACCTGGATGCCAGAGCAGCAACCCGCTTCTCTCACGAGAATCCCGATGTGCAGGCTCTGTACACCGAGTACCTGGAGAAGCCCCTGGGCCACAAGTCCCACCACCTGCTGCACGTTGACCACCTGGCATAATCTGCCCGCAACTGCATAATATTACCGCCCCTGTGTAAACAGGGGCGGTTTTCTGTGCAGGAATGTACCAAAATGCGAAGCCCTGGCTCTTCCTTTGAGAGGGCCAGGGCTTAATAGATCATATAAATTTACCCAATTTATTTTTTGACTGCAATTTTGACGGGCGGATGGATGGGATGGATAATTCTGGCGGCGGAGGATACCAGAATGATACCCACAGCCATGACACCTGCGGTGACGATCAGCAGGGTGCCCTCCTGGATGAACCGGTCCATATTGCCCTGGACTGCCTGCTGGGCGGTGTAGTAAATGTTGGAGCCGGGGATCAGAGAAATCAGACCGATGACCAGATAGGAAATGGCGGGGTATTTGCGGATCCGGGCCATGACCTCAGCATAGGTGGCGGCAAACAGGGTGCCGAAGAGGCAGCACATGGCATAGCCGAAGCCCAGCTCCTTTGCCAGGCAGAAAACGGCCCAGGTCAGAAAACCGCCCACGGGGCAGAGCCACTTTCCGGCGCCATGGATATTCCATACATAAAGGAAACCGATGCAGGCAATACCGGTGCCGATGCAGGTGACCAGCGGGGAATGGGCCAGAGGCGCAGGCACGGCAGGAATGCCCCATAGATGCTGGGCGGTGTTCCAGGCTGCAGCGGTGCCCAGTGCAACGGCAGCGGCGATGAGCAGGGCAGTCACCAGACGGTTGACACCGGAGTTGATGTCGCCGAAGATAATGTCCCGCAGGGAATTGGTGAACAGCAGTCCCGGCACCAGCAGCATCAGCGTGCCGATGACGGAGGTGTCGATGTTCCGGGACAAGCCGGCATCCGCAAGGATGTAGGCAAACAGGGCCATGGCAAAGCCGGAGGCGATCTTCTGGAAAAAGGCGTTGGAATTGTATTTCCCCAGGAAGGTGTCGAATACCCCCAGAAACAGGCCGCAAAGTCCGGCACAGGCCACGTCAGCAAGGTTGCCGCCATAAAAGAGGCAGAGACCACAGGCCACCAGAACATGGCCATAAAGCACTTTGGGGAAGGTGTACTGCTGCCGGATCTTTTCCGTATCCTCCAGCCATTGCAGAGCGACCTTAGGGTCCGGCACTTCGGCGCAGATCCGGCGGCTGAGATTGTTATATTTTTCCACCGCATCCAAATCGGTGCCCATATTTTTCATCCGGCAAAGTTGGGTAATGGGCAGCTGTCCCGGCACCATCATGGTGATAAACAGGCTCCCCGGCACCGAGTAGACCCGGCCCTCCAGTCCGTAAGCCGCCAAAATGCGGACGATGCTTTCCTCAATCCGGTAGGTTTCCGCACCGGCTACAGCCAGCCGGGAACCCAGGGTGGAAGCCAGTTCCATCAATACTTGATAATCCATATGAAGCTCCTTGGAGAGTTCCATTCTCCTGCTTATGTTGTGTTATAGATTATAACAAAAAGAAATTGGGAGTACAAGGCTGTTTTTTGAAAATATAAGGGGATGATATAGGACTCGATTACATTATGGTGTCGATCCCGTCAAGTTGGGAATAAGCAGACGGCTACTGATAACTTTGTCATTGCGAGCCAGTCCGCAGACTGGCGTGGCAATCTCCTGGCACAAAGCAGAATCAAGTATAAGGTACGACAGGAATGATGATATGGGACTCGACTACATTATGGAGTCATCCCCGTCGAGCCGGAATCGAGCAACTGCCCACCGGGCAGTTGCATTGAAATTGGTTCTCGTCCTATGCCGTACCAAATAATAAAGGCCATCCGAAAGGATGGCCTTTATTATTTGGTGGACGATATAGGACTCGAACCTATGACCTTCCGCACGTCAAGCGGATGCTC
>JAFSAP010000037.1 GCA_017440925.1 Oscillospiraceae bacterium | reverse complement strand
GAGTCCAACCACTGGCGTTACGGCGGCGAAGGCGCTGCTGAGCTGGCCCGCGTGGTTGTTGAGGCTTGTGAGGATCCCGTGGAAGTCAAGTTCCTGTACGATCTGGAGATGCCCCTGCGTCAGCGCGTTGAGCTGATCGCCAAGGAAGTCTACGGCGCTGACGGCGTCATCTGGCAGCCCCTGGCTGTTGAGAAGGCTAAGCGCTTCGAGACCGATCCCAAGTACGCTGACTACTGCACCATGATGGTTAAGACTCACCTGTCCCTGTCCGATGATCCCACCAAGAAGGGCGTGCCCACTGGTTGGAAGCTGACCATCCGTGACATCCTGGAGTACGGCGGCGCCAAGTTCCTGTGCCCCATGGCCGGTACCATCTCCATGATGCCCGGTACTGCTGCTGACCCCGCTTACCGCCGTGTTGACGTTGACGTCGAGACCGGTAAGGTTTCCGGCCTGTTCTAATTTCGGCAAACTTAAATAGAACGCGCCTGAAAAGTACGAATGAGGCACAGGCGGGAAACCGCCTGTGCCTTTTCAAAATTGTTTACGCGTGAGTCCTCAGACTGGCGTGGGAATTTCCCAAAGGGTTAGGAGATTGCCACGTCGGCCTGCGGCCTCCTCGCAATGACACGGTAATCTATCGCTGGCTGCAAAGCTAATACCTTTAAGAGAAATTTTCCATCGCAGAAAGGAAACCAATATGGGCATTTTTTCCGATGTATTGCTGACCGTGGATTTTGACCGGACGCTTACCGCCCGGGATTCCACCATCCCGGAGCGTAACCTGGAGGCGATCCGGTATTTTATGGAAAACGGCGGCGCTTTTACGGTCAATACAGGCCGGAGTCTGCCCATGACCAGGGTGTTCCGGGATATCGTTCCTGTGAACGTCCCCCTGCTGCTGTACAACGGCTCAGCTGCCTACGACCTGGAAACAGATACCATTCTGGATGCGGCGCTGATCCCCCTGGATCAGGCCCAGACCATCCTCCGCACTATGGAGCAGTTTCCCGATATGACGGTGGAAATCCAGGGATTGGATGCCCACTATATTTTTGAAGAAAATCCTGCCTGGGATGCTTTCAGCGAGGGAAACCACTGCGCATGGGCCCATGCCCGTCCGGAGGATGACCTGGGGCCTTTCCTGAAATTTGCCCTGTACGGTCAGCTGAGAAGCACCAATGTTTCCGCCCTGTATGAATACACCCCGGCGGAAAAGGCCCGGTTTGATGAAGTGGAAAGCCTTCTCCGGGCAGAATTCGGTGAATTCTGCGAGGTTTTCCGGGCCGCCCCCAAAATCCTGGACATCCACGCCAAGGGTGTTTCCAAGGCCAACGCCGCCCGCGCCCTTCAGAAGAAGCTGGGCCGGAAAATTCTGGTCTGTGTGGGAGACGGCGAAAATGACCTGTCCATGCTCCGCGGTGCAGATTTCGCCTTTGCGCCTTCGGATGCCATCGTGGCAAAGCAGTTCCCCAACGTCTGCCCCTGCGGCGAAGGTGCCGTCGCAGATGTGATCTACAAAAAAATACCGGAAATCTTAAAGGATAATGCTTGACATTTGTATTTTTCTATGGTAAAATGCTCTGGCTGAATCACAAAGGCATAGAGATTCGCGGGTGTAGTTCAATGGTAGAACACCAGCCTTCCAAGCTGGATACGCGGGTCCGATTCCCGTCACCCGCTCCATAGAAATACGCCAGTAGCTCAGCTGGATAGAGCAACTGCCTTCTAAGCAGTAGGTCGGGGGTTCGAGTCCCTCCTGGCGTGCCATTCTTCCAGCGAGTGCTGATTCAACAAAACAATATGGTGGGTGTGGCCTAGTTGGCTAAGGCGTCAGATTGTGGCTCTGAAGATCGTGGGTTCAAGTCCCATCATCCACCCCATAAAAGCAAGAGGCATCCAAAAGGATGCCTCTTGTTTTTATGCAAGGAATGGGACTTGAAAAACTGAATGCAGATGTCCGGCAGGTTTCTGCTTGCCGACGGCTTGACGGAGGCAACTCTATAATGTAACAAGTCCCATCATCCACCCCATAAAAAATAGCCGATACCTTTGGGTATCGGCTATTTTTTATGCACGGAATGGGACTTAAAAAAAGAAATGCAGATGTCCGGTGGACATCTGCCCGATTCCGGCTTGCACGTTTCTTCAAAATCCGATATCAGAATATCCAATTAATGTTGACAAATATCGCCACTATTGATATAGTAACTAGTATGGATAATTATACTTAAATAGTGTACCATTTTTTTAAATGTTCTAGGAAGCAAGGCTATTTTTACGAAAGAGGGAACTTTTTATGAGTCAGTCCACCCCCAAGTCCAGTGATCCCAAGCAGAAAGTCCTGACCATTATCGGTACTATTCTGTGCATCATTCTCCTGCCGATTCTGATCATCAATCTGACGCTGATTGCCAAAAGCTACATCAACGAGGACGAGATTCCCTCCCTGGGAGGCGTATTCCCGATGATCGTTCTGACCGATTCTATGTATCCCCAGATTTCAGCCGGTGATCTGATTATCTGCAATACTCTGGATCCCGAAGACGTCCGGGTGGATGACGTGATCTCTTTCTTTGATCCCATGGGCAGCGGCACCAGTGTGGTAACCCACCGCGTTCTGGAGATTGTGGAAGAAAATGGCACACTTTCCTACCGCACCAAAGGTGACAACAACAACGCGGAAGACCAGGTTCTGGTACCCCAGGACAAGCTGGTGGGTATTTACCGCAACCGGATTCCCGGTCTGGGTCATGTTGCCATGTTTATGCAGACCACACCGGGTCTGATTCTGTGTGTTGTCTGTCCCGTGCTGCTGATGGTTGGTTTCGATATGCTGCGCCGGAAGAAGTACGAAAAGGCCAAGCAGCAGGATACCGATGCCCTGCTGGCTGAGCTGGAAGCCCTCCGGGCGCTGAAGGCCGAAAAAGAAAAACAAGAACAGGCTTAAGTGCCATCCCTCCCCTGCAGGGACTCTGTTTCTGCAGGAGAGGTTTCCTTTGTCCACCGCATGTAAACGTTTTCACTGTTGTTGTATTTATCAAGGGAACATCTTCTGTTTTTTGACTTGTTATACACCAACCCTTTATAACAAACCCTATGGGGTTTGTTCCTGTGCCCGGGCACAGAGCAAAAAAATCGTTATCCCCTCTCCGTACAGCCACGACGGGGAGAGAATAAAATGCCGCGGCATCCTCCGCGATTGGGCTTAAGATGCCCGGTGTTCTAGCTTTCCCCGTTGGGGAAAACGCCGAAAGGCGATAACTACAGAAAGGAGAAAATACATTTATGAAGAAAAACGTTATGATGAGACTGGCTTCCTTCCTGCTGGTTGCAGTTCTGATCTCCACCAGCGCCATCAGCGGTACTTACGCTAAGTATGTTACTGCTGACAGCGGTTCCGATATGGCTCGTGTTGCCAAGTTTGGTGTTACTGTTGATGTTGCAGGCACTATGTTTGCTGAGGCTTATGATAGTGTCGGTGATGGTAATGATGCAGTTGTTACTGCTTCATCCAATATTACTGTACAAAGCGATGGCTCTTACGCCAACACAAACGATCTGGTTGCTCCTGGCACTAAGGGTGATATGGCTGCAATTACTATTACCGGTAAGCCTGAAGTTGATGTCATTGTCAACTATGAAGCAACTAAAGTTGATCTGAATGGTTGGGCTGATAAGGATGGTTACTATTGCCCCCTGGTGATCACCATCAATGGCACTGATAAGTATTATCTGGATAGCTATACTTCTGAGCTTGAAGCTGAGAATGTTATTAAGGAAGCTATTAAGAACTACAGCAAGACCTATGATGCAAACACCAATCTGGCAGAGAAGGCAACTGAAAACCTGACTATTTCTTGGGAGTGGCCTTTCTACACTTCCGATGAGAATGACATTAGCGATACTTATCTGGGTGATTCTGCTGCAGGCATGAATGATGGCAAGAGTGCTGCCACTATCGAGATCGAAGTTAAGTGCACCGTCACTCAGATCGACTAATCCCCCGCAACTTTTCATTAATTTTGGCGATACCCAGCCTTCGTGGCTGGGCTGGGTATCCAGCCTTTTGTATTCGCCAGCACCGGACTGTTTTCCGGTTCTGGCAAATGCAAAAGACCCGACGAAAGGAGCTCCGCCTGTGAACAACTACCGCAGCCTGCGACAACAGAATAGCCGCAGTACCATTGCGGTTGTGACGCTGGCTCTTTGCGTGCTGCTCTCCGCCACGGTACTGTTCAGCCGCCTTATGAGTTTTGCCCCGGCGGATTCCCGTCACTATATTCCCCTGACCAAAGGCGACGGCATTACCGCCGTCCGGGAAGGACTGCGTCAGAACGACGGCAGCATCACCTTCCGCAGCGCCGGTTACCATCCCGATAACCACCGCCTGCTGACTGCCAAACCCGGTTTCCGTGTCTATGACGAGAATACTGTATGGGAAGGCGAAACCAACATCGAGATTTTCCGGATCTCCTATGAAAACGGCAGCCATCAGATCACTGTCCAGGGCGAAAACGGCGAGAAGGTTATCGCTCCCGGCTCTGACAATACCTACCGCTTTGCCCTGGAAAACACCGGCAATGTGTCGCTGGATTACAAAGTGACCTTTCATGCCGTCTGTGAAATTATTGAAAAGGGCGCAGATTCCAGCGGAACGAGCAACTTTGAAATCCCGGTCCAGGCTTCCGTCAGCTATACCAGCGGCACAACGGAACGGTATCTTTTCGGAACAGCGGCTGCAAATGCACCTGTCACCGACATGGTGAATGTGCAGCATTCCAGTTCTGTCGGCACAGGAAGATATATCCCTTACACCCTGTACTGGGAATGGCCCTTTGACGGAAACGATGCAGAGGATACGCTGCTGGGAAACAGAGCCGCAGAGCTGGCACTGGAAAACAAGGAAATTCGTCTGACCATCACCATCAAGACCATCGCTGAGCAAAGCTCTGACCCCAATGCCGACAACGGCATCCCCAAGACCGGCGACACCAGCGGCATCGAGCTGGCTATGACCATGCTGGTCACATCCTCCGCAGTGCTGATGCTTCTTCTGGCGATACCCTACCGCAGACGGAGGGACAAAAATGGCTAAAAAATGGAAGAATCTGCTTCGCACCTGTCTTCTGGTATTTGCCAGTACGGTGCTGGGTGTGAATCTCTACCTGTGGAATGCCAAGAGCCTCATGGGCAACCATCTTCCCATGCCTTTTGGCTTTGGCGCTGCGGTGGTTCTCAGCGGCAGCATGGAACCTACCATCCAAATCGATGACCTCATCATTGTTGCCGCACAGGATGCGTATCAGGAAAATGATATCGTGGTTTACCAGAGCGACAATATGCTGGTGGTACACCGCATCATTGAACTGCAGCCAGATACCGTCATCACCCAGGGTGATGCCAACAATACCCCGGACGCCCCCGTTCGGAAGGAAATGATCAAAGGCCGCATGATCGGCCGCATCCCCGGTGCCGGCAGGATTGCCCGGCTGCTGAAAAGTCCTGCCGCTATTTTTATCATGGTAGCCAGCGCCCTGGCTCTGTCCGAATGGACCCTGCGCCGGGAAAAGAAAAAGGACGAGGACGAACTGGAAAAGATCAAGGCCGAGATCCGTCGGCTGAAAGCCGAACAGGAATAAAAAGAGAAAGGAGAATTTTCTGTGGCAAATAAAAACAAGAGAAGATTCTCCATGACCATTGGCGAAAAACTGCTTTTTCTGGCAGGCGTTCTTTTCTGCCTGATTCTGATCACCACCGCGCTGATGGGCGGTCTGTTCGCCCGGTATGTGACGACGGACACCGGCAGCGACAGCGCCCGGGTGGCAAAATTCGGCAATCTGACTCTGACAGAAACCGGTGATTTCGTAGGAGATACGCAAAAAACCGGCATTGTTATCCCCGGCGTGAATCTGAACAAGAAGGTAACCGTCAGCTTTGATGCCAGCGAAGTGGCCACCATCGTTTTTGTAGAAGTGGATGCCTCCGGCTGGACGGTTGAGAATAACCTCTTTATGAAGGGAACGCTCTTAAGCTGGACCCTTGCGGATGGCTGGACATATCTGCCCGGCACCAAGTATGTCTACTACAAGGAGCTGCCCCCCAATACACCTTTATCAGCAGACATCATCCGGGACGGTATCATCACCGTCAGCAAAGATATCAAGAAAGCCAATATTCAGGAACTGAAGAATCTGAATTTGACTTTCCGGGCCAGCGTCATTCAGAACGACGGCTCCCTGACCCCGGCAACCGCCTGGAATAAACTGAAATAATCCGACACAATTCTTACGAAAGGAGGCACAAGAATATGAAAAGAAGAATCCTTGCACTGTTGTTGTGCCTCAGTATACTTTTGTCCCTCTTTACGGGGTCTGTTGTTGCATCCGGGGAGTTGGACTACAGTACCGATGTCGGAAAATACGCGCAGCTCATTGAGAGTGACTATACCTACATTGTCAGTCCGGGTGAGGATTTTTACGATGACAATGTCTATTTTTATTATGATGAGTTTGAAGCAGGCACTCTTTTCCGGATCACCGACTGGTATTGGTACGAGGGAAATTCTTCCCTGTGGTACTGCGTGGAATTTTATTCCGGCGGTGTGGTAGCGGATGCAATGGAATATTGGCCGGACACTGCCTGGATCCTGCAGGATTATACCGATGATGATACGGACGATTCTTCGCTGCAGTTCGTCAGCACCTGTGATACCTGTGGCAAGCCGGATTGCGATGGAGTCCATGAATCCACGGAAGACACCACCAAGGTATACCTGGACGGTGCAGAAGTCATCGATGGCATTTCCCTGCCCAAATACGAAAAGCCCACCCTTACGGCGGTCTCCACCCTGACCGGCACAGTCAGCTACCGCTGGCAGATCCTGGCCTCTGTAGTAGAGGAAGGTCTGTGGGTAGATATCTATGGCGAAAACGAAGGATCGTTGACCCTGAGCTATGGTATGCTTGCATCCCTGCTGGACAGCAATGACCAGGCTTGGGTTCGTTGTGTTTCCAGCTCCGGCGGCGTGGATGCGGTGAGTGAAGCCCTGTATATTACGGTGGAACCCTATGTGGCCCCTGTCCGGATTGCGACGGAAGAGCCGGAGAAAGCACCCACCGTGGCTCCTACCGAGGCTCCCACGGAAGCTCCCACTGAGGCTCCCACGGAAGCTCCTACTGAGGTGCCCACCGAAGCTCCTACTGAGGCTCCTACCGAGGCTCCCACGGAAGCTCCCGCCGAGGTGCCCACGGAAGCTCCCACCGAAACGCCTGCCGAGGTGCCCGCCGAAGTACCTGCGGAGGCGCCTGCCTTTATGATGGCATTTGCACCTGCTATGGAAGAGCCTTCTGCGGAAACGCCCGCCGAAGCTTCTGCCGAAGTACCTGCGGAGGTTCCCGCCCTCATGATGGCATTTGCACCCGCCGTGGAAGAGCCTTCTGCGGAAACGCCCGCCGAAGCTTCTGCCGAAGTACCTGCGGAGGTTCCCGCCCTCATGATGGCATTTGCACCCGCCGTGGAAGAGCCTTCTGCGGAAACACCCTCTGAGGCTTCCTCCGAAACTCCCGCTGAAACTCCTGCCGAGGCTCCTGCTGAAGTCCCGGCGGTGGAGTCTGCCCTGCCCACCCAAACCGAAGTGATGCCCTTCCTCGCCAAGTCCCCTGCGGTGATTGCAGAGGAGGGAGATACCACGGTATACACCATCACCATCCAGTATCTCTTTGAAGACGGCATTACCCCTGCCGCCCAGGAAGAAGCGTTTAATGTGGGCTCCAGCGGCGTGCTGGATCAGACCATCACCTTCCCCCATGTGGTTGGCTACCTGCCCTGGGTGAATGATGTTCGTCAGGATTCCTATACCCCCGGCACCATCACCTCGGACGTTACGGTGAAAGTAATCTATAAACCCACAACTGTGCAGTATCAGGTAAAGGTGTTCCTGCAGAATGTGGATGACGACGAATATACCGAGCAGACAACTGTGATCCAGCGGGAAGCTGTTACCGGCACCATCGTGCCGGACTTCACCCAGGAGCAACCCGATGGCACAAAGGTGGCATATGACGGCTTCTATGTGCTGCCTCACGAGATGCCTGCAGTGGCCGCAGACGGTTCCACAGTGGTGGAACTGCGTTTTGACCGTCACTACTATCTGATGACCTTTGATCTGTCCGGCGGTTATGGCGTGGATGCAGTCTATGCCCGGTACGGCACAGAGGTTGCAGTCGGTACGCCTACCAGAGTTGGCTATACCTTTGCCGGATGGGAGGGAGTTGGTACCCTTACAAAAGTTACCATGCCTGACCACAACGTATCTTATAAGGCACTCTGGACGCAGGATACCACAGCCAAAGTGACCATCGTCTTCTGGGGTGAGAATCCCAATGACGAGGAGTACAGCTATATCCAGTCCGGCACAGTGGAAACAACGGTTGGCTCGGAGTTTACCTATGTTCCCGGCACCACAGGTTTCTTGATCTGCGGAAAAACGGGACATAGTCACGATGCTTCCTGCAAACAGGTGCTGACCTGCAAAACGGAGGAACATGTGCATAGTTCTTCCTGCTGTACCTTGGATACAACACATACCCACAATACGGGTTGCTATGATTATGTATATGGTAATGCCCAGAATCCCAATGGCGCACCATCTACTGCTGTTGACGGACAGATCTATCGTCGTAATAATCAATCTTATATCTATATAAATGGCAGTTGGTATAGATATCAACTTTATGCTAGTACTGGAACTGTGATAGCCCCGAATGAGGATTGCCCCGGTGCTCATACCCATGGTGATGGTAACTGTAACTGTTCCAAGACAGCGCATACCCATGGTGATGCCTGCTATGGCTACAGCTGCGGTTTGACAGAACACAGCCACAATAGTTCCTGCTATGATACAGATATTAACTTGAGTGCCAGTCTATGGACATTCAAGGAATCTGAAACCATAACAGTTGCGGCGGATGGCACATCAGTTGTGAATGTGTATTATGATCGTACCAGATTTACGATAGATTTCTTCCGTAGTTCAAACAGAACAGACACATATAAAGTCTATACAATCCATGAGAAATGGGACGCAGACATATCCGGCCATTGGCCCATCAAAGGAACAAATGGTACAACCTATGATGATGGTCAGCGATGGGATCCTAATGGTAGCGCTACCTATGATGATGTGCTGGTATATATTGCAATTATGCCTCAGGAATCGTTTGATTTGGTTTTAGATACCAGTAGTAACGATACCTATACAATGCATTATATGGTAGAAGCACTTCCGGATACAGAAGAGAATACTGTTACCTATAATGGAAAAACTTTTGTTGAGAAGTTTGAAGTTTCTGCGAATTACAATTACATAACAGAAGCGGAGGACTTTTTTGAGTTAGAAGGGTTTAACAAATGGACATCAAACCCTAAATTCAGCAACGGACAAATCGATATTAGAGGCGGTGGTGATGTATACTTCTATTATACCCGCCATACTTATGCGATTGAATTTTATAATCCGGTAGATCTGATTCGCAAAACAACGGGTGTTCCCAATGGCATTAATCTGGCAGACTATGATTTTGAACCTACATCTGCAGATGCGCCTGCAATTTATGAGCCCGGTTCCGTAGAATTTGCCGGATGGTATCAAAACCCGGAATGTACCGGAACGCAGTATATTCTGTCGAATCATACCATGCCTGCTGCGTCGGAGGATGGCGATACGGCCCTGGTTCTGTATGCCAAGTGGAACCCCAAAATCCATGAGATCAAGTTTTATCTGTCGGAAGAGGATGCCGCCAATGGCAAGCAGTTCGGTGAATCGCTGACTCTGCAGCACAACGAACTGGTTCCAGAGGCAAGCCGACCCGATGAAGAGAAACTCGAAGCGGAAAATGCGCCCTACAAATTCGTCGGCTGGTTCTACAAGGATGCAGAGGGTAAGGAGCATGCCTTCGATATTGACAATATGCCCGCAAAGAGTACCATGAAGCTTTATGCTAAATGGAGTTCCAACGTGCTGGTGGAGTATACGGTCAACTATGTTCTGAAGGATGGCACCCCCATTGCTGCACCTACCACAGGCAGTGCTTTGGCGGGCGATACCAAGACTTTTGATGCCAAGGGCGGAACCCAGCTGTTCGCAAATTACCAGACCGGCTACTTCCCACTGACCCAGAGCCACAGCATTACACTGAATGCGGAGGATACCAGCAAGAACACATTCACCTTTGAATATGTGAAGAAAGACAGTGTGCCCTATACGGTATACTATCTGAAGCAGGATGAAGACGGCACCTGGGTGAATTTTGACCCGGGTGAAGGCCCGCAGACGAAAACGGTCAGTGATAACAACAAGGCGGTCGTGGTTGAAAACTATGTGCTGGTCAGAGGTTATGTCCCCGATGCATTCCAGAAGCAGCTTGTGGTAAGCGCTGCGGATGATGAGGAGAATGTGATTATATTCAAGTACACCCCGGATACGGTTCATGCCTTCGTTAAGATTAACTACCATCTGCAGGATATTCCGTCAGATGGTGAAACAGAGAAAACATGGACACGGAGCGACAAATACAGTTACGACACCATGCTGGTCATCACCGGCAACAACTCCGCAACTTATACGGAAAACCCGAAGACTATTCCGGGTTATACCTTTGTGGCAGACAAGTCCACTTTGTCGGCAACACTGACACAGGCCGGTGAACTGAAAGAGCTGGATCTGTACTATGACCTGATCCCGTATACTTACACAGTACGGTATATGCAGCAGAATACCACAAATGAACTGCTGGCCCCAAAAACTTCCGGGACGGTCTACTGCGGTCAGCAGTTTACAGAAACGGCCCCGGATATCCGGTACTACACCTGTCAGAATGGCCCCACTCAGGATATCACCATCGATGCCGATGACAATGTAATCACATTCTATTACACTGCCAATATCATCGAAGTGAACTACGTTGCTGTGGGAGAAGGCTCGGTAAACGTGGCAAATGAGCGGGTGCTGGAATCCGACGGATTCACTGGCTCCACAGCAGAGGAAAAAGAGGGCTATAAGTTTGTAGGTTGGTTTGAGGACTCGAATTGCACTGTGTCCAAGAGCACGAATGCCAAGCTTGTGCCCACACCGGCAGATAGCGGCAAGACCTTCTATGCCAAGTTTACACTGTTGGCGGGTGATCTGAAAATCTCCAAGAATGTTCAGATCATCAATGACAATGCACCGGATCCCTCTGATCAGGAATTTGAGTTCCTGGTCGCCGTGCCCAATGGCGTGACCGGTACCTATCCCGTGACCATCGGCGAAAACACGGAGAATATTACCGTCACCGATGGTAATATCAAGGTCAACCTTAAAGACGGAGAAAGCGCCGTCATTGCAGATCTGCCCCAGGGACCCTCCACGAACAAGCACCAGTACACCATCACGGAAACCCCGGTGCCCGGATTCAAGAGCAGCTTCTCCCCCGCCGGTCCCTACACTGTTTCCGATGGAAATACCACTTCCGTCACCTGCACCAACGAGTATCCCATAGGTAATCTGGAGATCACCAAAAAGGTCGAAAAGGAGTACCCCGGGGACGCATGGACCGGCGATACCTTCGGTTTTACTATCACCAGTGATGACCTGCCCAATGGAAAAGCCTACAAGGTAATGGTCGGCGACACCGAAAAGACGTTATGGGTATCCAATAAGACCATAACGTTGAATGATATTCCCCTGGACAAGGCTACCCCTGAGGTGACTATCCGCATCGAAAATCTGCCCGCAGGCAGCTACACCGTTTCGGAAACGCCGGACACAGCCTACACCACCACGGCAAATGGAAGTGCGGGCACCTCTGCAACGGTGGACGTTACCGCTTCCGAAACACCGGCCTCCGTTGCGTTCGTCAATACCTTCAAGCGCACCACCGGTGACCTGTATATCAGCAAAAAAATCGAGATTGTGCCGGATAGCGGCGCAACCCTGGATCCCACTGCAGAATTTGTCTTTACTGTCCAGATGCCCAGCGATCAGCCTGCTTCCCATTTTACCGGAGAGACCTATACCGTCCAAGAACACAGTACCATCCGGGAAGTTACCGTCGGCAGCGATGGCAAATTCACCTTCCGGCTGAAGCACGGAGAGCATCTGCTTTTGAAAGAACTTCCTGTGGGAGATTATGTCATCACGGAGGCCCCGGCCAAGGGCTATGCCAGCTCCTTCCCCATCCCCAATCCGGTTGACGGTTCTGTCAGTGAAACCGTGACCATCACCACCAACACACAGGCCAAGCTGGATTGTGTCAACACCTATCCTGTGCATGTGGGCAATCTGAAGATTACCAAAACCATCCAAAACGAAAGCGGACTGGACAAGGAGTTGGATGATACCTTCACATTCACGATAGAATTTCCGGTCATGGGCAATAATCTGACCTTCCCGGTCACTTATTCCCCTTCCGAAACCCCTGAAACCCTCACCGCCGTACGCAACGGTGAAAAGGCAGTGCTGACGGTGAAACTGAAAGACGGGCAAAGTGTCCTTATTGAGAAGCTTCCGGAAGGTGCCTGCACCGTAACGGAAACAAACATTCCGACCAATTATACTGCGGAATACAGCGGCAGTATCACCATTGCTCCCGACCAGACCCAGACGCTTGCCGTCGTAAACAAGTACAAACCACCCACCCTCACCATTCAAAAGACCAACGCAGAAGCCGGGCAGGTATTTGTTTATGAGGTCAAGGATACCAATGGCAAGATCATTACCGTGACCGTCACAGGAAACGGCAGTACCACCATCCACGATCTGGTTCCCGGAACATACACTGTGACCCAGAAAAACCTCTGGTCCTGGCGGTATGGTGACACGGCACAGACGGTTACCCTGCCTGCGGAAGGTGCTACAGTCAAATTCGAGGACAGTGTGCTGGCCGATAAGGATAGCTGGCTGGACGGAAACAGTGCGCTGGTTCGGAACCAGAAGGCAGGAGGCTAAGCTATGGGAAAACGAATCCTGAAAAGTACACTCCTTGTGCTGGCTTTCTTGCTGATCCTGCTCTGCGGCACTACCTTCGCACTGATGTTCCGGCAAACAGAACCGTTGGATAATCAGTTTGAAGCAGCTGCGGTCTCCTGCGCCGTTGCAGAATCCTTTGACGGCTCCACAAAATCCAGCATCGCTGTGACAAATACCGGTAATATCGATGCCTATCTGCGGCTTCGGCTGGTATCCTACTGGGTGGACAGCAAGGGAAATATTCTCTCCAAGCCCTCCCAAATGCCCACGGTTTCTGTAGCCAGTGGCTGGATCACAGGATCCGACAATACCTATTATTATTCACAACCCGTTGCCCCCGGCAGTAGCACACCAAACCTATTGCTTACAGGCATTCCCCTGCAACAGGACAGCGATGGGTACCTGCAGGTGATTGAGGTTTTTGCTGATGCTATTCAGAGCAAGCCAGAGGCCGCTGTAATCAGCAGTTGGGGTGTTACCCTCTCCGGTGGCAAAATCACTGCTGCACCCTGATTCCGGAGTTCCTGCAGCAAGCGGTATGCATACAGCAACACGCTGTGCATTGTATCCGTGTATCGCAACATTGCCATAAAAAGAAGAGGTATCCGAATGGATACCTCTTCTTTTTATCTGTAATGGGACTTGAATGACTGGATTCAGATGTCCGGCGGACATCTGCTTGATCCCAGCTTGACGGGATCAACACTATAATGTACTGCCTCCCATCACCTACCTTAGTATATCCAGAGGAAAACTCTGTACAGTATCCTTTCACCAAAGAAATACGAAAACTCCCTGTACCGCAATACAGGGAGTTTTCCTGTGGGGGGGGGGGAAATTTATGGCGCGGCAATTATACCTTGGTTTCGGTTTTCAGCATGGGGCGGATCTTGGTCAGGCACAGAACCACACCGACTACGGTAACAATACCGGCGGTCAGGAACACGCCGTTTACACCCTTCTGCACAGTATCTGCGGTGACACCGGAAGCGGTACACATACCGTAAATGGCACTGTAAATGGCAGCGGCAATCGAAGCAGACAGGGAGTTGGCAAAGTTAATCATGGAAGTGCCGATGCCGATATCTTCGGTCTTCAGAACACTCTGAGCGGCGGGGGTGAAGGAGATGCCACGGAAAGATTCACCAACACCGGAGACGGTGATGACAACGAAATAGACGATGATGTACCAGCCAGCCTGCACGGTAAAGCCCATGGCCAGCAGAGGAATGGCAAACAGCAGCGTAGAGAGGAACATAGCCTTCCACATGTTGGCCTTTTTCTTGGCCATCCATGCACCGGCAATCGCAGGCAGGATCATGGTGACAATGGTCTTGGGGAACTGGAGCATACCGGACAGGGCCACAGAGGTCTTGATGACCTGCTGTGCACCCAGAGGTGCGTAATTGTCAACGGCGCCGCGGCCGAAGTAGCAGATGGCACCCACCAGCAGGAACAGCAGGTAATCTCTCTGTTTGAACAGCTTGATGGGGATGATGGGAGCTTCAATGGAAGCTTCGTGCTTCAGCAGGACAACCACAAAGACAACGCCCACCAGGAAGACGATGCCGCTGACCAGAGTACTCCAGCCCAGAGTGGTACCACTTAAGGACAGGGTCACACAGGGCAGTGAGATGGCCATGAGCACGATGCCCTTGTAGTCAATGGCAACCTTCTTGCCAGACTTGTCATTGGGATAGCACAGGCCGATCAGCAGAATACCAACAACCAGGGGAACTGCGGGGAACAGGATAGCGGCATTCAGCATACCCATATCGGTGAGGATGCCGGCAAGAATGGAGCCGCCGGTGCCGCCGATGGCCAGAGCCATGGTCAGATAGCCCATAGCCTTGGGAACGTTCTTCTTCTCGTTGATCAGGCCCATGATGATATAGGGTGCGGAAACGTAAGCGCCCTGGGAGAAGCCGACACCGAAGCAGCAAATCAGCAGAACCAGAACATTGGAGGAGAAAGCAATACCCACACCGCAGACCAGGTTGATCAAACCTGCCACAACGACGACAGCCTTACGGCCAAAGATATCACCCAGCTTGCCGCCGATGGGAGACAGCAGGGTAATGCCCAGGGAAATGCACAGGCCAACCAGACCTGCATAGCTCATGCCATCCAGACGCTGCAGAATGGGGGGAACCAGAGTCATCAGTGCCAGGCCGTAGCAGGCAACAGCAACGGTCAGCATGATGGCGCCAAACTGTACAAGGTTCTTTTTTCCCTTGGGCAGCGGGATAATGGCGGTGGAATTTTCGTTTGCCATAATTGGTAATTCTCCTAACTTCTTTAATTTGAAATGCCGTGAGACATTTTCTTACTTGTTGTTCTTCAGCCACTCAGTTGCGCAGTGGGCGTAGCAGGCGGCACCCATGGGGCACACATCCTCGTTGAACTGAACTTTGGGGTTGTGGGCAGGTGCCAGGCCCCGGTCATCCAGGAAACCTGCAGACAGGTACATGAAGGTGCTGGGGATCCGCTCTGCGATGGTTGCAAAGTCCTCGGAAGCGGAGGCAGAAATGCCGGGATAGGGCATGGCGCCGGGGATACCCATGGCAGACATATACCCCACGAATTCATTGGTCAGCTTGGGATCACAGACCAGGGGAGCAACACCGGAGGGACGCTCGATCTCCACAGTGCCGCCGTATACGGCAGCGGTGCGTTCTGCAACTTCCTGCATGCGGCGGACCAGCAGTTCCCGGGAGGCCTTGTCGTTGGAACGGATGGTGCCTTCCAGAACAGCAGATTCGGGGATGATGTTGGGGGCGGAACCGGCGTTGAACTTGCCGATGGTCAGAACGTTTGCCTTGGCAGGATCCACTTCCCGGGCGATGAGGGATTCCAGGCCCATATAGATGTGGGCAGCGATATTGATGGGATCGATGCCGGAATGGGGATAGGCACCGTGGGAACCCTTGCCATGGACTGTGATCTTGAAGCCGTCCACGGAGAACATCATGGTGCCGGTGGCATTGTACATATAGATGCCAACAGGCATCTTGCCGGAGGTGACATGGTAGGCCAGAGCAGCATCGGGAACAGGATTTTCCAGAATGCCGTTTTCAATCATGTCCTTTGCGCCCTCGAAGGTTTCTTCTGCAGGCTGGAACATGAACTTGACGGTACCTTCCAGATTTGCTTCGTTTTCCTTCAGCATTTTGGCAGCCGTCAGCAGCATGGCAACATGGAAGTCATGGCCGCAGGTGTGGGCTTCGGTGCCGGTGGGGCAGGCAAAGTCCAGACCGGATTCTTCACCCATGGGCAGAGCGTCCATATCCGCTCTCAGCAGCAGGCACTTACCCTCCTTGCCGACGGTTGCGCTGACACCGTGACCACAGGGCTTGGCATCGATACCCAGCTTCTTCAGTTCTTCCAGAACATAGGCCTGGCCCTTTGGCATATTCAGACCGATTTCTGCATTGACATGGAAAAACCGGCGGTGAGTGATGGTTTCTTCCTTCAGGGCAAGGGCTCTTTCATAATAATTCATGAAATATCATCCTTTCTTTTCCGGCAAATGGAGCATCTGTCAGAAAAATGAATTTTGGTATATTTATGGAATACTATAAAAAGTATACCAGTGTTTTTCTTTTCCGTCAACAAGTGTTCCTAAATTCTACGATATTTAAAAAAAGTATATGCATTCTTTGTGAAATAACAACAAAATTCCGCTTCCATAAGAAAAGAAAGCGGAATTTTAACGTATACCATATTATTGGAAAGCTGTTCCAAAATCCAGGGCATATACCTGGATGGGGCGGCCCCGGGAGTGCGTTGTCTGGGTATAAACAGGTTTTGCCACATTCCCCCGGCACAGATTCAGCATGATGCGGTTTGCATTGCGAATGGTGGTATTCATTTTCTGTGCCATTTCCGGAATGGTGATCTTATCAGATCCATTGCTGCTCACAATATTCTGGAGCTTCTGAATGGTCATGGCAGAAAGGCTGCAGCGTTTGGCGATCTGGCTGACATCCGGCAGGGAATTGGGAGAAATCACCATCCGGTTATCCGAATTCAGAGGGCCGATCAGATTTCCGTTGGTATCCACAACAAAGGAATGTCCCAGAATCTTGGCCTCTTTGGACGCGATCTGCACATTGTTCATGGCATGGGAAACCGTGGTTCCGATACCATAGGCTACCGCCACAGCGAAGTCCAGCTGTTCCTCCAGCCAGGAAGCGATCCGGCAGACCTGGAATTCATTGGTCAAAAACCGCAGAATTCCCATGGAGCTGATGATGGTGCAGCACTGTCCATTCTGCTGCAGAACACCGTCAATGAAATGATTGTGCATATACTGCTGCAGCAGATCGTAGATATGCTGGATCTGTTCGGCTGTCGCATCGCTGGAATGCCGGGGAAAGATCTGAATGATCGATGGATGATTGTCATGCAGGTGATTCAATTCGATTTTCACAAGGACTTCTTGAACCACTCTATACAGATCGGCATCAGAGATATAAGGGCACCGGAAAGGAATGCCCTTCTCCTGCAGTGCCGGAACAATGCTGGCATACAGGCAGAGCACCATATCGATGGCATTCTGCTCCCAGAGAGCAATAATCTGCTCCAGAATTACAGTTTCCAGAGACTTAGAATTCTGGGTGCCCACAATCTCAGTCAGGCTGTCATTTTGACTGATAACAGCTTCCATGGTATCCAGCTTCAGAAAGTCCACCACAGAAAAACCGCAGTTCAGCGGAACCAGAAAGTCCACTGCGATCCGGCTGAAATCCAGATTCTGCGTTTCAATGGCAAACCGAAGAATATCCCGGTGCAGCGCATCAGAATCCACCTGAAATGCGGTGATCAGCTTCTGTGTATCCGGAAATTTCAGATCCAGAACATGCTTGGCACTGGTACCGGTGATGAGCACTGCATCAAAGTCCTCTGCGTACTGGGCATATACCTGGGGAATATGTTCAAAGTTATGGTAGGAGACGACCTTCGTCGCACAATCCAGATTCATTCTGGACAGGGCGCTTACCGTAGGCTGAAAGAAATACTGGTTGGTGAGAAATAAAAGTTTCTTCTGCATGAGATCACCCCAGGCGCATTATACCGCAGAGTATTCCATAATTCAACAGGATATTCCAAAAACTATCGAATTGCTCAGAAATGTCCTGCCCATTTTGTGATAACTTACGAAATCCAGATCCTGAATTCAAAAATGTCGCAGCGTGCGTTGACAATGGCCCGGAAATAGGATATTTTATTGTGTAAGGTATTCTAAAAATATTCCATAAATAGAAGGATACCCACGCGGCCCAAACAGGAATGTTTGGATTTTTATCAGGTAGAAAGGAATGTTTGAATTATGGCAACCATCAAAGACATTATTGGCAGTCCTCTGCTGCTGGCACTGGTCTGCGGCGGCCTGCTGTACATCACTGCTTTTTCCGTGGTGTATCTGCTGAAGGCAAGAAAGCGGGCACTGGAAATGGGCATCACCCAGAAGGAGATCAATGATATCATTAAGTCTTCTTTGATTTTCTCTGTTGTTCCCTCTCTCTCCATCGTCATCGGCCTGGTGGCACTGGCTGCTTCTCTGGGCACTGTATGGGCATGGTGGAGACTGTCTGTTATCGGCTCCCTGTCCTTTGAGACGCAAATCGCATCCTCTCTGGCTCCCACTCTGGGTTTTGCAACCACTACCGATATGATGAACAATGCCACCGGTGAGCAGTTCGGCGTGGTTATGATTCTGATGAGCGTGGGTATGCTGGCCGGTTTTGCTGTGCTGCTGCCTTTCGGCAAGAAGCTGATGACCTCTGTGGACAAGACCAAGGGCGGCAACGGCTGGAGCAATGTTCTGTCCGGCTGCTTCATGCTGGTCCTGCTGGCCGTCTATGTGCCTGTGCTGCTGATCTGCGATACCTATCAGGCTCTGGTCATGATCACCGGTCTGATTGTCGCCATCGTTCTTGGCATCGTTGCCAAGAAGCCTGGCATGGCATGGCTGAATAATTTCATCATGGCAGGCTCCATGATCGTCGGTATGGTTTCCGCTCTGCTGTGGACTTCCATTTTCTAAGATAAGGAGGAGAATATAATGAGCAAGAAGAATACTCCTGTCACCCTGGATCCGTTCCAGTCCTGGACCCATCGCTGGGGCCGCATCGGCACTCTGATCGCGCTGGTCTATATGATTTCCCTGCCCTTTATCGTTCTGAACTATTTTGACTGCATGCCTTCTCTGGGCAGCGTCTTTAATGTTGCCACCTTCGGCATTCTGGCCATCTACATCCCTGTCGGTATCTCCGAAGCTCTGAGCTACACACCCCTGATGGGTGCTTCCTCTTATCTGGGCTTCATCACCGGCAACATCATGAACCTGAAGCTGCCCTGCGCTGTCAACGCTCTGAAGATCGCCGGCAAGGAAGCCAATACCCCTGAGGGCGACGTGGTTGCCTCCATCGGTGTTGCTGCCAGCTCCATTATGACCGTGGTGATCCTGACCATCGCTGCACTGATGGTTTCCGTTATCAGTCCCATTTTTGAACTGCCTGCCGTGCAGACCATGTCCAGCTACCTGCTGCCCGCCCTGTTCGGTTCCATGACTCTAGGCCTGTTCGCCTCCACTTCTGCCGGTTCCAAGGTGGTCGTCGGTGGTCTGAAGGGTGTCATCCCTGTTCTGGTCATTGTCTCTCTGGTCTGTGTGGCTGCCCGCGTCTTCGGCATGGGCAACATCATGCTGGGTATGGTGGGTTTCCTGATCCTGGCCATGCTGCCTGTCGGCATCATCACTTCCCGTATCCTGTGGAAGAAGGGCATCATCAAGGTCATCGACAAGGAGCAGGCATAATCTGACTGCCATGGCTCTTAGATTGCTTTCATGATCCTATGGAAGCACTGGTTCCCTCTCTTTTCTGGTGTCCGGCATCCATATGTTACCTCCGGTTTGGGCCTTTGTGCTTAAACCGGAGGCTTTTGTTTGCATAAGTGTTTGCCGTAACATAACAATCCGTCCACCCATTTCACATGTGATAGCTGCCCTTTCTGTCCCTTTTGTCCTGGAGTAAACACCGAAAAACAAATGGTGCATCCGTCTATAAGGCTGTGCATTGTATCAACTTATTGTAGCTTTGCCATAAAAACAAGAGGCATCCAAAAGGATGCCTCTTGTTTTTATGTAAGGAATGGGACTTGAACAATGACAAACACGTCTCCGGTGGAGCATGGTTTGATTCCGGCTTGATGGCAGAAACGCCGCAACTGCCATCGTCCATCCAAAAAAGCGCCTGCCCGGATATCCTTTCCGGGCAGGCGGCACTGGGTGTCCTTTAGGAAAGAACCAGCTTATCATCCACTTCGTCAGAACCGGATGCCTGGCTGAACAGGTTCAGCAGCTGGGGAACCGTCAGATTCTTCTTTTCTTCTCCGGAAACATCCACAACGATATGGCCGTTGTACATCATGAGCAGCCTGTCACCGTATTCGATGGCATCGCGCATGTTGTGGGTAATCATCAGCGTTGTCAGCCGGTCCTGGTTGACCAGGGTACGGGTCACTTCCATCACCTTTGCGGCTGTTTTGGGATCCAGTGCAGCTGTGTGTTCGTCAAGCAGCAGCAGCTGGGGTTTGCGCAGGGTTGCCATCAGCAGCGTCAGCGCCTGGCGCTGACCGCCGGAGAGCAATCCCGCCTTATCTGTAAGCCGGTTTTCCAGACCCAGATCCAGGATCCGGAGCATTTCCCGGAAGCGTTCCCGCTCAGCTTTGCTGATGCCCAGACGAAGGCCCCTGGGATCTCCCCGTCTGGCTGCCAGGGCCAGGTTTTCCTCGATCTGCATATTGCCTGCAGTTCCCATCATAGGATCCTGAAACACTCTGCCGATGTACTTTGCCCGTTTGTATTCGGGCAGATGGGTCATATCCACACCGCCCAGATGAATGCTGCCGCTGTCCACGCTCCACACACCTGCTACCGCATTGAGAAGGGTGGATTTGCCTGCGCCATTGCCGCCGATCACCGCAACGGATTCCCCGTCTGCCAGATGGAGGGAAAGATCCTTCAGTGCATGATTGGCATTGATGGTGCCGGGATTAAAGGTTTTGTTGATCTTCTGAATATCAAGCATGGTTCTTTCCTCCTTTTTGCAGGGATTTTCCGGTGTACTTCATCCGCCAATGGGGAACGTACAAGGCCAGCGCAACAAAAGCTGCAGAGAACAGCTTCAGATCGTCCGTATTCAGACCCAGCTGGATGACCAGTGCGATCACAACATAGTAAAGGATGGCGCCAATGACAACACCTGCCAGGCGAAGGGCAAAGTTGCGGAAAAGCTTGCCAAGCAGCACTTCTCCGATAATCACGGCTGCCAGACCGATGACGATGGCGCCCCGGCCCATATTTACGGTAACACTGCCTAAGTACTGGGTATAGAGCGCACCGCTGAGGCCCACCAGGCCATTGGACAGAATCAGTCCCACCAGCTTCATGGTGTCCGTATTGATGCCCTGGGCCCGGCTCATGTTGGCGTTTGCACCAGTGGCGCGGACTGCGCAGCCCAATTCCGTGCCGAAGAACCAATACAGCACCCCAATAATGGCAGCCACAAACACCAATGCCACCAGGCAGGAAGCGCTCTGATTGCGCACGCTGACCAGAAGCTGGAACTTATCCACACTGACGGCCAGCATGGATTTGCCCATGATCCGCAGATTGATGGAATACAGGGCCAGCTGGGTCAGGATTCCCGAGAGAATGGGCGGAATACCCATTCGGGTGTGCAGAATCGCCGTCACAAGACCGGCCAGTGCACCCGCACAGAATGCAGCAACCATGGCAAGCGCCACGGGAACGCCATTGAGAATCAGCAGCGCAGCAACGGCACCGCCGGTACAAATGGAACCATCCACAGTCAGATCGGAAAAATCCAGCAGCTTATAGGTGATAAAAACACCCATTGCCAGAATTCCCCAGATAAGGCCCTGGGCTGCTGCATCCGGCAGCATTTTTAACAAAGAAGCAAGAAAGGACATGGCGTACCTCCATAGAAGGGTAATGGTAAACAGAACCATGACCGGCGGGAAACTTCCCGCCGGTTATGGGCAGTATCTATAATTACTTCAGGTCTTCGGGAAGGGTCAGGCCGATGGCGGCCACATTCTCTTCGTTGATGATCAGCTCCATATCCTCTGCAGTCATGAAGCCGATGGGCGTGGTTGCGGGGTCTGCGCCGTTGACCATGATCTCGTGGGCCATTTCACCTGCGCGGTAGCCCAGAACATAGTAATCGATGGCCACGGAAGCGGTGCCGCCGGCCTGGGCCATGCCGCCTTCGCCGCAGATCACGGGGATCTTTGCAGGCTCAGCAATATTCTTAACGGATTCCATATTCTCTGCGAAGAGGTTGTCCGTGGGGATGTAGATCACATCTGCCTGCTCACAGGCGGAAGTGACAACCGTGGAAATGGTGGTGATATCACTTGCAGTCAGGGTGACTGTGTTCAAGCCGGCTGCGGTGTAGAGTTCTTCCGCCTGGTTGCCCTGGATCACGGAGTTGGGCTCAGCGGAGCAGTAAATGATGGCCACAGTCTTGGCATCGGGGCAAAGCTGCTGGGTCAGTTCCACATGGGCAGCAATATCACTCATATCGGAGTAACCGGTCACATTGGCGCCGGGAGCTTCGTTGGAAGCTACGATGGCAGCTTCTGCAGCCACATAGTCGGTGACGGAGGTGCCAATGATGGGAATGGTTGCGGTAGCTTCCTTGGCGGCAATGACAGCGGGGGTAGCATTGCCCATGATGAGGTCAACGCCATCATTGACGAACTTGGTCACGATGGTGGTGCAGTTGGTGGTTTCACCGCTGGCCAGCTGAACATCAAAGCTGACCTGATCGCCCAGCTTTTCGGTCAGTGCGTCCTGGAAGCCCTGGGTTGCCTGGTCAAGGGCAACGTGCTGCATCAGCTGAACGATACCCACCTTATATCCCTTGTCAGCATCTGCAGCAGGGGTTTCGGTGCTGCCACAGCCGGAGAGCATGGCAATCAGCATCATAACGGAAATGGTCATAGCGATAATCTTTTTCATTTTAATTTCCTCCATGTTTTGAATCTTTTATTTAGCGTCCATAGATGGGCGGGAAATACAAACAAAAAAGTCCCTGTAAAAATACAGGGACGTAAAATACGTGTTACCACTCTGCTTCACACATTCCTCACGGAATATGCCTTATTGACTTCGCAGCCAGGCGGCAAACCACAGGGCCTGAAAAGTCTCAGCGATGTAACGGTCGCACCCGTTGTACCTACTAAAGTTTCAGCACACTGCTCACAGAATGAACTTCATCCGACTCCCGGCTATTGCCTTGCACCATCCGGCAACTCTCTGCAGCCCTCTTTCCGACTACTCTTTCTGCTCAAACGCATTTGGCATTTCAAAATGTTGACGTCATACTAGCACCGCAATGTCCGTTTGTCAAGTGCTTTTGTTTTTGAATCAGGGACGGAAAATAATTTTTTGAGGGTGTCCGATCCAAAGCGTCTTCGTCCCGGACACAAAACTGCCGACTAACGCCGGGGCATTGTCTTTATATGAAGAACATTTGTGCATAGGGCAGAAAATATCCAGGATCCGGCCTTAAATTTTGGTATTTTCACTGTATTGATGCAAATGCCCTGCAGCGGCCACGTATGCGAAGAATCTGCACATCATTCTGAAACAGCATCCTGTTATTTTCCTGGCGAATGCTTCCTTTTCAATGCTATCCTTGACTTATAATTTTTTATTTCTATAATAAAAAAGGAAAAGGAGGGAAACGATCCTATGAGCAGCCGTCAGAACCGCATTGCTGTTTTTGAAGGAACCCGCCAGTTATGTCTGCATGATCCTTTTTTGAAAAAGGCCATCACAACTTCCCAGGAAAACCAGCAGATTTATTGGGAAGGCGATCCCATTGAATACGGTCAGCCCCGGTTCTCCATGCCGGCCAAAATGATCCTGTCCCCCAAGAAAACTGTAGAAGCTGCCCAGGCCCACTCTGCCGCAGGAAAGCGGGTCTTCATTTTGAACTTTGCCTCCTCCGTGGCTCCTGGCGGTGGCGTGCTCACCGGAGAACAGGCCCAGGAGGAAAGCATCTGCCGGGTATCTACCTTGTATTTCGCCCT
>JAFSAP010000036.1 GCA_017440925.1 Oscillospiraceae bacterium | reverse complement strand
GGATGAACCGATAAAAGCAACTGTTTTCCCCTCTGTAATATAGGGGAGTATCCGCACATATCCATCTCTCTCCAATGCTGTTGTAACCAATACATCAACACCGATGGCAATGGACGATACCTCCGCCTGTTTTTGCTTCAAATCATCGCACAGATCAGCCTTGGTCAGCACAATGACAGGCACCGCACCGCTGTCCCACGCAACAGATAGATAGCGCTCCAGTCGTCGCAGATTGAAATCATTGTTGAGGGACATACAAAGGAAAACTGTATCGATATTTGCTGCCACGATTTGCTCTTGTCTAGCATCACCGGCAGCCTTGCGAGCAAAACAGCTTTTACGGTGCAGAACATGTTGAATGATTGCATTACCGCCAGCCACATTCCAATCAGCCATGACAAAATCGCCCACCGCCGGGTAACCGGATACCGTTACTGCGCTATATCTGAATCTGCCAGAAACCTCAGCCAGTTTTTCTCCATTTGAAGTTGCAATTCGATACAGTCCTTTTTCCTGTGATACGATTCGACCGACAATAAGTTCCGGATACACAGAGGCCAGTGCCAAAACTCTGTCTGTCAAACCATATTGTTTCATATCTGCCATTGTATTCTATTCTCCATGGAAGTTTTTTGTATCATCACCTATGACAATAAACAAGCCGATAGCGCCAACAGTCAATGTAATCAATTCCATCCCTACGCTGCATTCGCTTATATATTATCCCGCAGCCATTGCTCCACAATAAGGATGTCTTCTTCCTTCATAAATGGATGCTCGCTGCACTCCGATACGGTTAGTTTGCACCCAAATCGCTCCACGAAGTTGTTTGTTACTTGCCGGGACTGCAAATTGTCTTTTCCACCATACAGAATACAGGTGGGAATATCCCAACTGCAAACAGGATGCTGCTTGACATATTGCCAATACTTCCACGACAGAACGTCGATGGGCGTATCGACCTCTTGTTCCTGTCGGAGCTGTTCTTCTGACACATCAAACCATTGCATCATCTGCTCAATGAGATATTCCATATCCAGGATCGGTGACTGGAACAGGCATTTCTTGATGCCATATTTTGAGTATGTATGCAGGCAGAAAAAAGCACCGAGACTACAGGCATATAAATGCACTTTTTTCCAGTGCGCAAATACATATTCTCCGACTACAGCAAGATCATGCATCCCATTCCATATATCACAACGGTTTGATTCTCCCTTACGCTCGCCATGCTGGGGAAGATCAAAGCTGAGTGTCTGATATCCCTTCTCTTGGGCGATGGCTGCAAGCCCCGCCACGCTCTCCTTCGATGACATCTTTCCATGAACGCACAAATACACCTTATCAGAAGCTTCTCCCCAAACAATGGCCGGGATTCCCTGGATTGCGATACGATTTGTTCTCACAATCCCAGTTCCTCCAGTGTGGGTTGCTTTTCTGCCAGACAATAAAGCTTTCCATCCCCGCTGCGGTCAAGAAAACCGTAATCATACAATTCTCGCCGCAGGGTTGCCGGATCGGCAAAGGTGTGCCAGCCCCGCAGAAGATCGTTGGCCTCCCGCTCGGTATATTCCTTATTCGGCTCAAAATGCTGTGCCAGATAGAAAAGGGTATAGACCTTCATTTTCCGCTTGGCAGGAAACGCGATGACTTTACCCTCAGAATTCAGAAAACTACGCAGAATATGTGTCAAATTCATATCAATTTTTCCTGACGATCATACCCACAAAGCATGTGTAGGGCATAATGATATTCTCCCAGCAGGCGGCATCACTACGGGCAAATTGATTGTCTATAGCAAGCCAATCCTGCCACGCAGGTTCAAAGCAGCCCAGTTCAAACACTTCTACGGATGCCATATCTGCATATTCTCCCAGAATTTTCCGCCATTGGCGGACGCTTCGGAACATCCAGGCTTCCTCTTCAAGCCATGGAGAGAGCAGTTCGATTGTTTGAATGTCATACGCCTCTTTGATTCCCGGCACTCCGAACAGGGCGATGCCGCCGGGCTTCAGGAAGGGCAGGATTTTCTTCTGGAAATATCCTTCCGTACCGGCAAAATAATGGTAGGAATCGATACTGACGATGGCGTCGAAGCTTTCCTTCTCGAAGTTCAGGTTGTCTGCATTTTCGTGCACAGGCGTGATGTGATCACCCACTCCCCATGCGGCAAACCGTGCCGCATTCTCTTCGCCGCTTATCCACAGATCATTGGCAAAAACCTTTGCTCCGGTTTCCTTGCACAGGGCAAAACTGGTCAGACCTGTGCCGCAGCCGAGATCCAGAATCAGACTATCCGCGTCCAAAGGTTTCGAATTCTGATCCAACAACTCCTTCAGAACCCGCAGGCTGTTGGGCCCCATGAGAAAGTCCTTTGTGAAATAAGGTCTATAAAACTCCAAATCCATGATTTTTACTCCATACACTTTCTTGCAAATACTTTCACTCCTTCCACAGCCTCTGCTGTCTGGAAGGATGCCAGATTGTCCTCATCCTGCACAGAATACAAGCCCACATATGTAAGGGCGGAGTGCTTGCACAACCTTTGCACGCCCATTTCAAAGGGATCGGTGGCATAAGCGCCCTCATAGCCGTGAGT
>JAFSAP010000035.1 GCA_017440925.1 Oscillospiraceae bacterium | reverse complement strand
CGCTAAGTGCCGTCCTCCGGACGGTTGCGCTCCGAAACGCACCTGCGGGTGCAGCCGCAAGCAAAGCCAGAAGTTATGGTATGAATGCCCCCGGCAATCATAGTTATTTTGATTCGCTGCGCGGAGCACCACCCTTTGGAATCCCTCGGCACGCATCGCCGGTAGCGCTGGAGCAACTTAACCTAGATTCTGTTCAAGCAGAAAATGTCCCGATTTTCTGCTTGAAGTTTACTGCACTGCAAGTTTGTACAATGTTTTGGCGATGCGGCGGGGGGATGCCCAAGGGGGGCGCATTTAACCCGTAGCGCCCCCTTGGGCTGACTTCTTTGGTTACTTTCTTGTTCAGTGACAAGAAAGTAACAGAATCACTCTGTGAAATAGGAAAATGTATTCCACAGGTGCGTGCAGCTGGCTGTGGACAAAATTTTTTACAGTATTTAACAGGAACTTAATAATTATCCCCTTTTTTTCTTCACAATTCCCTTTTATACTATAGATAAATAACTACCTTATCTTTTTCATTTTCCTTTCCTCATTATTATTGCAGAATCCGCGGCCTGGCGCCGCGGATTTTGCATTTTTCCCCCGAACTGCATACTCTGTCCAATTCCGGATATCCTATCCGGCAGAGGTGAAGCGGAATGATCCTGGCCTATGTGCGTACTATAATTCTGTACCTGACATTGCTTGCTGCCGTCCGGCTCATGGGAAAACGGCAGATCGGCCAGCTGGAGCCGTCGGAATTTGTGGTGGCCATGCTGCTGGCAGACCTGGCGGCCATCCCCATGCAGGATGGCTCCCTGCCCCTGCTGTCGGGGCTGGTGCCCATGCTGACGGTGGTGGGGCTGGAGCTGACCCTTTCCCTGCTGATTATGAAAAGCGTGGCCTTCCGGAAATTCCTCTGCGGCAAGCCGGTGATTCTGATAGACAATGGAAAGCTGCTCCAGGAGAACCTCCGCCGCGCCCGGATCACCCTGGACGAGCTGACAGGACACCTGCGGCAGAAGGATGTGCTGGATCTGGCCTGCGTGCAGTATGCCATTCTGGAAACAGACGGCAACCTGTCCGTATTTCCCTACCCGGATCGGAAACCGGCCAGCGCTGCCGATGCCGGGATCCCGGTGAAAAACCAGAGCCTGCCCATCACCATCATCCAGGATGGTTATCTGAACCGGGAGGATCTTATGCGGGCAGGAAAGGACATGGTCTGGCTCCGGGATACCCTGGGGAAACGAAAAACACGGCAGGAGCTGACGCTGCTGCTGACCATTGACGGTGAGGAGAATCTGCTATGGATCGGCAAGGAAGAATAGGCCGGGAGACAGCCGGAGCAGTGCTGCTGGCGGCGCTGCTGCTTCTGGGACTGCTTACCGCCTGGGATATGGAAAGCACCCACCGGCAGATGGCCCGGCAGCTGGAGGATGCAGCCTGGCTTGCTTTGTCGGAGGACTGGGAAAATGCCCGGATGGCCTGCGCTTCCGCCGAAAGCCAGTGGGAGGATCACCGGGGCATTGCCTGCCTGCTGGCAGACCACACCCCCATGGAGCAGATCGATGCCCTGTTTGCCCGGCTGGGCATCTGTTCCGCAGCCCGGGACAGGGAAGAATTTGCCGCTGCCTGCGCAGAGCTGAGCCGGTATGTGCTGGCTATGGGGGAAGCGCACCACCTTTCCTGGCAGAACCTGTTGTAGTATTATTACGTACTTTTCTTACTTCTGTAAGAAAAGTACCAAAAGAACAGACCAAAGGGGCGCTGAGTCGATTGCTCCCGCAATCGAAGACGCCCCCTTTGGAAACCCCCGTCACGCATCGCCATAGGCGCTGTAGCATCTTAACCTAGATCCTGTTCAAGCAGAAAATGTCCCGATTTTCTGCTTGAAGTATACTGCCTGCCAAATTTGTACTATGTTCCGGCGAGGCAGCGGGGGGATGCCCAAGGGGAGTGGTGCTTCGCGCAGCGAATCAAAATGGCCATGATTGCCAGTGGCAATCATACCACAGTGCAATGCATTTAACCCGTAGCGCCGCCTTGGGCTGACTTTTTGGGTTACTTTCTTGTTCAGAGACAAAAACGTAACAAAAATATGTATAGTATCTCTGCTCCGGAAGACAAAACTACGTCCTCCGGGGTATCTTTTTGCTTGCTATTTTTGGATTCTATGGCTATAATACAGGATGAGATATTATGTATTTGGAGGCAGCCATGAATCAAAAGAAAAAAATTCTTCTGCTGACCACCGGCGGCACCATTGCATCCATGCCCGGCGGCGAGGGTCTGGAGCCCCACCGCAGCGACGTTATGGAGCGGGAGCTGAATCAGCTGCGTACTTACTACGATATTACCGTCCAGGATGTGATGTGCCTGGATTCTTCCAATATCCGTCCCGAGGAATGGCAGTTCATTGCCCGGCATATTTTTGAGAACCGGGCAGGGTTCGACGGCATCGTGGTGTCCCATGGCACCGATACCATGGCCTATACCGCCTCTGCCGTCACCTTCATGCTGCCGAACATCGATGTGCCTGTGGTGTTCACCGGCTCCCAGCTGCCCCTGGCGGATATGCTGTCCGACGGCCCGGACAATCTGCGTACTGCCTTTGCCATGGCTGCCGCCGGACACCCCGGTGTGTTTCTGGCCTTTGACCGGAAGGTCATGCGTGGCTGCCGTGCCGTTAAGGTCAGAGCCTCCGGCTTTTCCGCCTTTGAAAGCGTCAATGCCCGCTATGCAGCCCAGGTCAGCAATCTGGGCCTGGTGGTGGATGAAGAAATCCTCCCCCATTCCCATGGGGAGCCCCAGCTGAAGACCGATATCAGCCGGGAGGTATTCCTGCTGAAACTGACCCCTGGCCTGAATCCTGCCGTATTCGATATGCTGGCGGCTATGGGCTATAAGGGCATCGTCATTGAAGCCTTCGGCCTGGGTGGTTTCAACTTCCTGAACCGTGGCCTGCGGGGCATTCACCGGTGTGTGGAGGACGGCCTTTCCATTGTGGTCACAACGCAGTGCCTTTACGACAGCTCTGACCTGCGGGTCTACCAGGTGGGCAATAAGCTGCTGGAGCTGGGCGTCATCCAGGGCCGGGACATGACCACCGAGGCTGCCATGACCAAGCTGATGTGGGCCATCGGCCAGGGCATGGATCAGCAGCAGATCTCCGGTCTGTTCCAGCAGAACCTGGCCGGCGAAGTCACGGTCTGAGATTTACCAATGTAGGGGCGAACTGGGTTCGCCCGCGGGCGGTCACAGACCGCCCCTGCAAAAAATATCTTCACTCTATAAAAGGAGGTAACCATATGGACACCATTTACGTAACCGGCCACCGTAACCCGGATACCGATTCCATCGTCGCTGCCATCGCCTACACCGCTCTGCGCAACGCCTGTGGCGACCGGGAATATGAAGCCGCCTGCCTGGGCGATCCGTCCGATGAAACAAAATCTGTTCTGGACAAGTTCGGCTTCCAGGCCCCCAAGCGGATCTACAACGTCTTCAACCAGATCCGGGATCTGGACTTTATCAAACCTCCTGTGCTGAGCACCGCCATCACCGTGGGCCACGCCTGGGATATCATGCAGGAAAAGAACATCGGCACCCTGCCGGTGGCCAATGAGGACGGCACCCTCTACGGCATCCTGTCCCGTGACCATGTGGCCGCCTACCATATGAGCCTGATCACCGAAAGCTATCTGCAGGAAGTGCCCCTGTTCAATGTCCTGTCCGTGCTGGAGGGCACCATCCTCAACGAAGCCGGTGAGACCACCGATACCATCTCCGGCAATGTGGTCATTGCCCTGCCCCAGAGCCAGGATACCCTGCTGTGGCAGGATCCCGATTCCATCGTCATCTGCGGCCATCAGCCCTATATGATCCGCCGGGCCCTGGAAATGAATGTCAAATGTCTGGTGCTGTGCGAAACCGAGCTGACGGAGGAGCTGCGCAGGCTCCCCACAAAGACCTGCATCATTACCACTCCCTTCGATGCCTACCGGGCTTCCCGGCTGATCTTCCAGTCCACCCCCATCGGCCGGATCTGCCGCACCCAGGAGATCACCAGCTTCCATCTGGATGACCGGGTGGAGTATGCCAAGGAAGAATCTCTGAAGCACAGGGAATCCGGCTATCCCATTCTGGATGAAAACGAGCAGATCGTGGGCATGATGAACCGGTATCACCTGCTGCGGCCCCGGCACAAGCAGGTCGTTCTGGTGGACCATAACGAGGCCAGCCAGTCCGTCCCCGGTCTGGAGGAGGCACGGATCGTGGCCATCATCGACCACCACCGGATCGCAGATATCGAAACCACCAATCCCATCTATCTGCGCAATGAGCCCGTGGGCTCCACCAATACCATCATTGCGGACATGTTCCGGGAGCGGGGACTGATCCCGTCTCCCAAGCTGGCTGGCCTGATGGCCGCTGCCATCGTTTCCGATACGGTCATGTTCAAATCCCCCACCTGTACCGACCGGGATATCAAAGCCGCCCAGCGCATGGCCCGCATCGCCAATATTTCTCTGGATTCCCTGGGCAAGCTGATCTTCTCCACCTCCATCAGCAAGAAGAGCGCCAAGGAGATGCTGACCCGGGACTACAAGGAATTCCATATCGCCGGCCATCCCGTGGCCGTATCCCAGGTCACCTGCATGGATTCCGCTGTGATCCTGGAGCGGAAGGACGAACTGATGGAGCTGATGAAGGAACTGAAGAAGGAAAAGAAGCTGACCATGATCATCTTTATGATCACCGATGTGCTGCTGGAGGGCAGCCACATCCTCTACATGGGCAACGACGATGTCATCCAGCAGGCCTTCTCCGTAGCACCCAAGGAAAACACCGCCTTCCTGCCCCATGTCATGAGCCGGAAGAAGCAGATCATTCCTATGCTCACCGCCATTTGGGGTTAAGCCTCCGGCTTAACCCCAAATAGAATTGAAAATGGAAAGTGCAAAATTATGGTATTGCCTTTGGCGATCATTTCCGGCAGTTTCCATTTTTAATTCTTAAAAAGGAGGAACCTATGGCCTTTGACACCCTGCTGGGCAATGACCGGCTGAAACAGAATCTGGCGGAAAGCCTGGCAAAAAACCGCATTTCCCACTTCTATCTGATCTCCGGCCCTGCCGGATCGGGAAAACGCACCCTGGCAAAGCTGCTGAGCGCTGCCATTTTGTGCAAAGGAAGCCACAAGCCCTGCGGCGTTTGTGAATCCTGCCGGAAACTGCGGTCAGACAACCATCCGGATGTGATCACCGTCACGGATCCGGAACACAAAAATATAGCGGTAAAAATCGTCCGGCAGGTTCGGGAGGATGTATTTATCCGCCCCAATGAATCCGACTATAAGATCTATATTTTTGCACAGGATCTGGGCACCGAGGGCCAGAACGCCCTGCTGAAGATCCTGGAAGAGCCTCCGAAGCACGGCATTTTTCTGCTGCTGACGGACAATCCGGGGAAGATCCTGCCCACTGTCCGCTCCAGGTGTACGGAGCTGAAGCTCCAGGCCCTGCCGGAAGAAGTGCTGACGGCAGCCCTGCGGAAAGAATTTCCCCAGGCCTCCCGGGAGGATATCCAGGCTGCGGTCGTGCGCAGCGGCGCACTTCTGGGCCAGGCACAGCAGCTTTTGAGAAACGGCGAGGGCATCCCGCCCCAGACAGAGCAGTTCGTGGAGGGCGTTGCCGCCCGGAATGCCCTGGTGCTGACCCAGCTGTTTGCTTCCATGGAAAAATGGAAGCGGGATCCCCTTGCCGGAATTCTGCAAAGCTGGCTGGAACTGGCAGAAGAAGCCCTGGCCTGCCGGATGGGGCTCCAGGCAGTGTCCCCCCTGTCCCGGAAACTGAGCCAGAGCTGCACCGCCATGCAGCTGCATGATGTGGTGGCGGCACTGAAAAAAGCGGCGGACTACACTTCCGCCAATGTGTCCCCGGCTGCCGTCTGCGGCTGGCTGGCCTGGGAACTGCGTTAACTCGATATTAAACTGTCATTGCGAACCGGCCCGCAGGCTGGTGTGGCAATCTCCATCAGAAATCCCATAGCCGAAGGGGATCGCCATGTCGCTGCGCTCCTCGCGATGACAGGTAATTATACAAGGAGCAAAACCTATGGAAGAAGAAATCCTGCAAAAGCCGGAAGGCCCAGTGGAGGTTGTGGACATCCAGTTCCGCCCGGGCCAGAAAGTTTACTTTTTTGACCCCAATGGGGCCACGTACAATCCCGGTGACCATGTGATCATCGATACCGCCCGGGGCGCCGAGTACGGCATCTGCACCGGCGGAAACCACATCATTCCCGCCAAGGATGTGGTGGCGCCTCTGCGCTGTGTTCTGCGGCGGGCCACGGCCCAGGACGAAAAGACCGTCCAGGAAAACCGGGCAAAGGAAAGAAAGGCCTTTGAAGTCTGCATGCAGAAGATCGCAGAGCATGGCCTGGATATGCAGCTGGTATCCGCCGAAGTGGCCTTTGACGGCAGTAAGATCCTGTTCTATTTCACCGCCGACGAGCGTGTGGACTTCCGGGAGCTGGTGAAGAACCTGGCCGCCGTGTTCCACACCCGTATCGAGCTGCGGCAGATCGGTGTCCGGGACAAGGCCAAGATGGTCGGCGGCCTGGGCATCTGCGGCCGTCCCTTCTGCTGCGCCAGCTTTTTGGATGATTTCCAGCCTGTGTCCATCAAAATGGCCAAGACCCAGAACCTTTCCCTGAATCCCACCAAGATCTCCGGCACCTGCGGCCGCCTCATGTGCTGCCTGAAGTATGAGCAGGAAGCCTATGAGGATCTGCTCCGCACCAGCCCCAAGATGGATTCCTTTGTGGATACCCCCGAGGGCCGGGGCACCGTGGTGGAGATTGACCTGCTGCGCCAACGGGTGAAGGTGCGCATGGAAGATGAACCGGAGACCATCTCTATTTTTGCCAACAGTGATATCGCAGTCCTGCGCAACGGCAAGGCCAAGAAAACCGATGCCCCCATCCCTGCTGACCTGGCACCCATTTCCGGCAGCGGCAAGCGCATCCGGAAGGAAAAGGACGAGGAAAGCCTTCTGCTGGAGCCCATCCGGTTCAAGTACAGCACCGAGCGGATCGTGGAAGAACCGGAGGAAAAAGAGGAAGCCCTGGAGCCTGCTTCGGAAGGCCCGGAGGCACCTCAGCCGGGCCGTTCCTCCCGCCGCCGCCGCAGAGGCCGCAGCCAGAACGGAGAGGCCCCCAAGGCCGATGCCTCTGCAAAGGCTGAAACTGCGCCAAAGGAAAAGAAGGAGCCCAAGCCTCCCCGGGAACCCAAAGAACCCCGGGAGAATAAGCCTGCTGCGGAAGGCCCGGAGGATCCTGCCAAAAAGCCCCGCCGCCGCAATCCCCACCGCCGTCACCACAAACCCAAGCAATCCCAGCAATAAGCTGCAGCGTATAACATAAGGAGTACCCATGAAACATTACAAACCCAAACATGTTCAGAAAAAATCCCTGTTTTCCCATTCCGAGCCCAGGGAGACAGAGGAAACGTCCCAGTCCTCCCAGCCGGTTAAGGCTTCCAAGCTGCCCAAGTTCCCGGTTCCCGGCTGGCTGTTCACGGTTTTTCAGATCCTCTACTGCGAGATCCTGCTGCACCTGTGGTGCATGGACGGCTTTTCTTTCCCCCGGTTTGCTGCCGTGGCTGTTTTTGCCCTGGGCTTCGGCTGTCTCGTCAGCCAGGCAGTCAGCTTCTTCGGCTGCAAAAAGTGGAGCAAGGGCCTGACCATTGCCCTGTGCTTCCTGCTTACCGCTTTTACCATGGTGGAATTCTTTGTGGAATTCTCCTACCAGACCTATATGCCGGTGTCCACCCTGGTCAGCGGTGCCAAGGGCGTTGCCACAGACTTTGCCGATGTGGTCATCGTTCTGGTGCTGCAGCAGTCCTGGCGGATCCTGGTGGTGCTGCTGCCCATCATCGCCTACGGCCTGCTGGCGCAGCCGGTTCCCACCTCCTGGAGGACCCGCTGGTTTACCCTGGCTTCCTCCCTGGTGGCCTATGCAGCGGCCTTTGCCATCGTGTTCGGCGTGGGCATTGATGCCGACCGGCTGAGCACAGCTTATAACTTTGACAGCGCCGTCCGTGCCATGGGTCTGAACATGGGCATGGTTCTGGAAACCATGAAGGGCGGCGATTCCGAAGCCGCTGCCGGTGACTTCCTCATAGAAGAGCCGGTATCCGTGGATGTGCCCGAAACCGTCCCGGCGGAAACCGAACCGGAAGAGACGGTTCCCCAGGAGACAGAGCCCATCGTCTACGGGGACAATGTGCTTGAGGAGCTGGACTTCGGCCTTCTGGCAGAAGAGGAACGCAACAGCCGCGTCGCCAAGATCCATAAGTATGTGAATTCCCTGACCCCCTCCAAGCAGAACCAGTATACCGGCCTGTTTGAGGGCAAAAATCTGATCCTCATTGCCGCCGAGGGCTTCTCCGCCGAGGTCATTGACCCCGAGCTGACCCCCACCCTCTACCGTCTGGCCAACGAGGGCATCAAGTTCCATGACTATTACCAGCCCATGTGGGGCGGCAGCACCTCCAGCGGCGAGTTCTCCATCTTCTCCGGTGTGGTGCCCTCCGGCGGTACCAATTCCGTCCGGGAATCCCTGCAGCAGGATCTGTTCCTGACCATGGGCAACCAGCTCCAGAAGCTGGGCTACCATTCCGTTGCTTACCACAACCACCTGTATACCTACTATGACCGCCATAAGACCCACGAAGCCTTTGGCTACGATGAATTCATCGGCATGGGCAACGGCATGGAGGATGGTGTTAAGGAAGGCTGGCCCGAAAGCGACAAGGAAATGATGGAATTCACCGTCCAGCAGTACATCGACAAGCAGCCCTTCAGCGTCTACTATATGACCGTCAGCGGCCATACCCCCTACCGCTATGAAAGCAACAAGATGAGCCGCCGGAACAGGGAAGCTGTGGAGCATCTGGATGCCTCCGATGCCATCAAGGCCTACTACGCCTGCAACCTGGAACTGGAATACGGCCTGCAGTATCTGGTGGAGCAGCTGGAGGCAGCCGGCATTGCCGATGACACCGTCATTGCCCTCAGCGCCGACCACTATCCCTACGGTCTGGAAGAATGGACTGCCAACAAGCCCTATATCCACGAGCTTTACGGCTTCAAATACAAGAACCATCTGGAGCGTGACCACAATGCGCTGATCATCTGGAGCGGCTGTCTGGAGGACATGGATCTGGAGGTTACAGAGCCGGTCTACAGCCTGGATATTCTGCCCACCCTGTCCAACCTCTTCGGCCTGGACTATGATTCCCGCCTGCTGGTGGGCCGGGATGTGTTCTCTGACGAGGAAGCCATCGTGCTGACCCAGAATTCCTCCTGGAAGACCGTCAAGGGTGTCTATGATGCCGATAAGAAGAAGTTCACCCCCAACGAAGGGGAGGAAGTGGACAAGGAATATGTGGAACGGATCAACAAGATTGTTTCCAACAAGATCACCTATTCCCGGGAACTGGCGGCAGTGGATTACTTTGACTATGTTTCCAAGGCCCTGAAATCTGCCCGGAAGGCAGCCGCAGCAGCCACACAGCCCACGGAAACTGTGCCAGAGACCACAGAAGCTGCAGCAGCGGTAAGTGAACCCACTGCTGCAACGGAGCCCACAACCTAAAGTCAAACCGCCCTGTCCAAAAGGACAGGGCGGTTTTTTGCGCTTGTCGAAAAACCTTCAGGCTTTTCCGTCAGTTTTTTGCAGGCTGCAAAAAATCCGTTCTCTATGCAGAGAACGGATCTTTTTATCGCAGTCTTTTTTCCAGAGTGGCGCTGGAAAGGGCCGTCAGATGGACCCGGTGAAAGCCATATTCCGAAGTCAGTACAAAAGACTTTGGCAGGTCATCGCAGGGGACCACTTCACCCTCTTTTTCCGCCGTTTCCAGAAATTCCCGGGTACGGCGGGATGTAGAAGTGTTGTCCAGATCAAAAATACCGATGATACTTTTGTCCCGGACTGCCATGTCATTACCTATTGACAGATACATTTCCATTCCCCTTTCTGTAGGGGAGGGTTTTCAACCCTCCCGAAATACCTTTTCAAATTATCTGCAATAGAAGCAATCTTCTTCCCACTTCTGTGGGTTGTTCTCTATATATGCCCATATTTTTTCATATCCAGTTTGATTCCGAATAATATGATCATGAAAAGATCTTTGCCAAACTGCCATATTCGGTTCCATGCTGTGTATTTCCTTTGTTACGCCTCTCTTGAATTGGGCAATTATCAAAGGAACATTTGGATTACTTTCATCACCTTTTAATACCAAAATCATATGAATATGATTTGGCATTACTACATATTTATCAACAGAGACTGTATCATAGTATTCTGGAATTTTTCGGATATGTTTTTCTACAATTTTTCCGATTCTGGTTTGTTCACCCGGAAAGCCAAAGATACATTTCTTCCCATGGGTGCAGATAGTGATAAAGTAATAGTTTGGTAAGGAATAATCATAGTTTGGAATTCTTGGGCTTCTTCGTTTTGGCAGATCCATTTGACCATCTCTCTTAACTTCCGTATAAAGAAAACGGGAGGGTTGAAAACCCTCCCCTACATATAGTATCGGGTAATCCGGTAGGGGAGGGTTTTTAACCCTCCCGAAAACATTGGAATACACATTTGTCCATTCGGGAGGATTGGAAATCCTCCCCTACGATACTTAAGCTTTCAGCTTTTTCCACTCTGCAACCGCCAGTTCATCACAGCGGTTATTTTTGGGATTTTCGGCGTGGCCTTTGACCCAATGGTAGTGGACTTCGTGCTTCATAGTCAGGGAAAGCAGAACTTCCCAGAGGTCGGGATTCAGGGCAGGCTTTTTATCACTTTTGATCCAGCCTTTCTTCTTCCAACCCCAGGCCCAGCCCTTTTCCAGGGCATCGATAACGTATTTGGAATCCGAATACAGTTCCACGATGCAGGGCTCTTTCAGTGCCTTCAAGCCTTCAATCACGGCGGTGAGCTCCATCCGGTTATTGGTGGTGTTACCTTCGCCGCCGGACAGTTCCTTCTCGAATCCATTATATTCCAGAATGGCACCCCAGCCGCCGGGGCCGGGGTTGCCGGAACAGGCACCATCGGTATAGAGGGTTACTGTTTTCACTGCTCTGTTTCCTCAATGTTCTCCACGCGCTCCAGAGAGACAACCTTGTTGCCCTCTTCGATGCGCATGACGATAACGCCCATAACATCGCGCTTGTAGATATTGATGGAGGAAGCGGGAATCCGGATGATGACACCGCCGTTTTCGATGAGCATAACGTCATCGTTCTCGCCCACCACGCGGCAGCCGGCAACATTGCCGGTTTTTGCCGTAATATTGTAGTTCTTCAGACCCTTGCCGCCGCGGCCCTGGGGGATCTTCTCGCCGTTGGGGCCGGTACGCAGGTATTCACTCAGCTCGGTGCGCTTACCGAAGCCGTTGACGGTGACGGTCAGAAGGGTCTTGCCCTCCTCTGCCTTTTCTGCGCCCACCACGAAGTCGCCCTCAGCCAGGGAAATGCCCCGGACACCGGCAGCATCACGGCCCATGGGACGAACATCGTTTTCGTTAAAGCAGATGGCCATACCCTGGGCAGTTGCCAGCAGGATATTATCGTTGCCGTTGGTACGGATCACATTGATCAGATGATCCCCCTCGTTGAGGGTCAGTGCCCGGATGCCGCCCTTGCGGTTGGTCTTCAGAGCAATGAAGGGGATCCGCTTCACGGTACCCATGGAGGTCACCATCATCAGGAATTCATCCTCATGGAACTCCCGGGTAATCACCATGGCGGTGACGGATTCGCCGGGATCCAGAGGCAAGACGTTCACAATGGCAGTGCCACGGGCAGTTCTGCCGGCCTCGGGAATCTGGTAACCCTTCCGGTGGTGAACCTTGCCCTGGTCGGTGAAGAACAGCATATGATCGTGGGTGGAGGCAATGGTCAGGGATTTGACGTAGTCCTCCTCCTTCAGATTCTGGGCATTGACGCCGCGGCCACCACGGGACTGGGTGCGGTAGGTGTCCACGGGCATACGCTTGATATAGCCTTCGTTGGACAGGGTAAAGGCGCAGGTTTCTTCCTCGATGAGGTCTTCGATGTCGATCTCGTCCTCAATCTCCTGGATTTCGGTCTTGCGCTCGTCGCCGAACTTGTCCCGGATGGCAATCAGCTCTTCTCTGAGGACTGCGCGCATCTTGGCAGGATCAGAGAGCAGCTCCAGGAAGTAGTTGATCCGCTCCATGAGCTCGTTATACTCATTCTGCAGCTTCTCCCGGTCCAGACCCTGCAGGGCCTTCAGACGCATATCCAGAATGGCCTGGGCCTGGATCTCATCCAGGGAGAAACGATCCATCAGTTTCTGCTTGGCATCGTCATAGGCAGTACGGATAATATGGATAACTTCGTCAATATTGTCCTGGGCAATCAGCAGACCTTCCAGCAGATGGGCACGCTCCCGTGCCTTGCGCAGGTCATACTCGGTTCTGCGGGTCAGAACTTCATTCTGGTGGGCCAGATATTCATCAATGATCTGCCGCAGGCTGAGAATTTTCGGCTGCTTCTGGTCATCCACCAGAGCCAGCATGATGATGCCGAAGGAGGACTGCAGGGCAGTCTGCTTGAACAGGTTATTCAGCACAACCTGGGGATTGGCATCCTTCTTCAGCTCGATGACCATACGCATACCATTGCGGTCGGATTCATCGCGCAGATCGGAAATGCCTTCCAGGCGCTTGTCCTTCACCTGCTCGGCAATTGCCTTAATCAGCTGACGCTTGTTGACCTGGTAGGGCAGCTCATTGACAATGATTCTCACGCGATCCTTGCCGAATTCCTCGAATTCGGTACGGGCGCGGACAACCACCTTGCCGCGGCCGGTGGCATAGGCGGCGCGGATACCGGAGCGGCCCATGATGATGCCGCCGGTGGGGAAGTCGGGACCGGTGACGTGCTCCATCAGATCCACCATGGTGCATTCGGGATCATCCAGAACACAGACACAGGCATTGATGACTTCTGCCAGGTTATGGGGCGGGATATTGGTGGCCATACCAACGGCGATACCGGAGGAGCCGTTTACCAGCAGGTTGGGGAACCGGCTGGGGAGAACTCTGGGTTCTTTCCGGGATTCGTCAAAGTTGGGATCCCAGTTGACGGTTTCCTTGTCGATGTCCCGGAGCATCTCGTTGGAGAGCTTGCTGAGGCGGGCCTCGGTATAACGGTAAGCAGCGGCAGGGTCGCCGTCCACGGAGCCGAAGTTGCCGTGGCCGTCCACCAGCATATAGCGCATAGAGAAATCCTGGGCAAGACGAACCATGGCATCGTAAACGGATGCGTCACCATGGGGATGGTATTTACCCAGAACGTCACCGACGCAGGTGGCAGACTTTTTGAAAGGCTTGTCGGAAGTCAGACCGCTCTCATACATGGTGTAGAGAATTCTGCGGTGAACCGGCTTCAGACCGTCACGAACGTCGGGCAGGGCACGGCCTACGATGACGGACATGGCGTATTCAATATAGGATTTCTCCATTTCATCAACCAGATTACTCTCCGTAATGTGCTGGTCAGGGAAGAGAATATCCTCGGGTTTATAACTGCGGTTATGTGCCATAAAGTATGACACCTCCATCTTAGGATTGCAGCGGCGGAGCCGCCAAGGCTTCTCCTTGAGGAGAAGCTGTCAGCGTCAGCTGACTGATGAGGTGTATGTCTACATCAGATGCAGTAACACCTCATCCGCCCCTGCGGGGCACCTTCCCCTCAAGGGGAAGGCTATTTTAGATATCAATATTGACAGCGTACTTGGCGTTCTTTTCAATCCATTCCTTACGAGGCTCCACCTGCTCGCCCATGAGGACGGTGAAGATGGCATCTGCCCGTCTGGCATCCTCCAGAGTGATCCGTCGCAGGGTACGGGTTTCAGGGTCCATGGTGGTCTCCCACAGTTCGTGGGGGTTCATTTCGCCCAGACCCTTGAACCGGTTGATCTCCACCTTGGCGTTGCTTTCACCACGCATTTCGGCAGAAATCTGGTCACGCTGCTCATCGGAGTAGGCAACCCGTTCCGTCTTGCCCCGCTTGATCTTATACAGGGGAGGAACGGCGGAGTAAACATAGCCATTTTCGATCATGGGCCGCATATAACGGAAGAAGAAGGTCAGCAGCAGGGTACGGATATGGGCGCCGTCCACGTCCGCATCGGACATGATGATGACTTTGTGGTAGCGCAGCTTCTCAATATCAAATTCCTCGCCGATGCCGGCGCCCAGCGCCACAATCAGGGGGTACAGCTTGTCGTTGCCGTAGATTTTGTCGGCTCTGGCCTTTTCCACGTTCAGCATCTTGCCCCACATGGCAAGAATTGCCTGGAAACGGGAGTCTCTGCCCTGGATGGCAGAGCCTGCAGCGGAGTCACCCTCGACGATGTAAATTTCACAGAGGCTGGGATCCCGCTCGTTGCAGTCCTGGAGCTTGTCGGGCATCTGGCCGGATTCCAGACCGGTCTTCCGGCGGACGGACTCTCTTGCCTTCCTGGCGGCTTCTCTGGCCCGGTTGGCCATCATGGCCTTTTCCAGAATGGTCTTGGCAGTCTGGGGATGCTCTTCAAAGTAGGTTGCCAGCTGTTCGGACACGATGCCGTCCACCAGGGTACGGATGTAGGCATTGCCCAGCTTTGCCTTGGTCTGGCCCTCAAACTGGGCGTCCGTCAGCTTGACGGAGATGATGGCGGTGATGCCTTCCCGGCAGTCCTCGCCGGAAACCTTGTCATCGCCCTTGATGATGCCGTTTTTGGTGCCGTAGGCATTCAGAACTCTGGTCAGTGCGGTCTTGAAGCCGGTTTCGTGCATACCGCCTTCGGGGGTACGGACGTCGTTGGCAAAGGACAGCATGAACTCCTGGTAACCGTCATTGTACTGGATGGCGATTTCTGCAGATGCATCGCCCTTCATGCCGGACATATAGATAACATCCTGGTGAATGGGGGTCTTGTTCTTGTTGCACCAGACGGCAAATTCTCGGATGCCGCCCTCGTAGCACATGGTCTCGGAAACCTGCTTCTCATCATCCCGGTCATCGGTGATGGTGATGGAAAGACCTGCATTCAGGAAGGCTTCCTCCCGCATTCTTTCGTGCAGAATTTCGTAGTCATAGACCAGGGTATCGAACATCTCGGGGTCGGGCTTGAAGGTGACCTCGGTGCCGTTCTTTTCCGTTTTGCCCACGATGGTCATTTCCTGGGTGATATTGCCCCGGGAGAATTTCATCTCGTGGATCAGACCATTCTTATGCACCCGAACCTGGAGCCACTCAGAAAGGGCGTTGACAACGGAAGCGCCGACACCATGCAGACCGCCGGAAACCTTGTAGCCGCCGCCGCCGAATTTACCGCCTGCATGCAGAACGGTGAAAACGACCTCCAGAGCAGGCTTGCCGGTCTGAGGCTGGATGTCCACAGGAATACCACGGCCATCGTCCGTGACGGTGATGGTATTGCCGGGATTGATGGTGACGGTGATATGCTTACAGTAGCCGGCCAGAGCTTCGTCGATGGAATTGTCCACGATCTCATACACCAGATGGTGCAGGCCGGAGGAAGAGGTGGAACCGATGTACATACCGGGTCTCTTCCGGACGGCTTCCAGACCTTCCAGAACCTGGATCTGGGAACCGCCGTATTCTTGGGTTACTTTTGTTTCGTCAGACATGGTTGTCCTCCTGTGCGATAGACGTGTCATTGCGAGCCAGCTCACAAGCTGGCGTGGCAATCCCCTAAATTATAGGATTTCTTTATACAAATCCTTCCATTCAGGGTTCTTACTTTCAACCAATTTGTTTTTCTTCTTCCTGCTCCAGCTTTTTATTTGTTTTTCTCTTTCAATAGCAGCTTTCACATCAGAAGTACATTCAAAATAAATCAAATACTCCACATTATATTTTGCAGTAAAACTTCCTTTATCTAGATGATTTTTGTGCTCATAAACTCTTTTTTGTAAATCACTTGTCACACCTGTATAAAGTACATTTTTATGAGAATTTGTCATAATATACACATAGTAGTTCATGTATACCTCTCATTAGGAGATTGCCACGCCAGTCTGAGGACTGGCTCGCAATGACATAAATTTTGATACGCTTATGTATCTAAATAACAGTACCTTTGGAAATTTCAATGGTTTTTCCAAGCTTTGTAAACCGGCCCGGCTCACAGCAGGTGATGAACACCTGGCCGGAAACGATCTGGTTCAGAACAAAGTCCTGCCGGCCGGGATCCAGCTCGGAAAGCACATCGTCCAGCAGCAGCACCGGCTCTTCGCCCCATTCCCGGCCCATCAGCTCCCGCTGGGCAAGCTTCAGGCTGATGGCAGCAGTCCGGGTCTGGCCCTGGGAGCCATAGGATTTCAGATTGATGCCGGAAAGGCTGACATCAAAATCATCCTTGTGGGGACCCGTCAGACACTGGGCTGTTTCCAGCTCTGCCCGGTAGTGCCGCTCCAGGTGATCCAGCAGATCCTGGGTCAGCTGGGAAACCGTGGCAAAGGGATCCTTCACAGAAGAAACGGTCTTGTACTCCAGCCGGAATTCCTCACTGCCGCCGGAAAACTGACCGTGAAACACGGCAGCGGACTTTCCCAGGCTGTCGTAAAATCTGGCCCGGTAGGAGATCAGCAGGGCGCCCACCTGGCACAGCCTGGTATTGTACTCCGGCAGGATATCCAGCATGCCGGGATGGTCAAAATGATCTTTTAAGATACGGGTCTTTTGATCCAGGATCCGGTTATACTCTGTCAATGCTGCATCATAGTTGGGACGCAGTTGACATAACACCTGATCGCCCATTCTTCTCCGGGAGGCTGCGCCGGTTTTCAGTACCATCAGATCTTCGGGACAGAACAATACTGTAGGCAACACCCCGGCAATCTCACCGGCAGTTTTCTTTTTGGCGCCGTTGCGCCAGATCTGCCGGGGCCGGGATCCGGAAAACAGCACGAACCGCAATGTCTGTTCCCGCTCCTGGGAAAAAACTTTTCCGGAAACTTCTCCGAAGTCTGCGCCGAAGCGCACCATTTCGGCAGTTTTCTGGGCCCGGAAAGACCGGCCGCTGCCAAGATAGGAAATGGCTTCCAGCAGATTGGTCTTGCCCTGGGCATTGTCGCCCACGATCAGATTGACACCGGGCTCAAATGATAGCTTCGCTTCTTCATAATTCCGGAAAGAGCGAAGTTCCAGTTCTTTTAAAATCATGAATGGTAAGAGATCATGTAGACGGTGCCGTCGAATTCAAACTTGTCGCCGTTATACAGCTTCTTGCCCCGCATGGTGCAGACTTCACCGTTGACCTTTACTTCTCCCTCCTGAATGAGGGTCTTTGCCTCGCCGCCGGAATAGACGATGTTGGCAAATTTCATGGCATCCTGCAGCTTGATGAATTCCGTGCTGATGGACACGGGAATCGCATTATCCTTTTTCTTAACGATTACTTTCATATCGTAACTCCTTGCTTGTCGAGAGTGGAGTTTGGAGTTAGGAGTGTGGAGTTTAAGGTATCGCCTTCGGCGATGATTTTAATAAGTCCGCCTTGCGGACACAATAACTCCACACTTCACACTCAACACTCCACACTAAATTAGCCGTTCTTGATGCGGACAGGCAGCACCATGTAGGCAAAATCGTACTTATCATCCACAGGGGTCAGCACGATGGGGCTGAGGCCATTGGTCAGCTCCAGGGTAACTTCCTCAGAGGGAACGACCCGCAGAGCATCGGCCAGATACCGGACATTGAAGCCGATTTCCAGCTCTTTGCCGTCACCGGCAAGGTTGCAGCGGTCCTCGGCAGCGCCGATGGTGGTGGAAGTGCGCATCAGCAGCTCCTGATGGCCAAATACACAGCGGACAGGGCTCTTATACTTTTCAGAAACGATCAGACCCACACGCTCTACGGAAGATGCCAGGTCAGAAACATTGGCCACCAGCTGAATGGGGCAGCCCGTGGGAACCACCTTCCGCCAGTCCAGGAATTCGCCCTCCAGCAGACGGCAGACCAGGGTGGCGCCGCCGATCTGGAACAGGATGTGCTTGGGGCCCAGGGTGAAGGCAGCGTTATCATCACAGTCGGTGAGGATCTTTTCCACTTCCTTCAGTCCTGCGGCGGGCACCACGAAATTCATCTCCCGGGCAGTTTCCTCCTGGCAGTGGTAGGTGCGGCGGGCCAGGCGGAAGCCGTCCACAGCAATGGCGGTGATGGTCTCGTTGGTAACTTCGAATTTCACACCGGTGTGGATAGGACGGCCCTGGTTCTCGGAAACCGCAAAGATGGTGCCGGAGATCAGTTCCTTCAGCTTGCACTGGGGAATATGGATGGGACGGCCGGAGTTGACATCCGGCAGGTCGGGATAATCCTCAGCGCTTTCGGCAGAAATGGTGAAGGAGGCATAGCCGGAACGGATGGAAACTTTATAACCTTCATCCACCACCACGGTAACAGGGCCTTCCGGAAGTCTCCGGATGATATCGCCAAAAAGCTTGGCGGGCAGGATGCAATCACCGGGATCGGAGACTTCTGCCTCGATTTCATAGGTAATGGCGGTTTCCATATTGTAGCCGGTGAGGCTCAGGTTATGGCCTGCCCGGCAGAGGATGCCTTCGATCACGGAAAGACTGCTCTTCTGGGCAACGGCACGGCCTGCAATATTCAGACCCTGTACCAGCATGCTTTTTTCACAGGTAAAACGCATGGTCATTTTCCTTTCTTGCTAAAGATAATAGATATATATATTTATCAGAGGTTAAGGTAGTAACAGCAGTATTAGTGCAAAGTTATGTGGAAAACTGTATTTTCCCTTAGAGGCGCAACATATTTTTATCCACAGTCAAATGTGGATGAAATATCGCTTTTCCACAGGCATTGTGGAGGAAACTTTTGCGGCAGCGTTGTCCACAGGAAAAGTTTCCACAATCCACAAGTGTTGTGGATAAATTTTTGACAGCAATGAGGTTGTCTGTACTTTTCTTGCTCCTGCAAGAAAAGTACGAAAAGAAGCAGGCACAAGGGGCGTTGTGTTGTCGCGCTCCCGCGCGCCAAAGCCACCCCCTTGTGTATCCCCCGGCCCGCAACGAATTGGCGCTGGAGCATCTTAACTTACATCCTGTTCAAGCAGAAAATGTTCCGATTTTCTGCTTGAAGTCTGATGCTTGCTATATCGGCAGGGCGGGGAGAACGAAGCCGCCGCCAACAGAAAGTCCATACGTCTGAAAGCTTCGGTCGTTAAGGTGCTCCGGAAGTAGTGGCGATGCGTGTCGGGTGGATTCTTAAGGAGGGCGACTTCGATTGCGGGAGCAATCGACTCAGCGCCTCCTTAAGCCAGTTTCTTTGGTTACTTTCTTGTCTGGTACAAGAAAGTAACAGAAACCTCTTACAAGCAAGAGTTTATGTTGGCTGTAATATCCCGGATGGCACTCTGAAGGGCAGTATCGCCAGTCTTTAAGGATGCTTCCACCTTTTTGACGGCATGCATGACGGTGGTATGGTCACGGGCAAATTCCTTACCGATATCCGGAAAGCTGAGATTGGTCAGCTGGCGGATCAGATACATGGCCACCTGCCGGGCATCTGCCACACCCTTGCTCTTTTTGGTGCTGCGGATCACCACATCGTCGATGTTGTAGAACTTGCAGACCTGACTGATGATGAGGCTGGGGGTAGGCAGGGCGTTGCCCTCGGATTTGAACATGTCGTCAATGGCCCGGGAGATATGGGGAAGATCCAGGGGCATGTTATTCAGATCCCGGTAGGCCAGGATCTTTTTCACCGTGCCCTCGATCTGCCGGACGTTGTTGGTGATGTTGATGGCGATGTAATTGCAGACATCGTCGTCCAGGTCAAGACCCAGGTGGGTGGCTTTGTTTTTCAGGATCGCCATACGGGTCTCGTAATCCGGGGGTTGGATGTCCATGATCAGGCCCCATTCAAAGCGGGTGCGCAGACGATCCTCCAGGGTGGGCATATCGTTGGGCTTCCGGTCGGAGGTCATGACGATCTGCTTGTT
>JAFSAP010000034.1 GCA_017440925.1 Oscillospiraceae bacterium | reverse complement strand
CGTCATTCTGAAGGCTGCTGGCGCTTCCAAGCTGAACGTCATCAAGGTTGTCCGCGCTGCTACCGGCCTGGGCCTGAAGGACGCTAAGGATCTGGTTGACAACTGCCCCAAGACCCTGAAGGAAGCTATCTCCAAGGAAGATGCAGAGAAGCTGGTTGCCGAGCTGAAGGAAGCTGGCGCAGAGGCCGAGATCAAGTAATTTATCTCTACTTCAAAAGCTTTACCGCCGCCAGAAATGGCGGCGGTTTTCCTATCCCTATCTCCGAAAGGAACATCCTATGAATCTGGAATCCACCATCGAAACCATCGCCTCCCACCTTCCCGAAGAAATTCAGATTCCTGGTCTGCTGACGGATGCCGTATCCCGTATCCCTGCGGATATCGACTTTTCCACGGTGGCAAAATTTCTGTTGTTCTATGTTGCCGGCTCTTTGATTCTGAGCTGTCTTGGCAGAGTTGTTCTTGGCAAGCATTCCAGTCTGAATCACAGCCTGTCCTCAGCAATGGGTATTCTGTTTATCTATGCAGTAACCATTGTGATCTATACTTTCAAGCCATGGAAGCTGGAAGCACTTCTCTCTCCCCTGCCCTTTGTGACTTTCTTCAATGATTATATGGTGGTCATGCCGGTAATCGGAATTCGTCCAACTGTTTTAAGCCGGGAACTGCTTTCTTTGATTTTTCTGGCTTTTCTGGTCAATTTGTCGGACACTTTGCTTCCAAAGGGAAAATCTGTGCTGGGTTGGTTTTTCTGGCGAATTATTACCATTATCTTGTCCATGGGACTTCATCTTTTGATGCACTGGGCTTTTACCACCTTTGCACCAAACTTTCTGGTTACATATGCACCTATCGTTTTACTTCTTCTGCTGGTTTTCCTGATGTTCCTGGGTTTTTTGAATGCGATCCTGGGGCTTGTTCTGACCATTACCAATCCTTTGATCGGCGCTGCCTATACCTTCTTCTTTTCCAATATTGTCGGCAAACAGTTTACAAAAGCCGTATTTACTGCCGGTATTCTCAGCATCATTGTATACCTTATGGGCGCATTTGGATATAATTTCGTCAACATATCAACCACGTCTCTGACGGCTTATGTCCCAATCGCTGTGATCTCGCTAATTCTATGGTATTTTATCGGATACCTGTTATAAATTAAAAAGACCGGCCACAGGCCGGTCTTTTTTGGTTCTATAAAACAAGTTTAAGCGTTCAGAGCAGCTTCTGTAGCGCTGCTCAGCAATTCTGTGTCGACAGTTTCCATCAGGCCTCCGTCGAAGGCCTCTGCAACGGCAGGATCAATGGGCAGACGGGCCAAAACCGGCAGATTCCATTTTTCTGCAACTTCATCGATATGACTCTTACCAAAGACCTCGATCTTCTTGCCGCAGTCAGGGCAGCGCAGATAGCTGTAGTTCTCCACGATGCCAAGAACAGGCACATTCATGAGACCAGCCATTTTTACAGCTTTACCCACGATCATGGAAACCAGATCCTGGGGACTGGTGACAATAACGATACCGTCCACGGGGATGCTCTGGAATACCGTCAGCGGCACATCACCGGTTCCAGGAGGCATATCTACAAACAGGTAATCCACGTCTTCCCAGATCACATCCGTCCAGAACTGCTTAACGGCACCGGCGATGACAGGGCCGCGCCACACAACAGGGTCTGCAGGGTCATCCAGCAGGAGATTGATGGACATAACCTGGATGCCGGTGCGGCTGAGACCAGGGTACAGGCCGTCCTCACAGGCGCCCTGGGGAGCAGTCACGCCAAAGGCAGTGGGAACAGAGGGTCCGGTAATATCGGCATCCAGAACACCTACGCGTTTCCCCTCCCGGGCCATGGCCACCGCCAGCATGGAGGTAACTGTGGATTTACCAACACCACCCTTGCCGGACACAACGGCGATCACCTTCTTGACAGATGCATGGGGATTCAGGTTTTCCAGCAGACTTTCTTTCTTACGCTCGCTGCAGTTTGCAGAGCAGCTGGAGCAGTTTCCATTGCAAGAACTCATTTGAAATTCGCGCTCCTTTTGTTGATTCTTTTCCTATTATAGGTCGGCTGATACAGTGTGTCAACCGTCAAATTCCCTCATTTCCACAAACTGCGTACCACTTTCTTCCGTAATACCGGCATAAATGCAGTCTGTAAACCGGCCAGTCTCCAGATAATGAAGGATCATGTGTTTGGCCGAAACCGGCATGGTAAGTCCCGGAACTTCTTCGAAAGGAATCCAACGCAATGTCCCTTCATTACTGGAAAGCTCTCGGTCACCCCGTAACCTTGCAAAAAAATAGTAATTCTGCCGGATCTCGTTCCCTGCCAGACGATGGGTGATATACCGCAGGGAAAGACCATCCACCTCTGATTCAGAAAGGCCAAGCTCTTCCTGCATTTCCCGGAGGATGCAGGCTTTGGGATCATTGAGTTCCTCTTTTTCAAAATGCCCACCGCAGGAGCCAATGAATTTGTGATCAGCCACACGGGAGCCAATGCGGTAGAGGCACAGTATGGCATCCTCACGAACCAGATACAGGGATGTCATATTCCGAAGCTTTGGGATCATCTCTTCCACTCTTCTTTCAGAATTGCAAGCACCACTTTATCGGTAATGCCCTGATTGCTGCGGATACTTCGGCGGAGGGTTCCCTCATATTTCAGACCACACTTGCGCTGGACCGCGCCGGAGGCGGGATTATTAGGATCGTGTCCGGCTTCGATCCGCTGGACACCAACCACGCCGAACAGGAAATCGATCACTGCCTGAAATGCTTCTGTCATGATTCCCTGTCCCCACCAGTTTTTGCCGATGCAGAAACCGATCTCTGCCATCTCCACATTATCGTCGTGATTCACCACGCTGATGGAGCCAATGGGTTGTCCCAGCTTTTTTAATTCGATGGCCCACTGGTAGAAAGTCTTGTCATCATACTGATTTGTCCAGACTTCCAAAATCTCATGGGCAGTGTCCACACTCTTATAGGTGGGCCAGCTTAAAAACTTTGTCACTTCCGGGTCACTTGCCCAGTTGCGGTACATAGCATCCGCATCCTGCATAACAAAGGGGCGCAGGTTCAGGCGATCTGTTTCAATTTGTTTTGTGCCAAGATGATTCATATTATCCCTCCTGGGCTGCTTCCCACTGCTCCATCAGATCCAGGAGAACCATTTCCGCATCCTCTTTCTCGCCCAGCAAGCGGGTCAGTTCCTGATAGTCCGCAGAAGCAGCCTCGATCTTACCGTCATACTCCGCAACTATCTTTTCCTGTTTTTCGATTTCCCGTTCCAGACGGCGAATCAGTTTGTCAGTATCCTTGGTTCCGCCCTTGGGTTTCTCCTTTTTGGGTTTGGGCGCATCCATGATAACAGGCTTTGCCGCCTTCTCATGATCCAGAATGGAGCGGTACTTGGCATAGCCACAACGAAAATCCCGAATGCCACCATCCTCCAGCAGCCAAATGCGTTCTGCAAACTTCTCAATAAAATAGCGGTCATGAGACACAAACAGCAGTACACCCTCGAATTCTTCGATGGCAGCTTCCACCCATTCCCGGGAAGCAATGTCCAGATGGTTCGTCGGCTCGTCAAGGATCAGCAGGTTTATCTTTTCATCCATCAGCATGCACAGCCGCAGACGGCTCTGCTCACCGCCACTGAGGTTCTTTACCTGCTTGAACACATCTTCTCCCTGGAACAGAAAAGCGCCCAAACGGTCACGGGCTGTCTGGGGAGTGCAGTTCTTTTCGTAAAGCATGGTATCGTACAGCGTCCGTTCCGGATGGTCAAAATGGATGATCTGGGGCAGGTATCCCCATTTCACCGTGGGGCCAAACTGGATCTTGCCGGCGCAGTCCTCGTCTCCCAGCAGGCACTTGATGAAGGTAGACTTTCCGGTGCCGTTATCTCCCAGCAGGGCGATCCGCTCCCCGCCTTCTACATTTAAGTTGATATCCGAAAACAGTGTCCTGTCGCCAAAGGCCTTGGACACACTTTTCATTTTAAATACCACATCACCGGAAAAATCCTTTTCTCCGAAGGTGGCTTTCATTTTCTTTTCTGTCTTGGGTTTTTCCGTCTTTCTGATTCGCTCCATACGGTGCTGGATGGACATGGCCCGGCGGTACAAAGTACGGTTGTTGATACCCCAGCCCTTCATCCGTTCCACGGTATAACCCAGTTGCTTCAGCTTTGCCTGTTCCTGCTCATACTGCTTCAGCTGCAGATCAAACCGGGCCTGCTTTTCATCCATATAGAAAGAGTAATTTCCGGAATAAAATTCAGCATGGCCCTCAGAAATCTCAATGACCCGGTCTGCCACCTGGTCGATAAAATAACGGTCATGGGAAATGGCAAGAACCGTACCCTTGAAAGCATTGATATAGCCTTCCAGCCATTCCACGCTGTTGAGGTCCAGATGATTGGTCGGCTCGTCCAGCAGCAGAATATCCGTCTTTTCCAGCAGCAGCCGGGCAAGATTCATTCTCGTCTTTTCACCGCCGGACAGGCTGGCAAATTCCTGAGACCTTTGCTCCGGCAGGATACCCAGGCCGTTACAGATCTTGTCCACTTCCACGTCCATCTCATAGCCGCCACCGGACTGGAATCGGTTCACCAGCCGGTCGTACTCCCGAAGCTGCTCTTCTGTGGCACCATTGACCATTTCGCATTCCAGCAGTTCCATCTTCTGTCGAACACGCAGAATGTCTGCATAGGCACTGCGAAGTACATCCTCCACGGTAAAGCCTTCCGGAAACCTTGGAATCTGGGATATCAGGCCCATTTTCTTATCGGGATTGACGTACACTTCGCCGTCATCATAGTCCATCTGACCCGTAAGAATATTAAAAAGTGTTGTTTTGCCGCAACCGTTTCGGCCCAGAATGGCAACGCACTCCCCCTCCTGGATCTCAAAAGACAGTCCATCCAGCAGGTTTTCACCGATAACAAAGAATTTTGTTAAATTTTTGACTTGTATATCAACCATTTTTCTACTCCATTGGCATAGTCGGCAGTCATGCTTTGCATAACAAAGTAACTCCTATTTTACATGTTCTTATGCTGGTTTGTCAACTGTCTTCCAAATGCGAACATCCCCGGCCGCTGTCAGCCGGGGATGGGGAAACTGTTCGATTTTCTATATTCACAATGCTATTCTTCTGTAATTACATCTGATAAAGCGAAGAAATGCTTGAACGAGAATTTGCTTTCATTTTTTGCAACCACAGCCACTTGATCGATATCCTTCGGCTTCTTCCAGGTAACATCACAAATAGTTTCATCGCCTCGCATCGTGAATTTATGGACACTGCTCCATTTTCCGGAAGTGTTGCGAACATGGACTTCATACTGGGTGTTTTTGTCCATCACACCCTCTGTAACCTCCACCAAATCGTAGTGCAGTGTAAATCCCAGACAGTCATACAAAGGTTCCTCCAGCACGAACGGATATGTATAGCTATTGGAATGGTTGTATTTTTTATCTGAGAATTCACCTTCTATCCGGGTCTGCCCATAAAAACCATCATACTCGTCCCGTTCCAACCGAATGGTGTAGTCAAAAGAGTATTCCCCCGAGCCCCTGTACAAAATGGCCATTTTACAAATATCCCTGGGGTTCATCAGGGATACTGAAATTCTCTGCTGCTCACCAATATTCTCCTTTTGCAAGTAGAACATTTCAGCAACGATCCAATCTTCTGAAGTATCCTGCACACAGACTTCAAAATTAGCATTTGGGGACAGCTTGCCCTTGGAGAACCGATCCAAGGTAAAATACAGTGTAAAGCCCGTACAATCTTTCTGAACACTGTCAAAGACAAACATATCACCAGAACTTCCTTTGCGGGTGTATCTTTTTTCAACAAACTCTCCGGTAATGCGTTCTGCTGCAGCTGCTTCTGGTATTACTTCTGCAAATCCAGGCAGCAGTAAGCATGAGACCAGCAACAAAGCAACAACCCTCATAAGATAATTATATTTCATAAGATCACCTCTGTAAGTTTAATCATAACACATCATTCGAAATACATCAACAGGGAAGATCGCCAGGAATACGGCATATGCTTCTCCACGAAAAACTGCGTTACAGCTCTTCAAGGATTCTTTTTAGAGATTCCAGATCCAGAAGCAGGTTCAAAGCTTCCAACATAGCATTGGCACTCATATGCTCCGGAAGGTTCAGCCTTTTCAGCAGAGCCAGGCGTTTTGCAGAAGCATCTGCACCGCCGGACAATCCCAGCGCCATCAGATCCTGCTTTATGATCTGATTCGAAGCCACAGATGCTTCCCCCTCCATAGTGGCTCCGGCACGCCGCAGAGCTTCCAAAATTACTTCCGGCCGCATACCTTCAACGCCAAGCTTCCCCTCTTTTCCGGGGACTGCCTTCCGGCGCTCCTTCCCCAAAATATCAGGGATATAGGCATGCTTCAGATACTTTGCAGGAATCGCACTTTTTACATGATTTCGTATCACAAAACCGGCACCATCTGAATCGGTAAATACGATTAATCCCCGCTTTTCTGCCACTTGACGCAGCAGCGCCATTTGTTTTTTATCCTTAAAAATGCCAAAGCCGGAGGTTTCCAGAATCGGCGCGTCCACGATCTGACGCAGCGTATTTTTGTCATAGCGGCCCTCCACCAGGATAGCCTCTTTGATTTTAACCATTTCTTGCCTCCTGTGCCAGCTGCAAAACCAAAAATTCCAGCAGGCGCTCATTATCATCAAAGGAGGTTTTCATTTTATAGTCCGTTTCCAGCACCATCTGTGCCGCCTTTCGGCAAAACTCCGGGCTGTACCGCCGGGCAGCCTCCATAGTCTTTCTGGCAGCAAAATCCGGCATCGGTGCATACAGCTTCTGTAATTCCGAAGAACTCCGGCCATTATCCATCAGAGTTCTGGCTGTTGCGATCCGGCGAAAATGGCTGCCAACAGCTCCCAGCACAAAAATTGGCTCCTGCTGCATTTTCAGCAGCTGCTGCAGCTTCAGCATGGCCTGGTCATACCGCCCGGCGCTGAGAAGATCCGTCATCTGAAATACAACTGCATCCAGAACCGGTTCCGTCACAGCATCAATATCCGTCTTTCTAATCTCATCGCTGCCGGAATAGGCGCAGATTTTGTCAATCTCACCGGCCAGTGCCGTCATTGTCCCGCCGGTTATTTCGATGAGGTATACACATAGCTCTGATGATATCCGCTTCTTGTGGGCTGCAAAATGTCGTGTGATCCAGGCCACCAGGTCACGCTGCTCCTGCTTGGCAAACTCAACGATAATGCCGTTGCTATCCACCGCATCCCATAGCTTTTTCAGCCGCTTATCCGGTTTCCATCCCACCGTAAGGTAGGTAAAAACCACTGTGCAGTATTCCGGAATATCCGACAGTATCTCGGTCATTTTTGTCCGATCAGCTTCGCTCATTTTAAACAGATCAATGTCATCCACCTGTACAAGGGTGGATTCTGCCATCATGGGAAGATTCTCCACTGCATCTGCAAAGCTGAGGATATCAAATGTTTCACTGGTGAGCCGGTGGAAATTAAAGGATTCCGTCAAAGGATCCAGAAGCTGCTTTCTGATCTGTCCCAGATAATGATTCAGTAGAAAGGTTTCCTCACCATGGAAAAAATACAGCCGCTGCAGATCCTTATTTTTTATGTGCTGTTTCAATTCCTGCAGGGCAGAATGTTTCTCTTCTTTCTTTGCCATGGGATTCACCTCCTGATAAGAATAGTTCCATTTTTATCCGTCCGATAAACGGTACAGCCGAACCTTTCAAGACGGTTCAGCAACACATCCGACGGATGACCATAGTAATTATCCTGTTTTACAGAGATCAGAACCGTTTCCGGTGTCACTGCTGACAGCAGCTGCTCTGATGTGGAATCAGCTGCACCATGGTGTCCCGCAACCAGGATATCCACATCCGGCAGTATGCGGTTTCGCATCAGCATCCGTTCTCCAAAATCAGTACGATCTCCGGTAATGAGTATATCACATTTTTCTGTATCAAACAAGACACACAGGCTGTTTTCATTGTCCATGCCGGAATAGACCGGGCCGTAAACAACCATGCGGCTGCAGCCAAAGGTCAGTTCTATATCTTCCCATACCCATAAAATTTCTGCATCCGTCTCTGGAATCGAAAAATCATTACGGGTATCCGGCAGGATCAGACGATCTGTGCTGATCCGGGTCAGCAAATTGTTCAGTGCACCGGAATGATCCTGGTCATAGTGTGTCAGAATAATGCCGTCCAGTCGGCTGATGCCCTGGCTCAAAAGCTGCTCTGAAATGATATCCGCGGTTTCCGCATCATCGTCCCCGCCGCAGTCCACAAGCCAGGTTCTGCCTTCGCTCTGCAGCACAATACTTTGTCCCTGTCCCACATCCAGCATGGTGATGCGCGCAGAGTCCAGCAGCGGTTCTGTCCAGGAAGCAAGCAGCGCAATACAAAGGCCCAGGATGCCACAGCATATCAACATTCCAGGCTTCCTGTTTCTGGTTACCAGAAATACACCCAGCAGGATATAAATGAATATGAGCCAGGCAACAATATACACACTTTGCGTATACACCGCCGCCAGAGGAATGGATGCCATTATTTTCGCTGTAAACAGAACATACCGCATCGGCCATGCCAGCACTACCGCCAGGAATTCTGCCAGCAGAGGCAGAAGCAGATATAGAATGCACACCAAAATCAAGCCATAAAAAATCAGACTAACTGCCCATAATGTCAGAAGATTGGTCAGAATACCCACTAGGCTGACAGTTCCGAAATACCAGGCAGACAGGGGTGTAACCAGGCTCATGGCACTGACAGTGACAGAAATATTGGCGCAAAGAGTTCCACGAAGCTTTCCGGGAATGCACTTATCCGGCAAGGAAGTTTTCAGCCAGTTATTGATTGACTGATGGAACAGCAGAATACCTGCTACACAGGATACGGACAGCTGCAGACTTGCAGAGGTAACTGCCATAGGATTTGCCGCCAGCATGGCAAGAACAGAAAATGCAAGTGCTGTAGGAGGGTCATATTCCCGGTTGAAGATCTGCGCCAGCATCATTAGGCACACCATCACGCAGGCCCGGGTAACCGAGGGCGTAAATCCCGCCACCGCCGCAAAGATCAGCAGCGCAGGCATACCCACCAATGCTGTCAGAAACCGGCGGCGCATGGTAAAAACACAGACCAAACCATACAGTATGGAGATATGCAGGCCCGACACGGCTATGATATGGCGGATTCCGCTGATTTGAAAGGCTGTATCCACCGCATAGCTCAATTCACCGCTATCGCCAAGAAGCAGTGCTTTTGCAAAGGGTGCCACATCCTGTGGGAAGATGGATTCCAAATAACTTCGAATCTTTTCCCGTAAAACCGCAGAGCGGTGCCACAGAGAAATCTCACCCGACTCTGTGATCCTGACCGCTTCCTTCTGATGGGCAAACAGAAAAATACCTTTTCCTCCAAAATATGTAGCCGCTTCCCGCTTTGCTGGCCGAATGGCAAAAATACCCTCAAGCCTGTCTCCGGGATGTATATCCGCAGTATCCTTCAGATATGTGCGGATCTGATAGGTTTTTCCCTCCAGAAGAAGAATACCATCCACCGATGTTCCGTAATTTGTATTCTGTCCGTAATCAGAAGCAGTGATCACCGCAGGCTGCTCGGTATTCAAATATTTGTCCAAAGGGCTGAGATAGGCCGTCCGGAAACCCATAAACCAAGAAAAGCCAAAAATGCTTCCCAGGAAAACAGCTGCCATAAGCCGAAGCAGTTTTCTTTCTCTGCCAACCATCATGCAAAGCAAAAACAGCATAATGCATACCGGTATTACATAGAACTGGCAATTCTGCTGCCATATATAGGCGCACAGCGCACATGCAGCAGAAAACCCAATGGTAAACCACATCAGTTTCCGCACAATTCTCCCCCCTTTTCTTGCAAAGAGGGCGCTGCCATAGCAGCAGCGCCCTCAACTATTTTATTTTACCTTGGTTGCCACAAATTCAGCAACAGAATTCAGAGCCTCGTCCATCTTGGAAGCATCCTTGCCGCCGCCCATTGCAGAATCAGGCTTACCGCCGCCATTACCACCGCAGACATTGCAGACATACTTGACGATGTCGCCAGCCTTCACACCAGCCTTGACAGCCTCCTTACCGCAGACAGCCAGGAAAGTGACTTTTTCTTCAGAAGCGGAAGCCAGAACAGCCACCACAGAAGCATCCTTATCCCGCAGAACATCACCCATCTGGCGCAGCTTGCCGGCATCGGCACCAGGCAGCTTTACTGTCAGAACCTTGACAGTACCCACTGCCTTGGCAGAATTCAGCATCTGGTCAACAGCACCGGCAGCTTCCTTTGCCTTATAGCTTTCGATTTCCTTCTTAAGAGCCTTGATCTCTTCCAGCTGTGCATTCAGCTTATTCTCCAGTTCCTCAGCCTTCTTGACCTTTACAACGGAGCAAATTTCGCTGAGCATCTGACGGCTCTTGGCAGCATCCCGCAGGTAAGCTTCGCCAGTGATGGCCTCGATACGGCGGACACCGGAAGCAACGGAAGCCTCAGAGACAATACGGAAGGGGCCAACCTTGGCAGTATTGTTCAGATGGGTACCACCGCACAGTTCGATAGACCAGCCACCCATGTTGACAACACGGACAACATCGCCGTACTTTTCACTGAACAGTGCTGCTGCGCCCAGTTCCTTTGCCTCGGCAATGGGCATTTCCCGGATATCCACACTATGACCAAGCAGAACCTGCTCCTGCACCATAGCCTCAACTGCAGCAATTTCCTCAGCAGTCATTGCAGCATAGTGGGTAAAGTCGAAACGCAGATGGTCTTCATCCACGAAAGAACCAGCCTGGTGGACATGGTCGCCCAGAACTTTCTGCAGGGCCTTCTGCAGCAGATGGGTGGCAGAGTGGCCACGCATGATAGCCTTGCGGCGATGCTCGTCAATGCTGACAGAAACACTGTCGCCAACGTTGAGAACACCACTGACTACTTTACCATAATGCATATACTTGCCGCCCTTGTTCTTCTGGACGTTGTTGACTTCAAACTTTGCATTTGCAGTCTCGATAACGCCATGGTCAGCCACCTGGCCGCCCATTTCCGCATACATGGGTGTCTTGTCCAGAACCACAATGGCCTCTGCACCCTCACCAATGGTCTGCTGCAGCTCCTCCTCAGAAACCACAGCCAGGATCTTGGCATCGCAGGTATTCTCGGTATAGCCAACAAACTGAGTCTCAGGCATATCCTTACCCAGGTCGATGCCTGCCCAGCCCAGGTCGCCCAGGGCCTTACGGGCCTCGCGGGCACGGACACGCTGTTCTTCCCGCAGGCGGGTGAACTCTTCCATATCCAGGGTCATGTCTTCGTCGGCAACCATTTCCACTGTCAGATCGATGGGGAAGCCGTAGGTATCGGCCAGCAGGAAAGCATCCGCACCGGAGAAAATGGTCTTGCCCTCTTCCTTGTGCTTTGCCATCATCTCATTGAACAGGCCCATGCCAGTATCGATTGTCTTACCGAAGGATTCTTCCTCGATCTTGACAATACGGGTAATATACTCGGCACGCTCCCGCAGATAGGTGTAGTGCACTTCGTTCTCCTGAACAACAGTCTCAACAACCTTGAACAGGAACGGATCATTGACACCCAGCAGCTTGCCATGGCGGGCAGCCCGGCGCAGCAGGCGGCGCAGAACATAGCCGCGGCCTTCGTTGCTGGGCAGAACACCATCAGCGATCATAAAGGTGGACGCACGGATGTGGTCGGTGATGACACGAAGAGAAACATCCATCTTGACGCTGACACCATAGGAGGCACCAGTCAGTTCCGTCACCTTATTTGTGATGTTCATAACGGTATCCACATCGAACAGGGAATTTACATCCTGGCAGACAACCGCCAGACGCTCCAGGCCCATGCCGGTGTCGATATTCTTCTGAGCCAGTTCGGTATAGTTGTTGTTGCCGTCATTATCGAACTGGGAGAAAACGTTGTTCCATACTTCCATATAGCGGTCGCAGTCACAGCCAACCGTGCAGTCAGGCTTACCGCAGCCGTACTTTTCACCGCGGTCATAGTAAACCTCAGAGCAGGGACCGCAGGGACCGGCGCCGTGCTCCCAGAAGTTGTCCTTCTTGCCGAAGCGGAAGATCCGCTCGGGTGCAATACCGATCTCCTTGTTCCAGATCTCAAATGCCTCGTCATCGTTCTCGTAGATGGAGGGGTACAGGCGGTCTGCATCCAGGCCAACAACCTTGGTCAAAAACTCCCAGCACCAGGCAATGGCTTCGTGCTTGAAATAATCACCAAAGGAGAAATTGCCCAGCATTTCAAAGTAGGTGCCGTGGCGGGCAGTCTTGCCGATATTTTCAATGTCACCGGTACGGATGCACTTCTGGCAGGTGCAAACACGACGGCGGGGAGGCTCAACCTCACCCTTGAAGTAAGGCTTCATGGGAGCCATACCGGAGTTGATCAGCAGCAGAGACTTGTCGTTCTGAGGAATCAGAGAAAAGCTGGGCAGGCGCAGGTGATCCTTGGATTCAAAGTAAGACAGGAACATCTCACGCAGTTCGTTTACGCCATAGGGCTTGGGATTCATGGGAATTACCTCCAAAATAAAATACAATAGCAAAAAATAAACCTCGCCCCTAAATATAGGGGCGAGGAGAATATACTCGCGGTACCACCCTAATTCATCCCTGAACGGGATATCTTAGCCGCTCTGTAACGGGAGCACCCGTCCCGGTCGTCCCGGGCAACGCAGGAAGTGGCTTGCAGGATTTCCTCAAGGGCTCTCACCGATTCCCTCTCGCTGAAGATGGAAAGAAACTGCTTTGTTTCCGCATGGTTTTTGCATATCTTCTGTATTTTACCACAAACAGAAGAATTGTCAATGGTCAATCCTGAGAAAAAAGACGTTTTTTCAAAGCAAAACCATGTGGAAATGGTGCATCTGTCTCCGGATTCCAAGCCCGGACCACCAGTTTTGCACAGTTGGGCAGTTTGGGAAGTTTTTCCCCGGGAAATACCACCAGCTCCAGTTCCAGCCCACAGCCGGTATTGGACAGCTTACAGTCCAGAATGCTGCCCCAATAATGGAGGTCTTCTCCAAGCTTGGAAAGCCGGGGATCAATGCCATTGTTGGTATCAATATCCATCAGCCGGGGAGCGGCGCTTCCGCATTTACAAGGTGCCTCCTCCAGCCATGCCAAATCACCGGTGTCAAACCGAATATCTACATCGCAAATAGGAGATAAAACAACCCTCCCAGTTTCACCGCGGGGCAGTTCCCTGCCCGCATCATCCAGGATCCGCACTTTATAACGGTCATCCCGCAGATGCAGGCAACACTGATTGCAGGTAAAGCCGGCAATCATCGCACTGGAACCGGGATCATAACATCCCCAGGCACGGCAGTCAAGGCCGCGTTCAATACCATTGACCATCCATTCCTTGATGGGATAGCCTGCCACAAGAATATTCCGGGCAAACAAAGGGGTGCTCATATGCTTTGCAACCTTTGCAAGACCAAGGATGGTCAGCGGAGGGCCAATTATGGCATCACAGCGGGAAACAAATGCTGTTCTCAAAAGTGTGAGCCACCGCTGGTCTGTCCCCAAAAACTGAGGTTCTGCTTCACAACGAAGCACTGCACGCTTCATCAATCCCCCAACGGAAGCAGGCTCGTCCGGAAAACAAATCAGAACCTTATCCCGCTTTTTCAGAAACTGCCGCAGATTGGATTCTAGATAAGCCACGGCCTTTTCCATTGCCTCCGGCTCAGACGCCATATGTGTCAGTCTCTGATATGCGATCTCATTCATCCTCGCACCCCCCAAATACCCATATGTGGATATTATACACAATTAAAACATATTTTGGCAAGTAAAATTTTTATATTTTCACAATTTTTAAACCGCCACACAACCATGCAGCGGTTTGCCTAGATATTTTCTTCCAGCCACTGCTTCATGGCCAGGCGGCCTTCTTCCGTCATAGGGAAGGTCCGTTCCCCTTCCATGGTGCTCTTTTCATAACAAAAGAGGCCATGCCAGAATTCTGCATGAATAGAACTTTGGTCAAAGTCCACTTCCTTTGGCGTCGCCATCACTACATTGGGCTTTGCCCGAAACCGGAACAATCCGGAAGATCCGGTGAAGATATTATTCATGGCAAAGGTATGCAGGGTCGGAATAAACAATTCTGCCATTTACATGCTCCTTTTTGTTTTTTTCATTATAGCACAGAAATCGAAAAAAGCAATCGCTTGCAATTTTTTGCAGAATATGGTAAAGTAGCCCGCGGTGATGCAATTATGAAAAACAAATTACGGGGCAGTGCGTGTCTTATCACAGCTGTTCTGATCTGGGGCTCTGCATTTATCGCCCAAAGTGTGGGCATGGAAAAAATCGGCCCTTTTACATTCCAGACATTCCGAAATGGTCTGGCTCTTCTCTTCCTGATTCCCACAGTTTTTCTTCTGGATTTGGGAAAATGCTCTGTGAAACAATCCTTTGAAAAATGGAAAACGCCCGGATTGTGGAAAGCCGGACTACTCTGCGGTCTGGCCCTGTTCTGCGCGGCAAGCTTTCAGCAGGTAGGTCTGGTTTATACGGATGCCGGAAAAGCCGGGTTCATTACAGCCATGTATATTGTGGGCGTTCCCCTCCTTGGAATTTTTGCAAAGCGCAAGCCATCAAAGGGAGCTCTTTTCAGTGTTCTGCTGGCAGTTGTGGGTCTGTATCTTCTGAGCGCTGCAGGTGTCAGCCAAATCAACAAGGGTGATCTGCTGTTGATCGGCTGTGCTCTCTGCTATTCCTTTCAGATCCTCTTTGTAGAGTTCTTCGGTGCTGAGCAGGATGCAATTCGGCTAAACTGTATCCAAGTTCTTGTCACCTTCCTGCTGTCCACAGTATGCATGTTCGCCACAGAAACCTTCCGGATGGATGATGTCTATTCTGCACTTGGTGCCCTCGCCTATGCCGGTATTCTTTCCACCGGAATTGCGTTTACGTTGCAGCTCGTCGGACAAAAAGATCTGGATCCCACACCGGCTGCCATTATCATGAGTATGGAATCTGTTGTAGCCGTAATCTGCGGCGCAGTGATTCTGAAAGAAACTATGACCCCATGGGAAATTTCTGGCTGTATCCTGATGTTTGCTGCTGTAATCATTTCTCAGCTACCTGAAAAAAAATAATCAGAAATGCTCTGCTACCGCAGAGCATTTTTTATTTCATAGACAGTTTTGTGTCGGTTCCAAAAAATGCTTAATGGAGCCAAAAACCATACCGTTATGTTCTATCTACCCCAATCCATTTCACATCAGGGCAAGTTCTGTAAGTCACGCATTGATATTCTTTGGGAGAAATTCAAAATACTACAGTTTTGCATAACCTTATATCCAATGATTTCCTCATAATAACGCTTTAACGCTTTGTAATTATTAGTTGCCAAATTTGTTACTTTATGATATAATTTCTTTATCTATTAACAAACACCTTGTATAATGAATCACAGCCATTTTGCTACGTTGCTATATTAGATAGAGAAAGGATCTAACGTTTTGAGAAAGATAGGACATATTTTCTTTATAACAGTATGCTTATGTCTCCTTGTTTGCGGAGCTTCAGACCTTCTTCCCAGGGCATATGCCGCATCTTCCATGACCGCAAGTGACGCCTGTATTGAACTAATCAAAGCCTTTGAAGGTTTTTCTCCAGAACCGTATTTTGATTATAATCAGTACACGGTGGGTTATGGAACAAAGTGTCCCTCGGAGAAATATTTTGAATACAAAGCCAACGGAATCCCCAAAAGAGAAGCAGAAGCCTTGCTTCGGGAAGAGCTCATCGATGTCGCAGATGACATCAATCAGAAGTTCATCGATAAAAATGGGCTTACATTATCACAGCATCAATTTGATGCCCTGGTTTCCTTCTCCTATAACATCGGAACCGGCTGGATCACATCTAACAGCACATTAAAGAATGCGATTTTAAGCAATGCAAACCAGAATGATCTGGTATATGCATTTGGCTTATATTGCACTGCCGGCGGAAAATATCTGCCCGGACTTGTTACCAGGCGGTTATGCGAAGCCAATATGTATCTGAATGGTGTTTACAGCAAAAATGTAAATGATGCATTTGGATATGTATACTATGATGCCAATGGCGGCTCTGTTACATACCGCGTACAGGCATTTATCTGCGAAAACAATACCGCACCTGCAGCCAATGCTGCAAAAAATGGAGACACATTTCTCGGCTGGTATACAGATCTCACCGGCGGCACGCAGGTCAGCACGCTGAATCGTGAATTGACCGGCAAAACATTGTTTGCCAGATGGCAATCATCTGAAAACACTTTCGATCAGAATCCAGTTACTGCAACCATTACCGTGACCGGTGATGTTGTAAACATCCGAAGCGGCCCCGGTACGAATTACGGCACTGTAAAGCAGGTTTATAGAAATGATGTCTTAACTGTTTCCCATGTAACGCATCTGACAAATATGAAGTGGGGTAAGGTGCCGGGCGGCTGGATCTGCTTAGACTTTACCAATTATGATGCTGTGGTCAATGGAACCGGCAATTCGGATACCGAAAATAACGGCAATGCTTCCGGTACAGTTACAGTTCCAGACAACACTCCAGATACCGCTGTGCCGGTGGAGCCCCAAACTGCTCTGTTGGGGTATGTAAATGTAAATGATTTTCTGAATATTCGCAGCGGCCCGGGAACCGCATATTCTACAGTCGGATTCCTGTTTAGAGGCAGCAAAGTAAGTATTCTGGAGCAACGCTCTGCAGGCTCGACTGTTTGGGGAAAGATTGAAAAGGGCTGGGTCTGCATGGATTACATTGTAACAGATAAGAACGATCTTGATGAATCCATTCAGAATCAGGACAAAGAACCCACCCAGAATACCACAAGCACCGGCAGTAATGTCGAAACTGTTGCGATTCAGGGAAAGATAACCGCCGATGCATTACGGATCCGGTCCGGAGCCGGCACAACATATCCAATCGTTGGATTCTATTATCAGAATGATTCGGTTACGGTTTCCGAGAAAAAGCTGGTGGATTCTGTTTATTGGGGCAAAACCAGCAAGGGTTGGATCAGTATGGATTACGTTCTGCCCAATTCTTCGACTGCAGAACCTTCGCAGCCTACTGGAAATGAGATGCGGACGATTACTGCAGATTGTCTCAGAATCCGCAAAGATGCAGGAACAGAGCATAAAATCGTTGGCTTTTTGTACTATGGAGATAAGGTAACGATTTGGGAGACAAAAGATGTTTCCGGTGCGCTCTGGGGCAAAGTCAGCAATGGTTGGGTCAGTATGGAATATGTGAATTAAATACTGCCTTGGTTTTTTGGAACAGGCCTTGAAGGATACATCCTTCAAGGCCTGTTTTTATGTAATAACCCGGAGGCAGGGCATCTGCCTCCGGGACTGCAACCAGTGCATGTAATTACTGTTTTTGAATACTTTCTGCTATTCTCAGCAGCTCCTCTGTTGTAAATTGTTCACTGTACAGCTGAAAACTGGTACCCTTAACTGCATCACCCATGATCCAGGCAACCGATGCCCGATCTCCATCCTGCAGGGCAATGCCCGGATAGCCATTGACCGTTACAAATTTCGGTTCTGTCATTCCACTCACAAGCATCCGCAAAACATCCTCCTTGCTGGAGCAATCTGCCTGATAGCTCTCATAGGTAAAATAGATCTGGTCATTGTTGGTTTTGTCATAATACCATCTGCGGACATAAGAATACCAGCCGCCACCGTCTTCCATAGGGGAACCGGAAAGGCCATCCTCCACCATATTTTCCGGCAATGCCATAGGCCGGTAATCTCCCAACTGTTCCAGTGCTTTGGGGGTTGCATCATCCGTAAATTCCAGTTCCGGGCCATAATCCACGGATTCTGCCAAAGCAATCAGATCCACATTCTGAGGAACTTTCAGATCATAGGCAAAACCAAGTTCCTCATCTGCCCAAAGCAGACTGTTGCCTGTTCGGAAGCCTGTGTGCCCATGGATGGACACGGTCTCCGGCTGGCCAGAGCCTTCGAAGCTTCGACCATACCGTCCCAGGCGGAAATACAGTGTATAGGAAATGGTTTCTCCTTTGGCATTTTCCCAAAGGATGGTTTGCTGTCCATAAGCCCGGTCGCCTACTGTTTTCAGTTCATAGCCATCGGGAATCTGCTGGGGATAAATGCTCTGCCACTGCATATAGATATCGGGTTCCTGTTCCAGTTCGATGGTGAAATCCGGGCCTAGATAAGACTGGGATACTTCCAGTTTTTCACCGGGGCTAACACTTTCCGCCAGTGCTTCCAGGCGTATGGTTTCGTCCATGGTTTCCAGGAATGCCCAGAAGCCTTCCTGCTGATTTTCCCAGAACAGGGTTCTCTGAGAGCTTCGGTTCCGAAGCAGTTTCGCTTCTACGCCATTTACCTCGGTTTCTTCCCACCTGGCTTCCTCACTAATCTCCGTAGGCACCAACATTTCCCTGGTGGAAATACCAAACCGGATGGATGCGCTGCCGTTTCTAAATGTAATGGATTGGTAAGCGTTACTTACCGGGGCTACTTCTGTGCAAACATACCCCTGGGGCAGCTTTTGCGGATACCAGGGATCCCATTCCTGTCCCCGGTGATACCAGACAGACTGGGGAATGGATTTGCCGCAGCTAACACTGTCTGCCATGGAAACCAAGTCCGCTTCGGTATCGTCTGTAAAGAGACTGGCATAGTAACCGTCCTCCGTACTGTGCCACTCCAGAACCTGGGCACCATCATTTTTCTGAAGCAAAGCTTCTCCGCTGGATAGCGTCACAGTTGATTCTTCCACTGGTGGCCTCAGGGCAGCACTTTCCTCTGAAGGCGTTGTAGAAATCCGGAAATAGATACTGTTTCCACCAGCACTGCAATACTGGATATTCCGGGAAGTATGGTTCAATGGGCTTCCGCAAAGAATCTCATATCCTGCAGGAATAGTCTGGGGATAATAATCGGTAAGGACATTCACCGTATTTTTATCTATTGTTGGTTCTGCATCCGTGGAAACCATTTCCGTCTGGACAGGCACTGCATGCTGTTTCAGATCGATCCGGATCCGCTGAATGGCATAGGCGCAGGCTGTGACTGTAATGGCCAGAAGTGCAATAATTGCTACAATCAGTACCGGACGGCGCAGGGACACCAGTTTCTGCGACCCCTGCAGCTGGGTCACCGTTTCTGCCTCTTCCACAAACCGTGCATGGACATGGTTCATGCCGAGAAACATGTCTTTTCCGTTCATACCGGTATCCCCTCCTTATTCAGAAAATCTGCAAGCTGGTTTCGTGTTCTTTGCAGCCGCATTTTCACCTTGCTTTCGCTGATGCCATACCGCTGGGCAATTTCTGCAACGGTATCGCAGAACCAGTACCGGCGCATAAAAATCACCCGGCTTTCCTGGGAAAGACTGTCCAGGAACTGATTCATGGCTCTGCCAATCTCCCTGCTGTCTGCTTCTGCCTCTCTTTTTTGATCCGGAATGCACAGCTCCATTTCCTCTGTCAAGGACACCACTTCTGCCTTTCTTTTGGCTGCGTTTTTCCAATCCAATTTACCCAGAGCGAAATTTCTGCAAAGCTTTGCAAGGAAGGCATACAAATAAGTCGGCCTGTGGGGAGGCAGCATCTGCCAGGTCTTCATATACGTATCGCTGACGGATTCCTCGGAATCCTGGGGATCCTGCAAAATCCGGTCCGCCAGGAAAAACAGTTTCTTTCCATAGGCCGCATCCGTCTGACAGATAGCATCCTCGTTTCTTGCAAAGTACAGATCGATGATCTTTTCATCTTCCACTCCAGTCACCTCCTTTGTATTTGTTCTCACCCTGTAAGAGGGATTTTATATTGGATCGGTCACACATTTTCTGATTATTTTTTGCCCGGAGAGGATTTTCTCTCCGGGCGGTTTGTTTGGGGATCAGCGTTCTGCTTTCTTTGCTTCCACCCAGGACCGTATCTCCTCTTCCGGCGTGTCGGTGACGATGTAGTGGGTTATATAACCACCCCAAAGTCCATCACGCTGTTCTTCCAGAATCTCGGTGATATTTCCCGCATCATCAAAGCGGTAGGTAAACAGACGGCAGGGGTTATCCAATGCATTCTGGGAATGGGAGAAAGCAAACCGGATTTCCTGATCGCTGATAACACTGTAACCTGCCGGGAAGTAGATGGAATCGTACTCTGATGGAAAATGTGTTCTCTCCAGCCACCTACCATAGAAAGTATCACCTGGCTCGTCCACGGAGCTGTGGGAATAGTTACCCACATCGTTATAGTAGTCATTGACCATAGTGGTTCCATATTTCCAGATCACATCGGACAGATAGAAACCGTCACCGTAGGCACTGTAGCTGGAGCCGTACTGCTCCACCCGGTAATTGGTAGTCTGGAGCTTCTCAATGGCTGCATCCACACGGGCCAGGGCTTCTTCACCACCTGCACCATGGATACCGCCGGTCTGATAAATGGCAAATTCTGCATACTGAATGATGGATTCAGAACCGTTATAAAAATGCTTGCCCATGCGGTAAACACCGGCATCCAGCTCGCCATAGTCTGCCGTCCAATCCACCTGGCGGACGGTGGTTTGGCTGACCAATTTGATGGTTTCCTCGCCCCAACTGGCTTCGTTGTTTTCGTCGCCAAGCCGCTGCCAGGATTTGCCCACCTTCTTTTCCAGCCAATACTTGCCATCGGTGGTGTAATTGGATACACCCACTGCATTGGTGGCCAGCCAGATTTCGCCGGAACCCGGTGCCAACAGGTCATCGTCCACCCGGAAGAAAATATTCCAGGGAGATTCGTTGGTGGCATCGAAGGAATCCTGCACCTGGTAAGAGCCGACGGCGGAAATGTAGCTTGAATAGCTGCCAATTTCCTCCGTGGATACAGTTTCCATACGGCGAATATGCTCTGCAGTCACATTGCCACTGCCATCCAGTGTCTGCACCAGTCGCTCAATAAAGTTCAATGTTCCATCTTCATTGAACCGGAAGGTATCATTTCCCCGGTAGGAGATGCCCTTGTAATCCTCCCAGGCAGAGCAGAAGGAAATCTCCTCCTGAGAGATCACTGACTGTCCCTCCGGGAACAGGAACTGACGGTTCTGGTTGACATGGAAGGGTGCATCCCAGAGTGTAGTACCGTAGAAGAAAGCTTCTTCCGAATTGTTGCTGGAGACACAGTAGTCACCCAGATAGTGATCGATACGGGCACTGCCCTGGGTCTTGGTGATCTGCTTGACGGGATAAACCTTTCCATCCGGAGCGGTTTCGGACAGCAAAATAGAATAGGGATCCCCCTCCACCAGAGCTGCAAGGGCTGTTTCGCAACGTTCCAGGGCTGCTTTCTCATCAGAGGGCAATTCCTCCCGGTAAATGTGGAAGGCAGTACGGAAGGTTGCAGAATCGCTGACACTTTCAATGGTCTGGCAGATCCGGTAATCACCGGCAGGCAGAGCGCCATAGGACAGCGTCCAGTCCAGATCCTCCTGGAAATAGTTTACATCCCGTTCCCGGCTCTGGGCAAAGCCGATACCAAACTTTTCAAAAATGTGGGTCTGGCCGGACTTGCTGGGAACCGCTTCCCAGGCAGTGCCATTCCAGCGTTCCAGGATCCCGTCTCTCATGGTGATGGATTCAGAGGCGGCTGCAAACCGCTCTTCCACCACATAGACGATCTTGCCTCCGGTGGGAGAGGTGGCATCCATGATCACATCCACGCCCCAATCGGGATTGGGTTCCAGTTCCGGTAACACCACCGGTGTCAGTTCCGCCGGATCCTGCTGACTGATCTCCCGCAGAGGAACATCTGCATCCACAGGCACTTCCACAGTTCTCTGGGGACTGGTCATAAGGCACACTGCCACGAAAACAAATGCCAGGATAGCCAGCAGGCTCAGCCAAAAACTGGGCTTGCGGTAATTTAAAATGGATTTGATACGGTAGCGGACACTGATCTCACCAAAGGCCACAGGGCAGGCTGCATAGTGGGCCCGGTTGGTGCTGCACCGGAGCAGCGCAGAGGAATAGGCTTTTCGTTCCTCCAGCTCCATGAACTGCACAACCCGCTCATCACAGGCCATTTCAATATCCTTACACAGGAGTATGTAACTAACCCACACCAAGGGGTTGAACCAATGGAATGCCAACGCCAGAAAGCCGATCATTTTGATCCAGTGGTCACCCTTATCCAGATGGGTTCGTTCGTGGGCCAGGATCTGCCGCTGGGTCTCCCGGGACATACCGGTGGGGATATAGATCTTCGGCTTGATGAAGCCCAGCACAAAGGCCGTTTCGATCCGGTCAGACTCCCAGCCACCGGGGATCTTCACTGCATCAAAAACCTGGCGGCGCAGATGGATATAGGAGCCAATGCTGTACAAGCCGATGCCTGCCGCCAGTGCAATCCAGATGATGGGCAGCACTGCCATTACGCCATCCGGGATGGAAATCTGAATGCTCTGTGGCTGGAGGCTGTAGGCGCTTTCAATAGGAACAGGCAGCAACAGACGGATGCCTGCCAGCATCCATAGCAGACAGATAAATTTCTTCGGTGCCTTCCGAAGCACCAGCCGCAAAAGCAGTACCGCAAGGATCACAATGCTTCCATGAAAGCTGGTGGTCAATATGGTCTGAAAAACATCCGCCATAACTCATTCCTCCTGGAAGCTATCAATCAGCGCCTGAAGCTGATCCACTTCCTTCTTTGTCAGTTTTCTGCTTTTGGAGAATGCCGCAATAAAGGCAGGCATGGAGCCTTCAAAGGTTTCCTCCACCATTTCCTCCAGGCGGGAGCTCTGTGCCTCTTCCTTGGAGATGAGGGAAGAAACGATGGTGTTCTCGTTCTGAATGATACCCCGCTCGGATAAGCGGCGGATCACTGTGTAGGTTGTGGCCTTTGACCAGCCCAGCTGGTCTTTGCACAGGGCCACCAGTTTGGTAGAATTCACCGGCTCATGCTCCCACAGAAGCAGGCAGAACCGGTATTCACTTTCAAATATCTTCGGTGTTTCCATTTTTATCCCTCTCCCACAAAGAATGCCGCACCCTCACGGGGGCTGAAATCGTGGACAGACTCACCGTTGCAGGTGATGGTACCACAGCTGTATACCCGGAAATCCCGCCCGGGATATTCGGGTGTTCCGATGTCCCGGATGGTATTACCGTCTGCACTGACATCATCGCAGTTGGTAAACTCCATGCCGGCGACACTGCATTCGTAGATGTCGTTGTTTACGATCTGCATATTCTTGCTGCTTTCACCCATGACACCAACGGTACCGCAGCCATAAAGACCGCAATCTTCAACCAGAATATCCTGGCTGTTGCGGAATCCCAGGACACCGCCCCGGCAGGAACCAGGTTCCTCTGTATGGCCTACGGTCAGACCCTTCACATGAATGTTGCTGCAGTTTTCAAACATCACCACATAGGCATATCTGGGTACAGCAGAAAGGACATTTTCGGTGTGATCCTCCCCTGCGCCCCGGATGGTCAGGTTGGAGACACCAGTGATGATCAGTTCCGGACCATCAAAGGGGTCTTCCCAACGGTAGTATTCACCATTTGTCTTTCCATATCCTGCAGCCTTGCTCCAGTCGATCAATTCTGCATCCACGATAATTTCTGTATTGGGAGCAAGTGCTTTCAGAAATTCATCCGCGGTGGTTACAGTGACCTGGGTCTGGGTTTCAGTAATGACTGGCTTGATTTCCACCACAAAGGGTGCTTCCGCAGGAGCCTCAGTAGGGGATTCGGTAGGTACTTCGGTGGCCTGGGTTTCCGGGAGGGTTTCTGCAGACACCGTTGTTTCGGGAATGGTTTCCGGAAGTGTTTGCGCATGCAGCGTATTGCTATCGGAAGCACAGCCAGCCAGCAACGCTGTGGTCATGAGCATTACCAGTAAAATATTCCATGTTCTTTTCATTTGTGTTCATCCTTTCTGTTGTCTGTTACCGGATGCCAAAAGAGGCAAGAAAAGAAATCACCATAGCACCCAGCAGTGTGTAAAGGGGAGAAAATGTCATATGCTTACCTCCTGTATACTAAATTTGATTTAACGCATTAAACCTTACATTCGAAGTTTAACAGATTAAACCAACCTTGTCAACCACCTTCAGCAAATCTTAAGAATTCATTTAATAAAAGCCCATCCCTTCGCATTTGAAGGGATGGGCTGCAACAGATCATTCTAACGTAAACGTTGAGAGGGTTATCATATCCGATATCTGATCCTGGTATTCCGGGAACCAAGTGTCAGCACCATCATTGATGATCGCAAAGGCACCTATACCCATATCATATTTCTGATAGGACCATATGGCATAGCGGGTTTCAAGGCTATTCGTTGTGGCTACTTCCCCGGGGTAACTGACTTGCCGCATCCAGCCCTTATATCTTCCTTCGCTGATATACCGGCCCTCTTCCACAGGCGCATATCCATCAGGCCAGAAGCTGAAATAGATCCAGCCATCCGTTATTCCCTCCGGGCGGCAGCGGATACCGGAATTGTCCTTCCGGGAAACTTCCTCCATTTCCCAGCCTTCCGGCAGCCGCAGTTCCAGGTTGAAATCGCCGGACTGGAAGGGAATCACATCCTGCCAGTCATATTCCGCGCCAACACTATAGGTGATGACAGGCGGATCCGAAAAAACTTCCTGCATGAATGCCCCAAGACGTTGATCCCGGATGCTCCACAGCTGGGTAGGCTCCAGATAATAACCAAGATCCTGCCTCACTTTATCCATTTCATCCGTCAGAAGCATGGTGATTTCCCCATTCTGGCAGCGAATGATCACCGCAAGATCATTCACACCATCCACCAGTGCCACCGCACTGTTCGTTTTTTGCTGGTCAATGAAAAAACCATGGAAGCTGTCTTTTTCTAACATTTCGTCTTCTACAAATGCATCTTTGGGCATTTGATTCAGAATCGAAAGGAGTGTTTCCAGCGTATCATAGGAAAGTACACCATTGGTTACAGTGCTGCCCATGGTGTTTCCATATCTGTATGTATACAGGCAAACGTGGACTTCCGCAGTCTCTATGGAATCCCTGGTCACGTTTTTACACCAATCCCATGGCGCATCCACAGAGGCAAACGGCTCACCGGAGGTCTTTTTCCGCAGCACACCATCCGTCAGTGATTCCACAAAGGATATCAGCGGCTCCGGATCTGAAATCACAAAAGCTTCCTGACTGCCATACTCCCAGACAAGGCTGCAATCCTCTGACAAAAACAGTGTCTTCTCACCCAGTTCTTTATGAATCGTAATCTGGATACTGTCAAACATATTTTCCTGGGCCTTTTGGAACATATCCGCCGAGGCTGGTTTCACCTGCTGTCTCAGATCTTCCAGCAATCCCATGATCTTTTCGATATCCTGCGGACGGGAAAGGCTCACAACTCTGCGGTTCAGGATTTCCACATAGGAAACACGCTTTGTAAGCGCTTCCAGGCTGCTGTCAATTTCCTGCATTTCCAATGTTTTTTCGCCGGAAAAATGGTTGCTGAATCCCAGGATCCCGTATTCCAGCGTAACCCAATGGTTATCTTTTCGCAGAACACAAAGTTTGTCCCCTTTTGGAGTGAGGAAGTAGGATCCGTCATCTCCGGAAAGCACATAAAGCTGCTTTTCTGATGGATCGTATACCTGAACCACCATACCTGCATCTGTCTGGACGGATGCGCAGATCTCAGCAGCGCCATCTCCCGTGAGGTCTGTTAAATATGCACTGCGAATCATCAATGCATCAGAAAACACCAGTGTCGTTGCCTCTGAAGTTATCATCCGTATCTCACTCGTTGGCCCGTCATAAGACAATGTCGTTCCCTCCATACCAGGTAGGTCAATAACCTTGTCCTTAGGATGTCTGTTTGCTGCATTGTCAGCATCAAAATCAAACCAGGTATAGACAGGATTATGAATGGAAAACTCTGCGTAGACGGTACATAGGCGCAAATCCGAAGCTCCTGTATGGGTGATTTCCCGGGCAATACGGTAGGTGCCTTTGGGCAGAGAACCATACAGTCCGCTCCAATCCAGTTCTATATGACTGGAAGGATAATGAAGTTCACGGATATAATACTTTTCCTGTGGAATAACAGGATGGATCTCCTCTGCGGGTTCCATATATTTCCACTGTCTGTTCTGCAGAACTTCCAACCAAAAACCATCGGTATTATAAATCAGAAGAGCATCCTCTGAGACGTTTTCATGCTCATACAGGTCCGCTCCTGTAGAAGTAAGATTCTCCAGCGTGTAAGTAATATATTTTTCCGCCGTGCCACCGATGGTGAATTCCGCATAGAGCGGATAGGTCTCCACATCTTCGGAATTCTTTTTAACAGTCATTTCCTTTCTGATGCGGAAGGTGCCCTCCGGAAGCCGGCCATAGGAATCCTCCCATTTCAGTATGCTCCAGGCATCGTGGTCAGTATCCTCTGCAGAAACAACAACCATCTCCTGGGAGGCCGGTTCGTCAGAGCGGTTTTCCAGCTCCGACCAGACGTTATTTTCCAAACGCTCCAGTGTATAGGTTTCACTGATCTGACAGTTATCTTCACCAAAGGATTCGTCATACACAAATTCCAGATGGGCCATGGTTCGGTCAAAATACTCCACATGCACGGCTACTGGCTCTGTATTTTTAGGATCCGTCAGAAAGCATACTGCAACGATCACAGAAACAATGACTGCGATGAGGATAACCCAGAATGTGGGTTTTCGGTAATTCATAACGCTCCGCACACGGTTTTTCACACCCACTTCCCCAAAGGCCAGTGGACAAGCTGCGATTCGTCTGCGGTGAACACTGCAGTTCAGCAGTGCCATGGAATAAGCCCGGCGGGCATCCTTGCCCATATCCCGGATGACACGTTCATCGCAGGCTGCCTCAATATCCCGGCATAACAGGATATAGGCCACCCACAACAGCGGATTGAACCAGTAAATGCTCAGAAGGAGAAAACCCAATGGCTTCCACCAGTGGTCTTTCCGGCGGATATGGGCTTTCTCATGGGCAAGAACATAGGCCATATCCGATTCTGCCATATCGAAAGGCAGATAGATCACCGGGCGCAAAAAGCCCAGCACAAAGGGAGAATCTACAAATTCACACTGTTTGATTCCCCTGCCCAGCGGAATTGCCGCTGCAACTTTCCGCTTCAGAAGCAGATAGCTGATAGCGGTGTACACCATCATTAAAACCAAACCTAAGATCCAGATCTGAGACAAGATGAACGACCAGATCTGCGTTGGATTGGCACTGGCAGGCTCAATGGGTGTCATGCTGGATGCCAGCATGGGATTAACCGTATTGTCGATGATGAAAATACCGCTCTGAAGCTCTGGCTGTGCTGTGTAGATTATATTCTGAGGCAGCGGCTGTGCGCTGGGAATGAGGCTAAATGCACTCTCGATGGAAAAAGGAACAATCAACCGCAAAGCAACCAATCCCCAAAGCAGACAAAGTATCCACCTGGGTGTTCTGCGGAACACCAGGCGCACTGCTATGACAGCCAGAACCAGCCAGCTTGCCGTGATGCTCATATTGACCAGTTTTAAAAACAAAGCTTCCATAGGGTACCTCCCCTACCGTTCAATGATCCGGCGGATCTCCTCGATCTCAGCATCGCTCAGTGACTGACGCTTACCAAAAGCTGCAATAAATGCAGGCAGGGATCCTTCAAACTTCTTATCCATCAGTTCTTCCAGCTCACTCTGCTGGGCCTCCTCCTTGGAAATAATAGAGGTCACAACCGCATTCTCATTTTTGATCACACCACGCTCGGAAAGACGCTTGATGACGGTATAAGTGGTGGTCTTGGACCATTCCAGTTTCTCTTTGCAAAGCTTTGCCAGTTCTGTGCTGCGGATTGGTTCGTGCTCCCACAGGATCAGGCAAAAACGATACTCACTCTCAAATATTTTAGGCGCAGGCATTTGTATCCCTCCACGGTCTAATGTATTAGTACATTTTTATTCTAACGTATTAGACCTGTGTTGTCAAGAAAAAATGCCGGGATCATGGAATGATCCCAGCAATTCTTGCCGCATTATTTGTCCTGGAATTTCAGCGTTTTTGTCTGGCCGTCTTTTGCAATCACGGTATTGGCAAAAACAGTCCGCAGTTCTGCTTCAAACTGCTCTGGTTCCGGTGTTGCCGGGCTGTAATGGGTAAGCCACAGTTCCCCCGCATTTACCTTTGCTGCAATCTCGGCTGCCTCCTGCATCATCATGTGATGGCTGACCTCGGCCCGGGCCTGCTTTTCCGGTTCTCCAAACATGCCTTCCAGAATCACCAGATCCGCATCTTGTCCATATTGTTCCAATGCAGAAACTGGCCGGGTATCGGTGGCATACAGAAAACGGATCCCCTTTCGGGGTTTCCCCAGAACATCCGAAGGTACAAAGTCCTCCACACATTCGCCTTTCTGCAGCCGTCCCCAATACTGCATCGGGATACCTTTGGCTCTCGCTGCCTGGGGATCAAATTTTCCGGGACGGTTGAGATTGAAGCTATAACCCAGGCAAGGCATGCCATGATCCAGCGGAAAAACATCCGCCTCCAGACCTCCACAGGAAAAACGGCTACACTCTGTCTGCGAAAATTCCACAAATCTCATTTCAAAAGGCAGTTCCGGCACGATCACCCGAAGTGCATTCACTGTGTGCTCCAACCCCTGAGGCCCATACATGGTCAGTGGTTCTGTACGTCCCTCGTTGCCCATGGTCAGCAAAAGTCCAGGCAGGCCGCTGATATGATCTGCATGAAAATGGGTGATGAGAATCGCTTCGATGGGTTTAAACTTAAGTCCAGCTGCCCGAATGGCCATCTGCGTACCTTCCCCACAGTCTATCAAGGCTGCCCGTCCATCAAAACGGACATACAAGGATGTCAAAGCGCGGTTGGGAAGCGGATACATACCACCAGTACCCAGTAATGTTACATCAACCATTTTCATTTCCTCTTTCTTCCATGACCTGCATTTCAGGGAACAGCCTATACCTTTCGACTCAATTCTCTTGAAATGCCTTTTCCCGCAAATGCATGTAGGTTTCCGTCAATTCGGCAACCGTTTTCTCTGCGTCCAGCCAGGTAAGAAAGGCCTGGCTGTTCTCAAAAAAGAAATAATTGGAAACCAACCGGTCTGTACCCTCACGGTATACAGATGCAGTTGCCACTCGTTTTACACCATCTGACCGCGGTTCTACCGTCAGGATCCCCGTGTACTTATCATCCGGGCAACTTAGACGGATCCCAAATTTTGGAAACTTTCCAGTTTCGGGAAGCTGTTCATCTGCAGTTTTTTTCATATAATCCAGCACAGCTGGAAGAATGATCTTAAAATTTTCTGCATTATATTGATCCTGCATACCGTTTCCTCCTTAGAGACATTTCCAATCCACCCGGTGGGCTTCCTTTGTCTCCGGTGGTACCAATTCCTCCATCATACGGCAGAGTGCCTCCTCCGGAACAGCCGCCAGGCGGCCAGAATTGCGTTTGAACTGTTCTTTCCACTGCGTTTCCAGATAGAGAACACGAACAGAAGCATGGTACTGGGTAAATAATTGTATTTGCTTTCCCCGAATCATAGGACTTAAGTTGGTGGCATTCCAAACAAAAGGCTGCTGCTTTCTCAGCAGTTCCCTCGCCTGCTCTCTGGCGATCTCAACCACTTTACTCTGGTTGTCCGTTGGGGAAATCTTTCTCTCTTTGCGGATCTCATCCAGGGAAATCATGGGGAAATCAGGACAGTTTTCCCGGATCCAGGTATCCTTTCCCGTTCCAGGAAGGCCGGACATCAAGATCACCTCTCCCCAGGTATCATCATACAGTTCCGTTTCCGGGGCAACATTCTTCCCCGTCAGATATGCATGCCGGGTGTTGGCCGATGGAAATGGGAATGGAGCAGTATAGCAGCCACTTTCCATTGCAAATTCCCGGCAGAGCTTCACCTGCTCTGCCATATGGATCCGGTCTTGTGCATCCGCGCATTCTCTGCCCAGTGCATCCGCCTCACATAGGACACACAGAAGTTCTATAGTGAACATGGGACAATTCTGTCCGTTGGCCGCAATCGCCATCAGCTTTCGCCTGCCATCCGGGTCATCAAGGGCATGGGGCGGGAAGCTGTGATACCGGATAAGTAAGCAGACCGTTTCCCGAAACTGCTGTTTTTCTGGCGTGCCGCACAGTTCAAGCTCCTGCCATAGAAACTGCCGGGCCATTTTGGAGCCTGCCAAAGTATGATTGGGAGATGTCCATTTTCCATCCTCCCAGCGGGTAGTGGATATTTTTCCGATATCATGGAGCAATGCTGCAAGAAACACCGCCTGCTGCTGTTCGTCCGTTAAAATTCGGAAGGCATCCAGCTTCCTTAAGTTTTCGCAGACCATTTTCGTATGGGTCCACACATCGCCTTCTGCATGAAATGCCGGGTTCTGCTCTGTCTGGGACATGGGGATCACAAAGGAAGACAATGCTGCCTCGATCCCGCTCCAGTCAATATTCTGCTTTACTGCCTGAGAAACAAGATTCAGCAGGTCTTCCATTTTGATCACTCCTTGTTCGGTAATTTCGGTGCGTAAATGACTTCTACAGGGATGGCCAGTCCGTTGGGAACAATGGGCCGGTCCAGCCAGTGGGTCTGGGACACATCCACCGTCTGGGTGAAGGATGCCCGGACATATTTCAGTCGGTCAATGACCTGACCGTTTTCTTCGATTTTGATGTACAGACCTTCCATGGTATCAGAGGCATCGGTCTCCCGGACTTGCCGCTCTACATCCAGTCCCAATTTCTCGCTGGTGGCACGGAGGGTCTGGGTTTTATTCTCACTGATATAATTTGACTTTCCCAGCAGGGAGATCAGATCTTCTTTATTCAGGAATGTGCCGGTTTCCAGCACCGGAACAGACACCACAGGCAGATTCTTCAGCATTTCATGCCGGCGTTCCGTGGAAAGGAAAATCTGCTCCTCCCGGTCGAAAATATCAAATTCCAGGAAATAGTGAGGCAGCTTATCATAGTATACCGTATGCTTGGCATACATCCACTCGCCATACATGATATACCGGGTTCCCAACACTTCGAAAAAGGCATCCTGATGGACATTGGCCCACTGCTTCATCAGATTGTAGTGCCGCTCCCGGTAGCCTCCGGTTAAGTAATGGCCCCGGCTCTGCAGCAGCAGCTCGCCATCCTCACTGAAAGAGATGGCAGTATTGGCTCCATCGATTTTTTCTTCCACCACCAGATGCTTTCCTCTGATGTACGAGAAAGGCACCTGGGACAGGTCTTCATCGCCCGGCTGGAGCCGTGAACCCTCCAAATGGGGTGTCCGAGGGTATTTTTTTAAGGTCACAGCTTCCATATGTCACTCCTTGTCTATCGTCGCCATCATGATCAAATGACCGTTGACACCGCCGAAATGCAGCTTTGTACAACCTGCATCCGCAAACAGCTTCGTTAAGATGTCTTTGGTTAGCAGATGGATATGCTCCGGGTTATCATCCTCCTTGGAGGGGACGGACACCACCACATATTTCCGTGCCATCTTCACGGCAGCGGAAACAGCCTTGCCCACTTCCGGAATATGTTCCAGCACCTCCAGCAGCGTCACCACATCGAAACTGTTTTCCGGAAAAGGCTGGTCGCAGATATTTTTATTATGGGCCGTCAGCTGGGTGTAACCGCCTGCGGCCAGTTCATTTAAGAATGTCACCCGCTTGTCCAGCAGATCCAGGGAAGTTACCTGCACATGAGGAAACTCCTCCATAAAAGGAAGCAGGAACACACCCCGACCGCTGCCCACATCCAGCAGTGTGTCAAATTCAATACCATGCAAAAAACCAAGAACCTGCCGCACCCTGGGCAGTTCTGCTTTTCCATTCTTAAAGGGATAAAGCTTCTGCCCGTCTTTTTCTCCTGCTTCTATGATTGCAGAAAGCTCTTCATCTGTCAAAACTTCCAGAGGCATTTCCAGAAGTTCAGGATCTATTTCCGGTGTTCCTGTTTTCAGCGCATGCCCACGGAGCCAGGCCGCCGCAGGTTTCAGATGATAGCGCTCAGAATATGTATCCATTTTTATCACATTCCTTTGGAATTCATTGCATCCGGTCATTTCCACTGAATGCAGGATAAGGGCCATCCCAGTTTTTCAAAAACCGGCTTCAGCTGTTTGTCTGCAGAAAGCAGTTTTTCATAGAATGTTAGCGTTGCAATCCGGTAACCGCCGCGCATGACTACAAGATGAATGTTTTTTCCGTCAAACATCAGAAACTCCAGTTCCTTACTGTCCCACTCCCGGTCACAGGAATCAAAGGTGGGGATCTGAGTATAGGTTTTCAGCACCTTTTCGCCATAGACATCCGTAACGATCTGCACATTGGGAGCAATGTCTTCTGCCGGATCTTTCCACAGGGATTCGACATCTTTATAGGTTCTGTCATTGAAGGAATACGTATAACCATCCAAGCCCCTGTTGGAATTCTCCTTTTTATATTCAGCGGAAAACTCCAGAAACAATCTGTATTTTCCACCGATGGGAGAAACCTTCATTGCATAGAAAACCGGTTCTTGGGTTGGATTCAAATGAGAACGAAACAGAGAAAACATAACTGTACTCCTTTCAAATCTGAACAATCTACATCATTTTTTCATTACAGCCGTGTAAACCCCTGTGCATCCATGCGAAGATACCAGCCGGTATAATCTTCACGGGTCAACTGCATAATATCGTTGGCAACATCACTGATGATCTGGTAAGAATTGTTTTTTTGCTGTCTGATCCCGTGCAGTTTCGCTTCAATCACTTCAAAGCCGGATTTCATTTTTATGGAGTTATTCCGCAGCCAGGCATAGCCATTCATGCTGAGTTTGGTTGAGAAGTAGGAAGCCCAGGCCGGCATTACCAGTGCCAGCATGTTGGCAAAGGATTTGATGAAGCTTTCGATTTTCACGCCATGAACAGCCACGGAAAGATTCATTCCGGAAGAAACAAAGGGCACGATAAACTGCAAAAACCCTCTTGCGATAACAATGGCAAAGCCTGCCAGGTAAAATGCGGATGCCAGTTTGTTCAGCCGCTGTGTGATCAACGCATAGCGGTTTATACAGTTTCCATGGTAGGCTTTCTGATCCACGATCAGTGCTTCAAAATTTCGGGCAGCCTCATTCATAACATCCCGGTTCTGCACATAACTCACAGGTTCCTGTTGCCGGATAATGTGGTGCAGCTTTGCCGCTACATGCTTATCCACCAAGCTGTCTTTCACAGAAATATTATTGATCTGAATCCCATAACTTTCACTATGGATTGCAACTCTAAGATATTCTGCAATAAATCTTGCTTCCACAAAATCATCTTTTAGACGCTCTACATGGGGATTCTTTGCCATCTGACCTGCGTATCTGTTGAGCAGTGCATGGATCAGAAAGCCGATGCCCGCCAGCATCACCCAGCAATTCATGCCGAATAAAAACGTATGCTCTCCCAGAAGAAATGTCAGAACAGTTTCGGCATAAAAACCGATGGCAATGAAAATCGTTGTCAGCATTGGAAGAATCGATCGGAAATAGATGGATGCCCGATACAAAGAGGATGCTTCAATCGCTTTCTGATCATAATGGGAAAAATATGCCGACAGCATTGCGTGGTTTTTCGCATTTTTCATATTTTCCGCAATGGTATCTCCTGACAGCAGCTGATCCTCCACAAAGGAAACAGCATCTGCTTTCAGTTTGTATTTTCGGATGAATCGATCATGGAGCTTTACCCACAAAGACGACATGGGAATGGGCTCCTCTTTCTTCACCTTTTCTTCATAATCATAGAGGCCTGCAACATAATTCCTGACATTCTCGGGGGTATAGGATACGTAGTACGAATCTGCAGAAAAGGACACTTCCTCCAGCTTTTCAGTATTCAACAGATAATAAGGAACCTTTTTCTGTTTGCAAAACTGCTGCACTGTCCAAAGGATGCCTTCCTGGAAATTCTGCTTTCCATCCCACAACAAAAACACCGCGTCAGACTTATTTACCACATATTCCGCTGCAATATTGGGATAACTCAGATTATGCTTTTTAACATCCAGTGCAATTACCGCATCAGATCTCAGTTCCTTGGCCTCATCTCCATAAGCAGACGTTACAATGCTTGTATATCCACCAACAGCCTGTGCTATGGGGTAAATTTCCTCTGTACAGAAAATGTCCGCCGTAAAAAGATTGCAACGGATATCTTCCCCTGAAAAGCCATACGTCCGGTTATTATACTTCCCGGCAAATACAAGGAACTCTTTCATCAGTGCCGAAACTTTTTCGCAAACTGCTTGAGGCAGAACGCTGTTCCGGGATCCTGCAAAACCAAAATTAACACACATATGTAAATCTTTCATACTTCTTTGCCCAGGATACAGGCAGTCACTTCCTTTCGTCTTTTGCTATTGATCCTCAGGCGGAATGATCTGAAAGCCTGCGGAAAGCAACAACTGGATCGTATGTTTTGCTGTGCTTTTGTCATATTCTTTTTCCGATTCCGGCAGCTGCGCATACGGGATCAGACACGGGTGCTTTCTGTTTTTCCCATCGTATTCCGGGCCATATTCCCAGCCATCACGAATTCTGTTTGCTGCCCAGCGCTCATGCACCTGTTCTCCGATCCAATCCATATATTTCAGTATGGTTTCCGGCAGCTCCTCATTCTCAAAAGTGATCGGTTCTGGTCGGTAAAGCATGATCATCCCTCCAACGAAAGTATATAAGCCAGCAATCACCTTTTAACTGACATTTTATTTATTATATCATTCCGAAAAAATACTGTCAACGAAGCGTTCGTATGCTATGCATTTATGGAATACTGATGCCAAAAAAGCATTCAACTACAGCTTAGACAAAAACCCGTTGCAGCAGCAACGGGTTTTGATTGTCTGATTCTTTTTACACGCCGGAATAGGCAGAAAAACCACCATCGATAGGCAGAACAACACCGGTTATGAAGCCTGCCGCATCATCATTGAGCAGGAACAGCAGGCCACCGGCAAGCTCTTCCGTTCGACCAAACCGTCCCATGGGGGTTCCGGCCAGGATCTTCTCTGTACGCTTGGTCGGCGTACCGTCATCATTGAAAAGCAGCTTCTGATTCTGTTTGGAAGCAAAGAAGCCCGGTGCAATGGCATTGACCCGAATATTGCATTTGGAGAAATGGACTGCCAGCCACTGGGTGAAATTGGAAACAGCTGCTTTGGCACCGGAATAGGCAGGGATCTTGGTCAGGGGCAAGAACGCATTCATCGAAGAGATGTTGATGATATTTCCACCGCCGGACTGGATCATGTGCTTTGCAAACGCCTGGGTGGGGATCAACGTTCCATTATAGTTCAGATCAAAAACCATATTGACGCCGTCATCATCCAGGTCAAAAAAGGTCTTGCAGTCTGCATCCAGATCACCGGGTTCAAAATACTCCTTATCTGTGGTAGCGCGGGGATTATTGCCGCCGGCACCGTTCAGCAGAATATCGCAGGGGCCAAGATCTTCCAAAACCTGCTGAGCAATGGACTCCATGTCCTCCCTGCTCAAAACATTTCCCTTATATGCTTTGGCAATACCGCCCTCTTCAATGATTTCCGCTGCGTACTGATTGATGGCTGCATCGCTGCGGTTTACCAGAGCAACCTTAGCGCCTGCACGGGCCAGCACTTTTGCCAGATATCCACACAGAACACCGCCGGCACCAGTAACAACTGCCACTTTACCTGTCAAGTTGGTTTCCAGAACATTGTTTTTCATGGTTATTCACTCCTTTTTATCGTATTATACAACAGATTAGTCGATTATTCAAGCAAAAACCATCATTTTATAAATAATACGCTCTTTAAACAAGGAAAAACCTTTGGGCATATACACTTTGCCCAAAGGTTACCGTATAAATTATTTCATTACTTTCGCAGTTTTATGCCGTTCCAACGCCATAACCAGGACCGGAACCAGAACCAACTGAAGCACAATGCCCGGAATGGCTGAAGTTACCGCACCTGCCCAGAAAGCAGACAAACCAAACGCAGATGCGTCCAGACCACTAAACACAAACCGGGCCGTTCCCCACAACAATCTTCCTGCCACCATGGCTGCGATCAATGCAATGTATACCGAACTCTTTCGCCTCGGCATTTTCTCATACAGCAGTCCGGAAACAGCACCGTAAGCTGCCAGTTCAAAGCTCATGGAGACTGCAGCAGGAAACATAGGCGGCATTCCAAATAATACCGAACGCAAAACCGGTGCAACCGCACCAACCGCCAATCCCCATGGCCATCCGCAGAAGAAACCACATAGCAACGCAGGAATGTGCATGGGGCACAGCATAGCACCGATCTCCGGGATCTGTCCTGTGAGGAACGGAAGAACCAGCGCCAATGCCAGAAACAGTCCTGCCTGTACAATACGGTTTACTTTTGTTTTTTTCATAGAAATTCCCCTTTCCTGCCATATAAAAAGGCGCAGCAATCCCTTCTGGGATGTCTGCGCCTTCATGGCATGTCAAAAAAATAGAAAAAAGTGAAACTTCTGTTTCCAGCGCCATTCTTCTGAACAGCACCGATAATTTTACAAAATCAGCATGTTTTTCTGGTATCCAGGACTGCACTCACTTTGGATACCGCATCCTGGATCAGCGCAGAGGTACTCAGATTGTTCACACCTGCAACCAAATTCTCACACCGGTTCATGGGAAGCAGGATCCTGACAGCATCCGCCTGACCTACCGCAACAGCCATAGCAGGCGTTACCTCACCAAGAAGAGAATCGGCAATCACAATCCCAATGGGGCCAATGATGATATCCGCTTTCCTGCAGGCAATCACCACAGGATTTTCCCCTGTCGCTGCCTGATTGGCGCCTGCTTTTTTCATAGAAGCAGTGGCAACTGCATTGGTGCCCACGGCAGTGATCTGTATATCCGAATATTTTGAGAGCAGCTCCTTTACCACCTGGCTGCCCAGCTGACCGCCCTGTCCGTCAATCACCAACACCTTTGTGTGCATCCAAAATCCTCCACTTCAGACATATTGAAAATGTCTGTGCTTTCCTGTTAAGTTATACCACAAGAACAGAAAGAAAACAAGTCCTTTAGTTATTCTTTTTCAACACTGAAAATTCCCGCAGTCCTGCCTTATCCAGCAAAATGACACCGGCCATCAGGCAGCCCTGGGAAACGGTATTGATTCCTTGCTCGATCCAGTTGATGAGCGCAGATGTGGAATCGTGGCTGGACATATAGCCCATACCCATAGAGCCCACAAAAGCAAGCACAAACAACACAATAGCAGGCACTTTCTTCATTCTGGCGGCAATGACACTGAGACAACCGCACATACACCCCAGGCCTGCTACCATCATGCCAATGAACACAAACGTGCCTTTGAACACAGGCGGCGCTGCAAGAAGGACCGTACGTTCCCTCCAGAAAAACATGCCCAGCAGGCCCAGGCCAATCAATAGAAAGCCAATGGACTGTACTGGCAGAAACATGCTGTTCAGCGCCGTAAAATCACAGATCTGTGCAGCATACAAAAGCTTCCATGTGGCTTTACAGAAACCGGCACAGAACACATTGATGGTGCCGGCTGCAAACAGGGCAAAGCAGCTCTTGCGCATATGGGGATACAAATCACGCTGCAGCAGCGCTGATGCATAGCCGAAAAACAGAACCGGAATATAATCCACCAGCGCCATCGGAATCGAAAAATCGTACATACTCTCTCTCCTTTTGGAAATGGCCATCAGCATTGCTGATGGCCATGTTCTCTTATTTCTGCTTGTTCAGGTGATAGATGGGCAGCAGGGGGATAATGATGGGGGTTTTGTCAGCATAAGCCTTATACTCTGCATTGCTGCCGTAGCGGGCCATCTGACGTTTTTCCAGCCGCTGGGCACCATTGAACATGATGAATACAATAAGGATATAGGCAATGATAACCGTGACCCACTGGCCTGCGCCCTGCAGGGCATCCAAAGAAGATACCGTAACACCGGTCCAGAACAGGATCTCACCGAAGTAGTTGGGACAGCGGACGATTTTATAAAGTTGCTCCATGGCAACCATATCCGGCCGTTTGGCTTTCTGTGCACTCTTTTGCTGATCAGCAACAGCCTCCAGGCCAATGCCAAAGGCAGAAATAGCAATGCCAATCCACTGCAGAATGCTGCTCTGGCAGCCATTGAACAGCCGGAATGCCACGCCGGAGGTCTGTGCCACATACAGGACACCCATGGTCAGCCACATAATAACCTTGACAAACACGGGCATTTTGCTTTCGTCACCGGTAGCCTCTGCCAGGGTCTTTCGGTAGGAAGCATTTTTGATCTCCCGGATCAGCAGGAAGCCGGAAAGGCGGAAACCATAGATAAAGAAGAGAGCAAACTGAATATAGTGTGCCAGGGTGGCAGGATAGATCCCAAGAATACTCATTACCGCCATAGCAACGCCGATGATTGCAACAGAGAAACCATATCCGATGGACATAAAGTAGACATATTTCTTAAAACCGCACAGGCATACCAGCAGGCTCAGTGCAAAGAAGATACCAAGATGGGGCCAATTCCACATAGCTTACTCCTTTCCGAAATACTGCTTGATGTAAGCGGCAAAGCTCTTGTCACCGATGCAGGTATCTCCCACCAGATCGTGACTCAGTGTCCACTTGGAGAACAGGATGATATCATGCTTTCCGGCCTTTTTGATCTTGGGCAGGTTTGCCAGAATGCCGAACAGCCAGATGGGGGCCCATTTGATCTTCAGCGGCTTTCCTGCTGCCTCAAAGCACATGGCAGCCATTTCCTCATATGTATAAGTCTCCTTGCCGCCCACATTGTAGGTCACATTGGTATCGCACATATGCTCCACAATGAACTGGGCAAAATCAGGACAGTCCACAACGTTGGCCTTTACACCGCCGTAGCCCTTCAGCAGCTGCATTTCGCCTTTGTCAATATAAGGCTTGAACACCTTGGCAATATCATAAAAATAGCCAGTGGGACGGTAGATAACCCAATCCATAGGTTCTTTCTTGATCTCCTGTTCCACCAGGAACTTGGCATGAAGCATAGGAACTTTCTCTGCACCGGGTTCATCACAGGAAATGACAGAGATATAGTTGAACTTCTTCACACCGGCACGCTTGCATTCCTCATAGAGATTCATATTGCCCTTATAGTCAATATCGTAAGAAGTCACTTTGGTGGAAGCACCGGTAAGCCCCATGGTAGTAATAACCACATCTGCGCCATCGCACAGTCCCTTCAGTGTTTCGGGATTGGTAGCATCAATCGCAGCAAAGGTATACTTCCCGTCACAGCCCTCTACGGAACGCTCTTTCAGGTCAGCAGCGACCACTTCATGGCCTGCTGCACACAGACACTTTAAAATCTCGGCGCCCAGATTGCCAAAGGCACCAGCCAGAACAACTTTCATGTTTGTATCCTCCTTATTTTTTGTTCTTTTCCTTGGAACGTTTGTCGTTGATGATCTTCATATGTTCTGCAGTAATCAATTCCACATTGTTCTCCCGTGCCCAGTCTACGCAGCCCCGTAGAACTGTGGTCAGAAAAACGCGTGGTACATTCAGAATGGTTTCCAGCGCATCATCGGTAAACTTTATCTTATCATCGATCCGGTCTGCAGCATACCGAACAGAATCCAGAGACTGCTTACGCATAGGCAGAAGTTCTGCCCGCATCCAGGACTTCCGGTGGAACCAGAAATTCTTGCTGTCACGGTAGCCATAATCCACAGGCAGCGGCGGGAAGTCCTTGGCTTTGACACCGTTGATAATGGCATCCCGATACTTTTTCTTCATAAGGATCTTATCGATCTTCAGGATAAAATGGGCACCAAACTTGGATGTAATGCCGTTGAAATCGTGATAAGGCGGTTCGTAGCCATTTAGCTCACCAGGCAGATCATTCTGCGCATTGTCCAGCTCCCGCACCCAGGTGCATTCGATAACTTCGATGGCATCGGTCAAAACCTGGGGCCGCTTCTCCCCTGTCTCTTCCTCCACCATACCGGTTTCCAGCCGGAACTGGCACTTTGGCATTTTATCCTCCGGCTTATCACCAGGCCAGGAAAGCTTTACACATTCTTTGAAGGTTTTGGGCTTGTCATCCACAAAATTGATGGCACACTTGCCCGTTCTCAAAATATTCTGAGCCGTATTGGAAGAGTTCCTGCAGGACAGCAGCATGGCATAATAATCCTTACCTGCCACATAGTAGGGCTGCACCAGAGAATAAGGACCCAGAGAGGTAGTACCATCCTCACACAGGGTGCTGATCACCACGGTAGGCATGGGAAAGAACAGAGATGTCTGATAGAAATTATCTACCACACGCAGATTTTCAAAGCTGGACATTATTTTCACTCCTTAAACAGTTTTTGCAGAACAATATAGATCTCATCAAATTCTTTTCCGGCCATGGTCCAGGTCAACAGGGATTCTGCAATAAACGCAGCAGCAAATTCACTGTCGCAAAATTTTTGCAAAGGCTCCGCAAGCTGGCTGCGCAATACCTTATGGTACCTGCTGAAAGAACCCGCAAAGGCCGGCCGGGCAGATTCATCCTGGAAGATCATCTGATGCTGCAGGGCATATGCCTTCAGCTGGTCATAAATGCACCGTACCACCGGCTTATGGCTTTCGGAATACATGCTTACTGCATGGATCGATGCAATGCATTTTTTCCAGTCCTCCAGCATAAAAGCCGCTGTCAGATCATCTTTTGAGGAAAAGTAGTTATATACCGTACCCACCCCAACACCGCAGCCCGCCGCCACTGAACGGATGGTCACTGCGGAATAACCGTTTTCCGCAATCTGCCGCCTGGCTTCCGCAATCATGCGTTCCTGGGGATTTTCAATGATCTTCGGCATAGGATCCCTCCTTTATGAATCTGTTCATATAAATATATAATAGATTTCTTTTCAAGGAAAGTCAAGGCTCTTGGTAAAAATCCCGTTTCTCGAATCCAGCTGTTTTTTGACGCTGTTTCGTTTGTCTTGATTTTTATGATCTGATTCATTATAATCGGATCATCCCACAGGAAATGGTGTGTGTTATAAAATGAAAGATACTAAAAAGCGAATGAGGCTGCTGTGTCTGGTGGCAGTTCTGTTGGTACTGGCTGCAGCATGTATAATTTATATAACTGATTACTATCATGCCGATACCGCCGCAATTACTGCTTTTGCAGTGGATTCAGATATTTCCCCGCAGTTTTTGCAAAGCAATGCGCTTGCCTATGTACCAGATGCGCCTGTCGCCGGCCTTATCTTTTATCCTGGCGGCAAGGTGGAGTACACCGCTTACGAACCGCTGATGCTAGCCTGTGCTCGTCAGGGAATTCTGTGCGTTTTGATAAAAATGCCTGGTAACCTGGCTGTTCTGGACGCAAATGCGGCAGATGGCATACAGGAACAGTTCCCAGAGATCCGTAACTGGTATCTCGGCGGACATTCCCTGGGTGGCAGTATGGCTGCTTCCCATGCAGCAGACAATACGGAGGATTACCAAGGGCTTGTGCTTTTGGCCGCCTATTCCACAAAAGATATGCGCAATACGGATCTGAATGTGCTTTCTGTTTATGGAAGCGAGGATTGTGTTCTGAATATGGAAAACTACAACAAAAACAGGAGCAATCTCCCTTCAGATTTTACGGAAGTCATTATTGACGGTGGCTGCCATGCCTATTTCGGCATGTATGGCAGCCAGGACGGTGACGGAATCCCCGCTGTTTCTAACAAGCAACAAATTGCCATAACGGCTGAACAGATATCCCACTTTATCGAATCCAACAAATAACCAGACAACCTGCTGCCTTCCAAAATCCTCCGGCCATGCCGGAGGATTTTCTGTTTCAAAAAAGAAGAAAGCTTTCAAAGCACATTTAATATTTCTCAAACATTTCTTTAGCAATTTGCAAATCTGTGCCAAGTATGATTCTTTCGTAAAAAGGAGATCGAGAGATGTGAAAAACGAGACAACTTTTCAGTACACATACAGCGCAGCCCAAAACCAAGAGGTTTTGCGCATCCGCAGCAGCTACCTGCCCCGCGAAGAAACAAAGCTGGAGGAACTGGTTCGGCTGGACAATATGGTACAGTCCTCCGGTACCGCAGAAGCCCTGTGCGCAGGCATCGGCGGAAGTCTGATATTCGGATTTGGGATACACTTGTCCATCCAAATGATTGGCAATTTCGTATGGCTTGGCATGCTACTGGGGCTTCTGGGAGTTGCCGGAATGCTGACCGCCTATCCCATTCGAAGAAAAAAACGCGAAGCAGCAAAGGAAAAACATGCACCCCGAATTCTGGAACTCACCGCAGAACTGGACAATCAAATCCGATAACAAAATTTTATAATACGAAAGAGGTAATAATCATGGTCAACAACGATCAGGAATTTCTGATTCAGCAGATCCGCACACAATATACCGAGGCAGAACATACCGAACTGGATAAACTGAAAGCTCTGGATATCAAAGTCAACCGCCCTGCCCATGTTTTTGCTTACACCTATGGCACTGTCAGTGCTCTGGTAATGGGCTCCGGAATGAGTCTTATTATGACTGATATCGGTGCTATTCTGGGACTACAGGAAACGCTGGTTCCTGGTATCATCACCGGTGTTGTGGGTATGGTTATGGCACTTACCACCTATCCCATTTACAAAAAGATCCTGTCCAGACGAAAGAAAAAGTATGGCCCGGCAATTCTGGCTCTCAGTGAAAAGCTGATGGAAAACAAATAAGCTTCAAAAACGGAGTTTCGGCTCCGTTTTTCTTTTTTTACCGAAAACGCAAACAAAACTTTAACATTTGGATGGTATCGTATATAATACAATAAATTACCTATGGAGGCATGGCGATGTTTCATATTTTGGTTGTGGAAGATGACAGGGATTTAAACCATACCGTATGTGCTTTTCTCAACACCAGCGGATACAAAGCAACCGGGTGTTTAAATGCCGGAGATGCCTATGATGCCATGTATGGCACCATGTTTGACCTGATCGTATCCGACATTATGATGCCGGGCATCGATGGATTTGAATTTGCCAAAACCGTGCGCAGCCTCAACGAGAACATTCCCATTCTGTTTATGACTGCACGGGATGATTTTGCTTCCAAGCAGCGGGGATTCCGGATCGGTGTTGACGATTATATGGTAAAGCCCATTGACCTGGACGAGTTGTTCCTACGGATCGGCGCCCTGCTGCGCCGGGCAAAAATCGCCAGTTCCCGGAAGCTGGAGGTCGGCAGCTTCACCATGGATATGGATGAGCATACAGCTGTATTGGGAGAGGAAGAGATCAATCTGACCAACCGGGAATTCAACATTCTTTACAAACTGCTCAGTTATCCCAAAAAGACCTTCACACGGCAGCAACTGATGGATGAATTCTGGGATGCAGATACAGAGACTGCCCCCCGGGCAGTGGATGTTTATATGACCAAGCTGAGAAACAAGCTGACAGGCTGCCAGGACTTTGAAATCAAGACCGTGCACGGTCTGGGGTACAAGGTGGTAATCAAATGAAACAGCTGTCCTGCCGCCGTGTTCTACAGGCCATCCATAATTATATCGTCTTCTTTCTTGTCGTCGCCTTTGCTGTTACCTGCTGCATGGTGCTCTTTGTCACTACCCTGGCAGATTCCATGGGTCTTGTGTTTACTGCTGAAAATATTACTGATGCTGCCAAACTGACCTTTGGCAATGTGATATTGCTGACCTTTGTTTTCTCCTCTATTGACCGCATTCGGCGAAAGATCATGGTGGAGCGGCCTGTGAAGATCATCACCCAGGCTGCCGAACAGATCATGCAGGGAGATTTCACCGTCCGTGTGGAGCCCTTAAAGGGTGTAGGGCTGGATGAATTCAATCAGATCATTCATGCCTTGAACAAAATGGCAGCAGAACTATCCGGCACGGAGACCCTTCGGACAGACTTCATCGCCAATGTTTCCCACGAGCTGAAAACACCTCTGGCAGTTATGGGAAATTATGCCACCATGCTGCAGCGGCCCGGCATTACGGAAGCAGAAAAAAACACCTACGCAAAGGCGATCTCAGAAGCTGCCAGACGCCTTGCACAGCTGATCACGAATATTCTGAAGCTGAACAAGCTGGAAAACCAGCAGATCTTCCCCAAGGCAGAACCCTATGATTTGAGTGAGCAGCTCTGCCAATGTATGCTGCATTTTGAAGACCTGTGGGAACAGAAAAATCTGAACATCGAAGCAGACATTGATGAAAATATCATAATCCAGTCAGATTCTGAACTGCTAAGCCTTGTTTGGAACAATCTGATTTCCAACGCCGTCAAGTTTACACCAGAAGGCGGAACCATCTGCATCTGCCTGAAAACCAAAGGGAATCAGGTTGTTGTTTCCGTCCGGGATACCGGCTGCGGTATCAAACCGGAAGTGGGCCAGCATATTTTCGAAAAGTTTTACCAAGGCGATACCTCCCACGCCACCCAGGGCAATGGACTGGGATTGGCTCTGGTGAAGCGGGTCGTAGACATTCTCAACGGTGAGATACATGTGGAAAGCACCTACGGAAAAGGAAGCACTTTTACTGTAAGGATCCGGAGGAACTAAAACATGAAACATATTTCCTTTTTAAACCATTGGCAGAATCTCCTCCACTGGAAAGGCTGGGGAAGCTTTGCTGGATTTTGTGTCAGATACTGGAAAACTGCAGTCCGCTGGAGCGGCTGGAAACGGCTGTTTTCGATTCCATCTTCTTTAGTGCTTACGCTGACAGCAGTCTGCATTATCGGTCTGGTTTTTGTATTTACACGGGGCTTGGCCCAGTGGATACCGGCCTATTTTCTCTACACTCTGTCCACTTATTGTCTGATTGCACTCTGCACAAAGATACCATCCATCATCCGATGTGCAAAAATGTGGCTGGTCAACCACCCGAAAACCGCGGAATTTTTGGCAAACAAAGAAAAAAAGCTGACTGCTGCACTGTATGTGGATCAGATCATCAATTTTGCCTACGGTATTTTCAAAATCGTCCTTGGCATTCTGCTTCCCTCAGCCTGGATTGGAGCAGACGGTATCTACAATCTGATGCAGGCCATCATTCAACTGTTCCAGATCCTGCGAAGAAAGCATCCCGGCAGCCTGGAACAGCAGTGGCGTTCCTACAGAGACTGCGGTGGACTGATCCTGCTGATGCATTTGACACTGACAGGACTCGTATTTCAGATGGTGAACTGGAACCGGGCCTATGACCAGGGGGAAATACTGGTAATTATCACTGCCGTATTCGCCTTTTATAAAATCATTGCCAGTTTCCTGCACATTGCAAAAGACAGAAAGCATGTCCACCCGGTGGATTCCTCTGTCCGGATGCTGAATCTGGCACAAGCCATTTTTGCCATATTCTCCCTGCAAGCCAGTATGCTGCACACCTTTGGCACCGGCGGCCACTGGGAAACCATACTGAACACAGTTACCGGCTGTGTTGTGTGCCTGATGGTCATGGCTATGGGCATCTATATGATCCGCAGAGGCAACCGGGAAATCAGAAAAATACAGGAGACTTGCTATGGATAACGACCGTTCTTTTCAGTTTACCTATTCTGCTGAGCAGCAGGAAGAAATTATGGCCATCCGGAAGAAATATTTGCCGAAGCAGGAAGATAAAATGGAGCAGCTGCGAAAACTTCACCATTCCGCCACGCAAAAAGCGAATGCCTGGTCCATCGGTGTCGGCATCATCGGAGTGCTTTTCCTTGGTACGGGAATGAGTCTGATTATGACAGATCTTGGCACCATTCTGGGGATCATCAATTCTTTCGGTTATGGATTAATGGTTGGACTTTGTGGTCTGATTCTTGTGGCATCGGCCTACCCCATTTTCAACCTTGTCCTTAAAAAAGAGAGAAACCGGATCGCACCGGAAATACTGAAGCTGACAGAGGAATTATTGAAATAAAATACAAGGACTTACCGGTATCCGTAAGTCCCTGTATTTTAATATTTCAGAAACACAATCCAAACATCCCTAAAATACCGCTCCGATACAATGTTTGCATACAAAATAAAATTTTTAGGAGCGTGCACATTATGAATGAAAATCGTATTTATCTGCTGACTGGCGCTGCCGGATTCCTTGGCACCAATATCTGCATGCAACTGCTGGAAAAGGGCTGCAAGGTTCGGGCTCTGGTTCTTCCCAATGACAAGTCCGTTAAATTCATTCCCAAGGAAGTGGAGGTCGTTCTGGGTGATCTGACCGACGCAACCTCTTTGGACCCTTTCTTCACTGTCCCCGATGGCTGTACTTCTGTGGTGATCCACTGCGCTTCCATGGTCACAGTAAACCCCAACTATTCCGAAAAGCTCATGGCTGTCAACGTAGGCGGCACTCGGAATATCATCACCAAGGTTCTTAATCACCCCGAGTGTGAGAAGATGGTCTATGTCTCCTCCACCGGTGCCATCCCCGAAGAACCTCACGGTATTAAGATCCGGGAAGTCAACAAGTTCACCCCCTGTGATCCCAAGAAGGTTGTGGGTGCATACTCCCAAAGCAAGGCTACTGCCACCCAGATGGTACTGGATGCTGTTCAGGTCATGGGCCTGAAGTCCTGCGTTGTTCATCCCTCCGGCATCCTGGGTCCCAACGATCATGCCATCGGTGAGACAACCGGTACCTTGCTGCAGATCATCAAAGGTGAGATGCCCATGGGAATGCAGGGCAGTTTCAATCTCTGCGACGTTCGTGACTTGGCTGCCGGCACCATTGCCGCTGTGGACAAAGGCCGCATCGGTGAGTGTTACATTCTGGCCAACAAGACCGTCACATTAAAGCAGATGTGCGATATGCTCCACAAGGAGTGCAATGCAAAGCAGATCAAATTTTATCTTCCCCTGGATCTTGCAGACAAAATTGCTGCCGGTTTGGAAAAGCAGGCTGAAAAGACCGGTAAAATGCCGCTGATGACCACATTCTCTGTCTATAACTTGGCACGAAACAACGAATTTGACTACTCCAAGGCAGAAAACGAACTGGGTTATACCACCCGTTCCTACGAAGAAACCATCCATGATGAAGTCCAGTGGATGATTGCTGAGGGACTGATCGATGGAAACGGTGTCACCGAGAAGCCTACCCTCATGACCAACGAACAGATCCGTGAGGGCGGCTATATGGAAGATATCGTGAAGGCCACTGGGCACGAGATGTCCATTCCCGACATCGACATAGAAAAAGCATACAAAGTTGTGGAAGAGGGCGTTTTGGATACCTATCAGAAGGTTGAGGACGGCGTTGTAGGCAGTTACAAGAAGGTTGAAAGCGGTGTCGTATCCGGCTATAAGAAAATTGAGAACAAGTTTGTTGAGAAATTCCTGGCCCGGGAGGGTGAAACTGTGGAGGAAGCCAAAGAGCGTCTTCGCAGATAACAGGCAGATATAGAAAAAATGCAGCCACTGTTTCGAAAAGAGTGGCTGCGTTTTATGAAATCGTTTTTTGCAGATAAACCATATCTTTTAGCAGTATACCGCACTCCACAATGGGGTGGTCATAGTTATCCGTAAAAAAATTCTTAACTACATGGGAACGGACAAAGCCGCATTTTTCATAAAAAGGGATGGTCAGCGGGCTGTCTCCAGTGCCAACCTGCAGAATAGAAAATTTTCCGGCATAATGGTTTTCCAGGAAGTTTATCAGCTTTCGGGCATAGCCCTGTTTTTGATAATCCGGATGGGTGGCAATGTTCTTGATTTCCAGAATGCCGTTCCCTTCATTGGTGACAACACATTCCGCTTTAATGCCATCATCCTCCAAAACATACATCGCGCCACGGTTCAGATACCGGTCGATCATATTCTCCTGTTCATCTGCCAGAAGCAGCAGCGAAAGATACTGCTTTTTATTTTCTTTCACTTCATAAATCCGCATAATTGCACCTCAGAATGTCAGATAGAAAAAATATACCACAGGCCATGCCAGAATACAAGTTTACAGGACAACATTAAAAACCATCGGCACAAAGGCCGATGGTTTTATTTTACTTGTGGTTAAAAGGCAAGCATCTCGTCCCGGGTGGGAATGCTGGGGGCAGCACCCTTGCGGCCAACAGAAATGGCCGCTGCCTTGGTTGCCTGCTCCAGAGCAGTATGTACATCCAGACCTGCAGCAATCGCTGCCACAAAGAAGCCGGTAAACGTATCGCCGGCAGCGGTGGTATCCACCGCCTGCACCTTGTGGGCAGGATAGCTGATCTGCTGCTGGGCATCCCGGTAGATGCAGCCCCGGTCACCCAGTGTCAGCACGATCCTACTGCCAGGGAAGCGGGCAAGGAGCTTATCGGGATACTCCTCGTCTGCCGCTTCCTCTCCGCAAAGATCCCTTGCCTCCACTTCATTCAGCAGGAAATAGCTGACATACTGCAGCGGCATGGACAGGATATTCTCTGTCATGGGAGAGGGATTCAGCACAATGGTCATTCCCTTCTTCCCTGCTGCTTCCATCAGATAGGCAAGATTGCTGATCTCATTCTGCAGCACCAGGATGTCGCCAGCATCGAACGCAGCCAGAGTTGCATCGATCTGATCCTCACTCACCTGCTGGTTTGCACCGCCAAAGAGCAGAATACAGTTCTGACCATCTGCGTTCACCTGGATAATGGCATGTCCGCTGGGACAGGGAAGCTGCTGCACCAGATGGATGTCCACGCCGCTGCTGCGGAGCATATCCAGCAGCATACCGCCGTCTGCAGCACCTACACAGCCTGCATGATACACATTTCCACCGGCACGGGCAATGGCAACAGATTGATTCAATCCCTTTCCACCGCAGAATTCTTCCAGTTTGGAAGAAGAGAGGGTTTCCCCCGCCCGGACAAAATGCTCCACAGAATAAACCTTATCCAGATTCAGAGAGCCAAAACTTAAAATTTTCATACTGTTCTCCTTTGGGAATTACTTCTTGATCTGAACCATCCGGAAGAATTCAGCAATCTCCTTGCTCCAGTCACCCTTGCAGATCAGATGATGGTTACTGATAGGGCCATTCTCAAAATAGGCCGTACCATGATCCAGGTGCAGCCGCATCTGGGAGCGGCACAGGTCAGGTCTGTGGAGGGTTTCCATCAGGTCCGCACCATCGGCATACCAGCGGGACAGATCATCGTTGCACTTGAAGAGGGTCATTCTCTGGGGTGCAATATCGCAGGCCACTGCTACGCCCATGTTCGTCTCAAAGTGAGTGGTAAGGAAATAGCTGTCGGGCATATCAATAGGCAGTGTGCAGTGGGCAAAGATGATCTCCGCGGTGTCGGGATCCATGCAGCTGGGATTGGCCATGAAGCTGGAACCGCCGGTGACGGCATTCAGCACAGACATGGCTACCAGAGTCTTGGCATCTCCCTCACAGGCAGCAGGAATGCCTTCTGTGTTCAGAATCGCCAGAGCCAGACAGCCAGTTGTTGGAACATAGTTGATCAGTTCAAAGCAGCGGACAGTGATGGCATCCAACTTGTATTTTTCGATCAGACGCTGGCAACCACCATAGACGTTCAGAGCCTTTTCGATCTCCTCAGCTGAGAATTTCTTATTCTTCAGCTCCTGGGTATACTGATTTTCAGTATACCCACCCTTATGATACTCAGCTACCAGCTCCTGCAGGTCGATATCCACGATCTCCATACCGCAGGCAGCCTTCAGTTTATCGGGATCGGCATCGCTGGCGATCAGTCCGCCGGGTTTGCCGACGCAGCCAAGACGCATGCCCTTCAATTTTTCCACCGCCTGGGCTGCACGGAACAGAACTTTCAGACGGGCAGCGATGCGCTTGATGCTACCATGCAGAATCTCGCCGGGCAGTCCATTTTCATCCAGGAAGCCCATAATCTCCATGGCTGCTGCCAAAGAGTTATAGGAAGGCGTAGTCAACAGGATATAGGGTGCCTTCACCGCCGTGTGGGCAGCCTTGAAGCCATTTTCCGCACCGCCGGAAGCGATGAAGAATACCGGCAGCTGCTGAGCTGCCACCTCCTCCAGAGGCGCATTGACCACTTCAAAACCACACTCTGCACTGAGGTCAGCAAGGAATTTATCGCTGTAAGCAGGGATATTGGGGTCGTTGCAGTCCGCTGGACCCATCAGGAATAAAACTTTTAATTTTTCCATCCTTCATTCCCCTTTATGATTCAATTATTTATTCTGGTCTTTCCGGATCATTTCCCGCAGGGCATCCACAGCAATGGTAATGGTCTGCTCCATGCTCTGGAAAGACATGACTGCACCGGCGCGGCAGCCGCGGATGGAGGAAATGACAAACAAGGCGGCAGTTTCCATTTCGGAAGCCATAACGTTGCCTTCCTTCCAGCATTCCCAGCGCTGCTTCAGCACAGCACCGTTGGGCAGGCCATCGGGATCGATCTGGCCATAGAAAGCATCCTTGCACTGGGCAAGACCTTCCACATAGTTGAATCCGTGCTTCTCGGCAGCATCTGCCAGCGCACCAACGATATGGCGGTTAGCAATGGCAGGATACTCGATGGGCATATAATGGCGGGTCGTTCCCTCATCCCGGACGGAGCCGGTAATGATGATGCCCTGGATGGCAGGATCCTGGGACTGCTCACACAGACGGCCGGCAGTACCAATGCGGATAAAAGTATCTGCGCCGCAGTGGATCAGCTCTTCCAGTGCGATTGCTGTGGAAGGACAGCCCATACCTGTGGAGGTAACAGAAACCTTAACACCGTCCAGGTAGCCTGTCCAGGTCTTATGCTCCCGGTTGTGGGCAACCAGAACAGGATTGTCAAACCGTTGGGCAATCAAATCGGTACGGAAGGGATCGCCAGGCAGCAGAACGTAACGGCCTACGTCACCCTCGCTGCAGCAGATATGATACTGCTGACCCTTGGCATTCAGCTCATGTTTCACAGTAAGCATATTACAATCCTACCTTTCCGCAGATCGCCTCCACAGCCTCTTCCATGCTGATGGCACTATCGCTGACACCCAGCGCATTGCACAGGCTGCTGACATAAGGCTGCTTCAGCATGGCATCGTCCAGAACAGGCTGATTCCAGAAAACTTCCTTGGGCGTTCCGTCAGCCAGCTTCTTTTTCTTGCACATGACCACAACACGGTCAAAGTTATCTGCGACGAAGACCATGTCATGGGAGATGGTCACCAGGGTCTTACCCTTTTTCTGCAGTTCCTTAATGATCCAGGCAAGACGCTTGTTGCCAATATAGTCCTGTCCGGCAGTTGGCTCGTCAAAGACCATGACATCACAGTCCGTTGCCACGATGGCTGCAATGGTAACAAATTTACGGATAGACAGGGGCAGGTTATAGGGATTTTCGTTGACATACTTGCCCATGCCGGTGATCTGCAGGGCATAGTTGACCTGCTTCTTCTGCTGCTTCCGGCAGCTTCATCATCTTGGGACCGAAGGCCACTTCTTCGTAGACGGTGGAGTGGAAGATCTGGTCATCGGGATTCTGGAACACATAGCCTACCTTGCGGGAAACCTGGGCAGTAGTGTAGTCCTTGGTGTTCATGCCGTCGATAATGACATCACCCTCAGTGGGGTAATGCAGGGCGTTCAGAAGCTTGACGGTGGTGGTCTTGCCGGCGCCGTTCTGACCGACGATTGCCACATTCTCGCCCTTTTCAATATTCAGTGTCAGGTGATCCACGGCCAGAAAACCGCCGGGGTATGCAAAGCTGACATCTTTCAGTTCAATGTATGACATCAGCAGTCACCTCCCTTGATTGCTTTGCCAATGACTTCAATGGCCTGTTGTTCCGTAATGGGAATGTAGTCCAGCTTCATGCCCCGCTTGATCAGTTCATTGCCCAGCAGTGCATACTGAGGCAGCTGGATACCTTCTGCCTCCAGGGAAATATCGGACAGGATTTCCTGCTTGCTGCCGCTGCGGATGGCAGTGCCGTCCTTCATGACAACAATGTTATCGGCATATTCTGCGATAAGATCGATCTTGTGCTCCACGAGAACAACCGTGCGCTTTTCTTTTTTCAGCTGCTCAATGATTTTGAACACGCTCTCCGTACCCTCGGGGTCCAGCTGCGAGGTGGGTTCGTCAATGATCAGAATATCGGGTTCCAGAACCAGGCAGGAAGCCAGTGCCATTCTCTGCTGCTGGCCGCCGGAAAGCTCGAAGGGCTTCTTCATGGCCAAGTGCTCAATATCTGTCAGCTTCATGGCGCGGATGACCCGTTCCTCAATCTCATCCGTGGAAACACCGAAGTTCTCCAGGCCATAGGCAACCTCTTCAAAAACGGTATCCTTGACACCGCTGATCTGATTGAAGGGATTCTGGAAAACATAGCCAACCCGCAGGGAGAGTTCGCCTTCCGCATATTCATCGATGCGCTTGCCTTCCACCAGCACTTCGCCTTCCAGTTCACCCTTGTAGAAGCTGGGTGCAAAGCCACGCATAATGGCACACAGGGTGGTTTTACCGGAACCGTTGGGACCGATGACACCCCAGAAGCTGCCCTTTTCCACACTTAAATTAAAGTTTCTGATGGCAGGGGTATCCGTCAGAGGGTATTTATAGGAGACATTTTTCAGTTCAATTACAGCACCCATACCAGTACCCTCCCAATTACAGAAATAACGAAAAATACAGCAAAGATGGCGATCATCATCTTTTCAGCACCACTCTTATGCAGCACCAGCAGATGGGTCTTTGCGCAGGGTGCGTTGAAGCCCTTGCTTTCCATGGTCAGAACACGTTCTTCCATATCGGTGATGGAGGAAAGAACCAGAGGAACCATTGTGGGGAAGAATGCCTTTGCACGGACAAGCATATTACCCTCGGTTTCAACACCACGGGCACGCTGGGCATTCATGATGGTCTGGGACTTTTTATTCAAAACACCGATCATCTCCATGGATGACAGGAACACATAGACGACTTTATAGTTCATACCGCGGTCTTCCAGCGCCCGGGACAGCTCTTTATTCTGGGTGCACTGGAACAGCCATACGAAAATGCTGGCACCATTGAGAATGTTGAAGCCCAGCTTCAGACCATTCTGCAGGCCATATTCCCAGATGGTGGGGTGGAAGGCGCTGGAAATATTCCATCTCCACAGAATCACGCCGGGAATTTCAGGATCAGGGGTTTCCACAATGAATGCCTGCACCAGAAAAACGATAATAAAAATGGTCGCAACAACACCCATTGCCTTCAGGAATTTCTTCATAATGCCAGTAACAGCAGCCAGAATGATGACGGCCAGGAACCAGGCATACAGCAGCGGAGAATAACCGCCAAAGGGTTCAGAAATGCCGGCAAGCACGGCATTGGTCACAAAATACAGCAAAACCACCCAAAGCTTTGCGATGGGATCCATTGCCGCAATTTTATTGTCTTTACGGATTTGAATCTGTTCAATGTACATAGTTTCACCTGCTAGACATTGAGCGAGCACGAGTTGCCGTGCCCGCTCAGATTTTGATACATAATTAAATTACTTGTTGGCCTCTTCGAAAGCGTCCTTAACTTCCTCAACAGGAGCAGCTGCAGCAGTCTTCTTGCCAATATAGAACTCACCCAGGGAGAACTTGACCAGGGTCTTTGCAGGAATGACCTTGATGATCAGGTAAGCAACCAGGTAGGACAGAACTCTGTCCAGAGTGGTCCAGATGATCTCAACGGAGAAAACAGAAGCCCAGATGCTCTGGCCGGTAGCCATCAGAACTGCAGTCAGCAGAGAGGTGCCGCTGCCGGTAACGCCGCCGTAAACGTAAACAACGATGGGAGTGGAAACGAACAGGGAGACCAGATCCATAATGATGAAGGAAATGATCAGCTTCCAGCCACGCCACATATCCTTACGGGCCAGGAAACCGACAACCAGACCGACAACAACGTTAACAGGAATGAACCAGAAGTTAACGGGGTTGGCAATACCGGTGACAACGTTGGTCAGCAGACCGGTAACAGCACCGACCCAGGGACCAGACAGCATAGCGGTCAGCACGGTGCCGATGCAGTCCAGATATACAGGCAGCTTCAGCAGGGATGCAACCTGTCCGCCAACAAAGTTGATGGCAACGCCCAGAGGGATGAACAGCATAGCGAGGGTGGAGAAATCGTCTTTGATAGAGTAAGTTTTCTTCATGGGAACACCTCCAAATTTATGTCCAACACATTATATAATGTTGAATCCAAATCAAATCTGCACAGCTTTTTCTTTTCTGTGCATAACTGCCAGCACCACTGCGGTGATGGCTGAAAGGATACCTGCGATCCAGTAGGCAGCTGCGGCATTGCCACTGGACAGGAACAGACTGATGACCGGCTGGAACAGGGTACCGCCAAGTCCGGCAGCAAAAATCATCAGTGAGAATGCAGGTGCAGAATATTCCGGGAACAGTTCGCCACCAATGATGGCAATTCCGGCATACAGGGGTGCAAAAGCAATACCCATAACAATGATCGCCAAAGTCTTGGCAATCACACCAGGAACAAAGGCCACAACAAAATATCCTACAGCACCCACTGCGAAGCAGGGGGCAACAATGGACTTGGGGGATTTGACACGGCTGCCCAGCAAACGGCCGAAAATACTGGCAAACCAGTAAGAGGACAATGCCATGGCGCCAAACTCGCCAATACCGGCCTGGGTATAAAGACTGCCGATCCAGAAGGTCAGGGCTGTTTCGGAACCGAGATAAATAAACATGGCCGCCATGTAGATCAGCATTTTTCCGTTCTTCATCAGCTTCAGGAAAACAAAACCATGTTCTTCCTTCTTATCCTGGGTTGCAAACGTATCGATCCGGCGATCCATCAGGAAATACAGCATCAGGAACGTATAACAGCCCAGCAGCACTGCATACATGGGACGGAATTCGTCGCTTCTTAAATACTTTGCAATGATCAGCGGAGAGATCATAGCGCCGATGCTGAACAGCGCCTGCAGCAGGTTGAGAAATTGGTTGGAGTCTTCCGGACGGTTGTCCGCAACCAAAGACATATTGATGCTCTCATAGCCGCCGATACCGGCACCATAAATTGTGAGGCCCAGGATGGCTACAGGAATGCTCTGGCAGATCAGCATCAGGACTGCACCCGCACAAACCATCAGCGCGGAGATGACCACCGCCATCCGCTTTCCCAGCGCTACTGCAATTTCACCTTCAAAGGGCACTGCAATCATAGAACCGAGATACAGTGCACTGACCATATAGCCCATCTCTGCCTCACTGCCGCCGAGAGCTGCTGTGACGTTGGCAACGATGCTCTGGTTTGCTGCCAGGAAACAGCCCATCAGAGAGAAAATCAAAACGGAAAAAGCATTATATCTTTTATCTTTTATCATTCTTTATACCCGGATTCATTCATAGTTTTGTAACAGTTGTTTATATATTATCATGGAAAATGTTTAAAATCAACAATTCATTATTTAGCATTACACACAAAAATCAAAAATATTATTTGTCGAATTTCATACTTTACTTTTGGGCCGCAATCAGTTAATTTTAATGTGACTAATCATAACCAACATACAGGAGGCTCCATTATGGACAAGAAAAAAATCATCATCGATACCGACTGCGGTTCCGATGACGCAATGGCCATTGCAATGGCCCTGAATGATGAAAGCTACGAAATTTTGATGTTCAGCATTGTGGCAGGCAATGTTTCTGCAAAGCAGGCAGCCATCAACACGCTGACCACCATTGAAAAATCCGGCACCTATGAGCCCCCTGTTTACATGGGTGTGGAACTGCCCCTGGTTCGGGAAATGATCTTTGCCCACGAGACCCATGGCAATGACGGAATGGGCGATATCGGTCTGGTACCCCACCGTCTGACGGTTACGCCCGGCAACGGTGTTCTGAAAATGCTGGAAATTCTGGAAGCAGAGCCCGAAAACTCCGTGGAAGTCATTGCCCTCGGCCCTCTGACCAATCTGGCTGTAGCCATCCGTCTGGCTCCCGAAACCATGAAGCGGGTCAAGCGTATCAGCGTTATGGGCAGCGCAGGCCTCGGCACCGGCAATGTCACACCTGCCTCCGAATTTAATATCTGGCAGGATCCCGAATCCGCCAAGATCGTTGTGGAATCCGGTCTGCCCATGATGTTTGTGGGCTGGGACGCCTGTCTGGACGAAGCTATGCTCAGCGCAGCTGACATCGAGCGTATCCGCAACAGCGGTGAACTGGGCAAGTTCGCCATCGACTGCAATAAGTGTCTGATGGAAATGAACTGCGACCGGTTCGGTGAACCCTGTCTGGATATGGCAGATCCCGCCGCCATGGCTGCCGCCCTGTGTCCCGAATGCATCGAAAAGTGCGACAAGTATTACTGTGAAGTGGATATTTCCTTTGGCATCAGTGCCGGTGCTGTTCTGGTTGATGTTTACCAGTTCTCCGGCAAGGAACCCAATGTTTGGATCTGCTCCAAGCTGAAGCCCCAGGTTTACAAGGACTACATTTTCCGTACCCTCCACGCCTAAACAACACAAAAAGTGGGTGGACATGCGTTCACCCACTTATGCTTTTACTTTTCCAGAAGCGCCATGATCTTCTCCGGTTCGTCAGCAAACAGGCCCACCATAGGGACATCCACCCCCTGCTCTTTCAGCAGTTTGGAGAATTCATCCATGAGGACTCCCTTTCCACTTCCCAACCGGGAGGTAGCGATGCAATCCTTCAGATCATCCCGGTCACTGAGGTTACCGCCCCAGGTGCCATAACAGGTGTAATCCACACCGCAGCTGGGACTACCGTCAATACCTACGATGCCCAGGATCCGGAACCGGTCGTTGGACAGGTACTCTTTGATCTGCAACATATAATCTTCCAGTAATTTTCTGCACTGGCTGCGGAAATACGGCGTATCAAACTGCTCTGACACATGGCCCCAACGGCGGCTGCCGTACATAATGAACTCCGGACAGGGCAGCTGAACCAGCTGCACGCCCTGGCTGACGGCCTTGCTCACAAACCGGCGGCGCAGGTCTTCCTCCGCTGCCATTTCTGCTTCATTGTACATGACCACCTTGGATGCAATGTTCAGCACACAGTGGCTGACAAAAATGATATCCTGCATAGTAATTCCCCCTTTTTCTTTCAGAATAACAGAGATTCTCAAATAATTCAACACCTAAATTTTCAGATAGGAGGCAGGCTGCCGATGCAGCCAAAACGAATATGAATATTTATGAAGAGCATCTTCTTCCCATGATCAAAATCACCTGTGCCGCCATGGAAGCAACTGACCAGATGCAGCACATCCTCCACGGAACCATGACCCAGGAACGGTTCAAGTGGCAGATCCGCCAGAATTACCAGTATCTGATGGAATATGCCAAGTGCTGGGCCATTGGTTTTGCAAAATCCCAGGGCTTTGACGAGATGGAACAGTGGTATAAGATCGTCAAGTCCACCTTTGAAGGCACTGTCGCCTTCAACCGTTCCTACTGGGCAGAAACTCTGAATATCAGCATTGAAGAACTGGAAAGCACCATCATGGCAGAGAAAAAGCGGAGCTACACCTCCCATGAGATCGCACGGGCCTATGAGGGCGATCTGGCAGGCTGCATGATGGGACTGTTTCCCTGCAACGTTCTGTACATGCACATGGGTTTCGACCTGCTGCCCCAGTGTAAGCTGGATAAGGATGACCCTTGCTACAAGTGGATCGAATACTACACCACGCCGGAATATGTGGCAAAGTGCCAGAACGAGATCGAGATGATCAACAAACTCTGTGAAAACAAGACCGGCAAGGAACTGCGCCGCCTGCTGGAGATCTTTGCAGTAGGCTGCAACTATGAGGTGCTCCAGTGGCGGGATATGTACAGCCGGATGGAAACCTGGCCTGTGGATGAACTATTTAACTTTAACGTATAAAACAATAAATACAGGGCCGCCGAAATTCGGCGGCCCTGTTCTTCCTTATTTTTCCATTAATTTGCAAAGTGCAGTACTCTCCTGCTCGATCTGGGCTTTCAGCTGAAAAATCAAGCGGCATTGCTGGCGGATATCCTCCATGCGTGCAAGGCACTGTTGCTTCGTCCGCTGCAAGCGGTCTGCATAGAGGGCCACGCTGCGGTCAGAAGAATCTTTCTCCTGGAGCATAGCTTCCTCCAGAACAGCCTTTTCGTACATTTTCTCCACGGTCTCTAGTTGTGTCAGCAACTGAGGGATCTTCCGGAGATATTCATTGTAAACCTCCATGCGGCAGCGTTCTTCCTGGGAATTCAGCAGCATTTCCATACAGTACCTCCTGTTTTACTCCGTTTATTGTTGATTCCATATCCTGCAGATCCGGTCACACAGCGCATCCCAGGATACAGAATGTACCTGTTCCTGGTCTGCATCCGGATTCCAAAGCACCGTCTGAATGGCAGCCGCCAGACGTTTTTCAAAGCCAGGCAAGCTTTCCGGGATGGGTTCATCCTCATTTTGCATCTCCGGCGGCTTTACGAACTGAACACCATTGTGAGGAATGGCTTTGTTCAGCCAAGGCTTGATGCCGGGCAGGTCCGTACAAACTGCATGCAGGCCGCAGGCCATTGCCTCGATCAGCACCAGAGGCAATCCCTCATAGAAAGAGGGCAGCACAAAGATGTCGCTGGCATTCATTTCCTCCGCCAGCTGTTCATGGGACAGCCTGCCCAAAAACTCCACATAGCAGGGAGCCACCAGAGCCAGGTGGCGGATTTTTTTAAATTCCGCCTCATTTCCAGCACCGCCTGCCAGATACAACTCATAGCGGTCCGGCCACTGCAGATACTGCAGTGAACGCATGAGGCTCATAACGCCCTTTTTCTCGGAGATCTTTCCCGCAAAAATCAGCCGGATCTTTTCCGGATTCGCATTTGCCTTGATATCTTCCCGGATATGGAACACATCGCTGTTGTAGCCGGTGCCGATGACCGTGACCCGTTCTTCGGGAATACCGTACAGCTGGCAAATCATCTGCTTCTGCTCTTCATGAAGTGCAAAAATACCGTCCAGTCTGGAGATCTCCGAATAGATCAGGGCATGCTGCCAGAAATTCTTTTTAAACTGCCGCAGATCGGAGCCATGGCACTGGCCATATACCGGAATGTCCGGATACATCTGGCGCACCAGAGAAGCCAAAAAGTATAGATGGTGGCACAGGATCACATCAGGATGAAAGCTTTCCACTGCCTCCCAAATAGTACGGCGAAAGGCAGCAAACAGCTGCTCCGTCATCTCATCTGTCAAATCACAGTAGCGGGTACTCTCGTAAGGCATCTCATCAGACATGCCGCAGATAGGAAATGGTAGTTCCTCTGTATTATAATATACGGGATAAACTGCCACATTTTCCGGCAGTGAAATGGCATCCTGCCAGGTGGTGCCGCAGATCACAGCCTGCTGATGACCTGCTTTATCAAACCCCTTCACCAGCTCTGTCAGATACACACCGCTGCCGGTACTGTCAACTTTCTGGGCAGTAACACTTAAAATTCTCACGGTTATCTCCTTGTAAATCATATTTATTATGTTTTATCATAATTAGCCGTATATTGTCAAACAGAGAAATCCAATAGATACCCAGTAATATTTGGGTAAACTGCTTTTATTGTGAATCACTTGATTTTTATGAGCTATCCATTGTATAATCCACAGAAGGAAGCAACAGGAGGAATCCTTATGAAACTGAAAATTGGCAGAATGGAACATGGTGCAAATAATCTGATCACCGATGTTCCCGGTGTAACAGTTGGGCACTGCACGGTGGATACTGACCGGCACAAAACCGGTGTCACGGTCATCCTTCCCTGCCAGGATGATATCTTCCAGAACAAAATGGTTGCTGCCTGCCATGTCCTCAATGGTTTTGGCAAAACTACAGGACTCATACAGATTCAGGAACTGGGCACTCTGGAAACTCCCATTGCTTTGACCAATACACTGAATGTCGGTCTTGTGCAGGACGCCCTTGTGGAATACCTCTGCAAGCGGGCAGAGGAAAACGGCTATGGCATCCGTTCTGTTAATCCGGTGGTCTGTGAATGTAACGATGCATCGCTGAACGATATCCGCCACCGGGCAGTGGGGCAGAAGGAAGTTTTTGAAGCCATCCAAAATGCACGGGAAGATTTTTCTCTGGGAGATGTTGGTGCTGGTAAGGGCATGACCTGCCATGACCTGAAGGGCGGTATCGGTTCCTCCTCACGCATTGTGGAAATTGGCACAGAACGGTTCACCATCGGTGTCCTGGTTCTGACGAACCATGGCAGTCTGAAGGATCTGACCATTGGCGGCAAAAACATCGGCATGGATATCGAACAGCAGATCCGGGAAAATACACCGGACGAAGGCAGCTGCATTATGATCGTGGCAACTGATCTTCCTGTGACATCCCGGCAGCTGGGACGGATCATCCGCCGGTGCAGCGTAGGACTGGCAAGGCTTGGCAGTTTCATCGGCCATGGCAGCGGCGAAGTGATGGTCGGTTTCTCTACCGCAAACCGGATCCCGGCCCACGGCGATATTCTGGCCATGCGGAGTATTCATGAATCCCATATGGACAAGGCATTCCGGGCCACTGCAGAAGCAACGGAGGAAGCTGTGCTTCGGTCCATGCTCTATGCAAAACCTGTCACCGGATACAGTGGAAAAATCCGACATAGCCTGTCGGAATTCTGGCAAGCCAATTCATAAAAGGAACCCGTTCCGCAGGCAGCGGAACGGGTAACTATTTATTTTTGCAGCCAATCCTGCAAATCTGCAAGTACACGCAATGCATCTTCCCTGCCAAGATCATATAATTTACGAACCTTTTCCGGATCCTTCTCCATCCTGCCGATGGCAGGCGGCACAGAGGGACGGATGGCAAAAATGCTTCCCTGGCGTTCCATTTCCAAGATCTGCCCCACCGTGCGATTGTAGTCCAGATACCGGTTTGCCTGTACTTTTGCAAAGGCGGGGTATTTCCGGTACATCCATTTTGCCAACAGGCGGAACTCCGGCTTTTTGCGGTAGGCAGCATCCCGGGTCAGCACCACCACATTTTTCCCATAGCCCATCTTCTGAAATGCTTCCACCGGAATGCTGTCAGTGCTGCCGCCGTCCAGATACTTTTTCCCATCAATGGTCACGATCCGGGATATGTAAGGCATGGACGCCGAAGCCCGCAAAATATCGATCTGCGCATTCATGTCCGTGATTTGCAGACATTCTGCCTTTCCTGTCTCCATATTACTGCACACAGCATAAAAAGGAACGCCGCAGCGTTTGAATGCTTCGTTGTCATAGATATCCAGCTTTTCCGGAATCTCATGATAACAAAAGTCCACACCCACCAGATCTCCGGTCTTTATGAGGCTGGACACACTCATAAACCGGGGATCTGAACAATAACTGGTATAATAACGGATGCTTCTGCCATGCTGCCCGGAAAGATAGGAACAGCCATGAATGGCACCGGCAGACACACCGATCACACCGTCAAAGGTAACTTTATTTTCCAGAAAAACATCCAGCACGCCTGCCGTATAGATCCCCCGGACGCCACCGCCCTCCAGCACCAGACCTGTTTTCATCTCGTCACGCTCCCCTTTTTCAATACCATAGATTATATGGACACCAACGACAAATAGCAAGTATCAATCGATAAAATTCTGTCGGTATTTTTAAAAGATAACTTGCAAAAAGAAGAAACAAGAGGTAATATAGTAGCGGCAATTAAAAAATCTTTACCGACGCTAAATGAAGATATTATTTGGAGGTTATCCTATGCAACAGTATATGGACGCCATTGTTAAGCCCGTGGCAGGCCCCGGCCTGGAACTGCGGAAAGTTCCCGTTCCTGTTCCCGGCCCCGGCGAAGTTCTGATCAAGGTACATAAGACCGCTATCTGCGGCACCGACGTGCACATCTACAACTGGGATCCCTGGGCCCAGCTGCACATCAAGCCCCCCATGACCATCGGCCACGAATATGTGGGCGAGGTTGCCGCTGTGGGCCCCGGTGTTCACAATCTGAAGATCGGCCAGCGGGTTTCCGGCGAAGGCCATCTGACCTGCCACCACTGCCGCAACTGCCACAACGGCAATATTCAGTGGTGTAAGGATACCGTTTCTGTCGGCGTTGACCGGGACGGCGCTTTTGCAGAGTATGTCTGCATCCCCGAATCCAACATCATTCTGATTGATGAAAGCCTGGACGAGGATGTTGTCGCTTTCTTCGATGCCTTCGGCAATGCTACCCATACCGCTCTGATGTTTGACCTGATTGGTGAGGACGTTCTGATCACCGGTGCAGGCCCCATCGGCATCATCGCCGCCGGCATCTGCAAATTCGCAGGCGCCCGCCGTGTTGTCATCACCGATGTGAATGACTACCGTCTGGAGCTGGCCCGGAAGATGGGTGTGGACGCTGCTGTCAACACTACCAAGGAAGACCTGCCCCAGATCATGAAGGAACAGGGCCTGGTGGAAGGCTTTGACGTGGGTCTGGAAATGTCCGGCAATGGCATGGCACTGAGCCAGATGATCAACTCCATGCGCAACGGCGGCAAGATCGCCTTGCTCGGCATCAGCAACAAGCCCGTTCCCATGGATATGAACACCATCATCACCAAGGGCCTGACCCTGCAGGGCATCTATGGCCGCCACCTGGACAACTGGCACCAGATGAGCTACATGGTGCAGGGCGGTCTGGATGTCAGCCCCATCATCACCCACCGTTTCCACTACACTGACTTCGACAAGGGCTTTGAAGCCATGAACAGCGGTATGTCCGGTAAGGTCATTCTGGACTGGACCACCAAGAAGGAGGGTTAATACCATGAAGTCTGCACTGACTGCCATTTCTGCAGAACTGGATGCCATCCGGGAGGCCGGTACCTGGCGTGAAGAACGCATTATCACCACCCCCCAGTACTCCCGCATCGACACCACCGCCAAGCCTGGTGTTGTAAACTTCTGCGCCAATAACTACCTGGGTCTTTCCACCCATCCCGAGCTGATCAAGGCCGCCAAGGAAAGCTATGACCAGTGGGGATTCGGCCTGTCCTCCGTCCGCTTTATCTGCGGCACCCAGCAGATCCATAAGGATCTGGAGAAGAAGATCTCCAACTTCCTGGGTATGGACGACACCATTCTGTACTCCTCCTGCTTCGATGCCAATGGTGGTTTGTTTGAGACCCTGCTGACCAAGGAGGATGCCGTTGTTTCCGATGAGCTGAACCACGCCTCCATTATTGACGGCGTCCGTCTGTGCAAGGCCATGCGTTACCGCTATAAGAATAACAACATGGAAGACCTACGCGCTCAGCTGACTGCTGCCCGGGAAGCCGGTGCCAAGAAGATCCTGATCGCTACCGACGGTGTTTTCTCCATGGACGGCTACATTGCCAACCTGCCCGCCATCTGCGACCTGGCTGATGAATTCGACGCTCTGGTCATGGTGGACGAAAGCCACGCTGTCGGCTTCATGGGTGAGCACGGCAAGGGCACTCCCGAGTACCACCATGTGATGGATCGTATCGACATTCTGACCGGTACCTTCGGCAAGGCCCTGGGTGGTGCTTCCGGCGGCTACACTGCTGCCCGTCAGCCCATCGTTGACCTGCTGCGTCAGCGCAGCCGTCCCTACCTGTTCTCCAACACCGTGGCTCCCGCTATCTGTGCCGCCACCATCCGCACCATCGAGCTGCTGGAAGAATCTACCGCTCTGCGGGACAAGGTTCATGCCAATGCCCGTTACTTCCGTGCCGAGATGGAAAAGCTGGGCTTCGATCTGCTGCCCGGCGAGCACCCCATCGTGCCTGTCATGCTGTACGATCCCAAGGTTGCTCACGAATTTGCACGCCGGATGCTGGAGAAGGGCGTCTATGTTGTCGCCTTCTGCTATCCCGTTGTTCCCAAGGGCAAGGACCGCATCCGTACCCAGATCTCCGCAGGCCACAGCAAGGAAGACATCGACTTTGCTGTCAAGTGCTTCAAGGAAGTCAAGGAAGAAATGGGTCTGTAATTTCCCAAAATACCGGAACCGGTGTGCGGAAACGCACACCGGTTTTTTCTTGCAAAACACAAAAATATTCGGTACAATCAAGAAAACACATATGGAGGCTGCCTATGAAAACCGCATATTATAATGGCCTGATCTATACCGGCACCCTACCCCTGCAACAGGCCTTTCTGGTGGAAAACGATGTATTCACAGCCGTTGGTTCCGATCCAGAAATTCTGGCAATGCATGCCGATAAACACATAGACCTGCACAAAAAATTCGTATGTGCCGGATTCAATGACAGCCATATGCATCTGCTGAATCTGGGACAGGCACTGAATGTCGCGCCTCTGGATCGGTATACATCATCACTGAAAGATATGCTGGATTGTCTGAAGCAGATGTCTCCCGGGCGGGGTGGCTGGATCGTTGGCCGGGGCTGGAATCAGGACTTCTTTACAGACGTTTCCCGGATGCCAAACCGATGGGATCTGGATACTGTCTCCACAGAGTATCCTGTCTGTGCCATCCGTGCCTGCGGTCACGCCCTGACAGTCAACAGCAAGGCGCTGGAGTTGCTGGAAATTACTTCCAATCTAGTCCAGCCGAAGGGTGGCCAGATTGTTATGGAAAACGGTGTACCCAACGGTATTTTCTTTGACAATGCCATGGATTTTGTCTACGCCGCCATTCCGGTACCGGATAAAGAAGAAGTTAAAAATATGCTCCGTGCTGCCTGCCACATGCTGAACAGCTACGGCATTACCAGCTGTCAGAGCGATGATTTCTGTGTCTTCCAGAATCTTCCCTGGCAGGTCATTCATGATGCCTATCAGGAATTGGAAGAAACCGGAGAATTGACTGTCCGCATTTATGAACAGGCAAACTTTACCAGCCTCCCCGCCTTAAAGGAATATGTGCAGGCAGGAAACAAGACAGGAACCGGCACAGCTCTGTTCCGGGTAGGGCCGCTGAAAATGCTGGGCGACGGCGCACTGGGTGCCCGGACAGCATACTTGAGCCAGCCTTATGCTGATGAGTCCACTACCGTTGGACTGAGTGTCTTTACCCCGGAAGCCTTTGATGCCCTGATCGGCTATGCCAACGAAAATGATATGCAGGTGGCTGTCCATTGTATCGGTGATGCCTGTCTGGATCTGGTCTTGAACAGCATCGAGAAAGCACTGGCTGCCAAACCCCGTCAGGATCACCGTCACGGTATTGTTCACTGCCAGATCACCCGTCCGGATCAGCTGGAACGAATCTGCCAAAACAATCTCCATGTCTATGCCCAGACGATTTTCCTGGACTATGATATTCATATCGTGGAACAACGTGTCGGCAAAGAACTGTCTGAAACAAGCTATTGTTGGAAGCATCTGATGAAAAATGGTGCTACTGTCAGCAATGGAAGTGATTGTCCTGTGGAACTTCCAGATGTGATGGCTGGCATTCAGTGCGCAGTTACCCGCCGGGATCTGAAAGGAAATGGCCCTTATCTTCCCCAGGAAAGCTTTACGGTACAGGAAGCACTGGACAGCTACACAAAAATGGGTGCTTATGCCAGCTTTGAGGAAACCATCAAAGGACAGATCTTGCCCGGTATGCTGGCTGACTTTGTGATTCTGGGCGATAACCCTTTTGGAACTGCATCGGCTTCTATAAAAGACATTCCTATTCTGGAAACATATTTGGGTGGAAATCGGGTATACAGAAGGTAGCCAAAATGCCATGGAGTAAACTCCATGGCATTTTTCCTACCTGCGCTGACTGATTCCGGATAAGTCACCATAGACAGGGGTTGCCAGTCCAAAGCCGCCGGAAACAGACATAATCTGCCCTGTGGTAAAGGCGCTTTCGTCAGAGGCAAAGTAAACCACCGCGGATGCAATTTCCTCCGGCGTTCCCATCCGGTGCAACGGTGTATGACGGAAGAACAGTTCCCGGAAATGCTCCGACAACTTTTCCCGAACTGCATCCGTATCCGTCATGCCCGGCAGAACTGCATTGCAGCGGATATGATGGGATGCCTCATGGACGGCAATCAGTTTCGTCAGATAGTTGATGGCTGCCTTGGCTGTACCGTAACCTACCTGGGAAATATCCGGCACATTGCCGCCGATTGAAGAAATGTTGATAATGGAACCGCCGCCCTTTTCCACCATATGGCGGACCGCAGTCTGGGATGCCAGAAACACACTGCGCAGGTTAATGGTCACTGTGTCCAGAAATACATCCGGATCCGTATGGGCGAAATCCAGATCCTGTTTCGGATCGGACGTACCAAAATTATTCACCAGAACATCGATTTTCCCTTCCGCTTTCACCACTTCCTCTACCATTGCGGTAAAGGTTTCCGGCTTGGAAGCATCATGATAAACACATTTTACTTGTTGACCCTGCGCATTCAGCTGGGCCGAAATATTTTCAGCCTTCTCCATATTTCTGGCAGCCATATAAACCACCGCTCCCTCTTGTGCACAGGCCTTGACGCAGGCAAGACCGATACCCCGGGTTGACGCTGTTATCAGTACGATTTTTTCTTGCAGTCTCATAGATCCACTTCTCCTTATAGCACTCTGTTCCTGTCTATTTTTCCATGCCATTCTCTTTTTCATACCAAACTGAAAAACAATCATTTTGAAAACGTTTTCATATTTTTTCAAAAATCTGATTGACTATGGTGCAATCTTCTTTTATAATTAATTTATGTGAAATATCAATCGGTTATCTACCAAATTCAGACATAGGAAAGGTGACATTATGTATCGACTGTTAGAACTGAATCCTCAGCTGGCTCCCTTTGCAGGCGACATCGATCTGCGTATGTTCCTGTACCGTGCCACCAAAAGCCGCATCCTGGGAAAAGATCAGACTCTCAATGATTTTGCAAATGCACACAACTACTATGGCTTCCACCGCACCAAAACCGGCTGGGTCTACCGCGAGTGGGCACCCTCTGCCTATCAGCTGTACCTGACCGGTGATTTCAACGGCTGGAACCAGACCAGCCACCCCCTTTCCCGTACCGATAACGGAAACTGGGAGATTGAACTGGAAGGTGAAGACGCTCTGTGGGAAGGCTGTAAAGTCAAGACTGTTGTGGATGCCAACATGACCCGCACCGAGCACATCCCTCTGTACGCCCGCCGGGTGGTTCAGGATCCCAAAACCATCACTTTCACCGCGGAAATCGTCGATCCCGGCAAGAAGTTTGCGTGGACCGATGACGATTTTGCCGGTGAGGATAAGCTCTACATCTACGAAGCCCATGTGGGTATGGCTCAGGAAGAGGGCAAGGTCGGTACCTACCGGGAATTTGCCGATAAGACACTGCCCCATGTGAAGAAGGCTGGTTACAACACCATTCAGCTGATGGCCATTATGGAGCATCCCTACTACGGAAGCTTCGGCTACCAGGTCAGCAACTTCTATGCTGCATCCAGCTGGTTCGGCAAGCCTGAGGATCTGAAATATCTGGTCAACAAGGCACACTCCATGGGCATCCGCGTACTGCTGGACCTGGTTCACTCCCACGCAGTCAAGAACACTGCTGAAGGCATCAACATGTTCGACGGAACCACCTGGCAGTTCTTCCACGATGGTGACAAGGGCGAACATCCCGCCTGGGGCACCAAGTGCTTTGACTATGGCAAGACCGGCGTTCTGCACTTCCTGCTGTCCAATCTGAAGTTCTGGATGACTGAGTACCATTTCGATGGTTTCCGCTTCGACGGTGTTACCTCCATGCTGTACCATGACCACGGTCTTGGTACTGACTTCAATGACAACAGCAAGTATTTCTCCTACAACACCCACACCGAGGCCATCACCTATCTGCAGCTGGCCAATGAATTGATCCGCCAGGTCAATCCCAACGCCATCACCATTGCTGAAGATATGTCCGGTATGCCCGGCATGGCACTGCCCATTGAGGACGGTGGCATTGGCTTCGATTATCGCCTGGGCATGGGGCTGCCCGATATGTGGATCAAGGCTGTCAAGGGTCAGGACCAGTTCTGGGATATCAACAAAATGTGGGGCGATATGTGCCTGCGCCGCCCCGGCGAAAACACCGTGGCGTATGTGGAATCCCATGACCAGGCTCTGGTTGGCGACCAGACCATGATTTTCCGTCTTGCCGGTGCCAACATGTACACCGATATGGAAAAGTCCACCCACAATCCCACCATTGACCGTGCCATTGCCCTGCACAAGATGATCCGCCTGTTTACCCTGGCTGGCGGCGGCGAAGGCTATCTGAACTTCATGGGCAACGAGTTCGGTCATCCCGAATGGATTGACTTCCCCCGGGAAGGCAATGGCTGGAGTTTCCACTACTGCCGCCGTCAGTGGAGTCTGAAAGAGAATGGCTTCCTGAAATATCAGTGGCTGAATGACTTCGATGAAGACATGGTGAAGCTGACCAAGGAAAACAACATGTTCAACCAGAGAATGGCCGACATGATGCTGATGAAGGGTCCCGAGCAGACCTGTGCATTCTACCGCAATGGTCTGATGTTCGTGTTCAACTTCCACTTTGCCAACAGTCTGAACAACGTTCTGATTCCCGTCCATCAGCCTGGCGAATACACTGTAGTGCTGAGCTCCGATGACGAGAAGTACGGTGGATTCGGCAATGTGAAAATGCAGACCTATTCCTCCAAGGTATTTGACGGCAAGCACTACATTGAGCTGTATATCCCCGCCCGTACTTGTTTCGTGCTGAAGGAAAAGGTCATTCTGGCACCTGCTGAGGAAGCTCCCAAGAAGACTTCCCGGAAGCGCAGCACCAAAAAGGCTGCTGAATAATCCAACAAAATAACCGCCCTTCCAAGGAAGGGCGGTTTTCTTATTCAATTTCTTACTTGTTTTTTTCCAGGAAATCAATGGCCATCTTTACATAAAGGGCAACTTCATTCTCAAGGACATCCTCGTTAAAAATAATCTTGGGGTTGTGCTGGCCGACCCACTTGCTCTGATCCTCAACACCTGCACCCAGGAAGCAGATCACAGCGGGAACACGCTCAGCATAGCAGGCAAAGTCCTCGCTGCCCATCAGATGAATGCCAGGCACCAGCGTCATGCCGTTGTCCAGTTCAGCAACAGCATTTTCCAGCATAGCCATCATGCCGTCATCGCAGATCACGGAGGGACAACTGCTGAGCTCTTCCACAGTAACGGTTGCACGATAAGCCTTGGCTATGGATTCTGCAATTTCTGTGATGCGCTGCATGATATAGGCTCTGATCTCCGGCTTGAATGCCCGCAGGGTACCTTCCAGAATGGCAGAATCGGGAATGACGTTTGGCGCATTGCCGCCTTCGAAATGACCGATGGTCAGAGCAGCCTCATCACAGGCAGAGATCTCCCGGGCAATCAGTTCCTGCAGTCCCAGCAGGATATAAGCACCAACCGTCAGCGGATCTACACCATTTTCAGGGGAAGAACCATGGGCACCCTTACCCTGAACACGGATCCGGAAACCGTAAACAGAAGCACAGAAATACTTGCCGTAGAGCACATTCTTCAGAGGATTGGCTGCAAAAACATGAGTAGCAAAAGCAGCATCCACATGGGGATTCTCCATCAGGCCATGACTGATGGCTCCGGCAGCACCCTTGAACACTTCCTCACCGGACTGGAAAATCAGCTTGACAGTGCCGGGCAGCTCTGCTTCATGCTCTTTCAGGATCTTTGCTGCACCCAGCAGGGCAGCAGCATGGAAGTCATGGCCGCAGGCATGGCTCAACGCAGTGGTGGAAGCAAAGGGAAGACCGGATTCTTCCTTAACAGGCAGTGCATCCATATCGCCCCGGAGCAGAATACATTTGCCGCCCTTGCCGATGGTGGCTGCAACGCAGGAGCAATCCTCATAAACTTCATAGGGGATCCCCATTTCTGCCAGTTTTCCGGCAACAAAAGCCACAGTCTGGGGCAGTTCGATGCCCAGTTCCGGAATCTGGTGCAGAGCACGTCTCCAACTGACTACCGTGTCATGGTTTTTCTTTGCTTCTTCAATGATGTTGATATGCATTATCGTTCCTCCCAATTTATTTTTCTTCATTATAGCAAGGGGAATTTATTGCCGCAAGGAAAGTATCTTACAGTTTTTATAGGATATCTTACTTTTTTCGGCAGATATAAAAAGGAGAGGCATTGCCTCTCCTTCTGAATATCAATAGAACAGCAGATCGGAATACGTGGGATAGGGCCAGTAGCGCTTATCTGTCAGTGCTTCCAGAATATCTGCTTCTGCACGGACATCCTCCATGGCAGGTACGATCACATTGCGGTAATATCTGGCTGCCACTTCCGGTGCATTTTTGGGTACTGCAGCCAGGCAGTTATGCAGCTTTCCCACATGCTCATACAAAGCATCTGTGGAACTGGACAGATTACGGATCAGCTGGGACTCTGCATTGGCAGAAGCACCCAGTTCTTTTTTGGCAGCAACGCCCTCACAAAGGCTATGGGTATACCGCATGGCGGCAGGCAGGATCTGGTGCATTGCCATGTCTTCCATAGTCCTGGCTTCAATGGCCATAATCTTATTGTAAGACTCCAGATGAATGGCATGCCGGGCCCGCATTTCGTTTTCTGTGAAAATACCATGCTTGGTAAACAGTTCAATGTTCTTGGGAGCAACATAGGCAGGCAGCGCATCTGCTGTGGAAACAAGGTTGCTCAGACCTCTCCGGGCAGCCTCCCACTTCCATTCATCACTGTAACCGTTGCCGCTGAAAATGATCCGCTGGTGGTTGGTGAACACCTCACAGATCAGCGCATGCAGTTCCTTATCGAAATCAGATGCCTGTTCCAGACGGTCTGCAAACTGGTGAAGTTCCTCTGCCATAATGGTATTCAGGGCAATATTGGGGCCAGAAATGGACTGAGAAGAGCCCAGCATACGGAACTCAAACTTATTGCCGGTAAAGGCCAGAGGGCTGGTACGGTTCCGGTCAGTGGTATCCTTGGGGATGGAGGGCATGACATCCACGCCGATGCGGAGCATTCCCTTGTCTTCCTGTTCATACTTGGTGCCGTCAATGATGGACTGGATGATCCCGTTGAGCTCATCTCCAAGGAACACGGAAACAATGGCAGGAGGTGCCTCACCGCCGCCCAGACGGTGGTCGTTGCCCGCAAAAGCAACGGTGCAACGCAGGAAATCCTGGTATTCATCGATACCTTTCAAAAATGCAGCCAGGAACAGCAGGAACCGGGCGTTCTGGCTGGGGGTCTTGCCAGGACTGAACAAATTCTTGCCAGTATCTGTTGCCAAAGACCAGTTATTATGCTTACCGGAGCCATTGACACCGGCAAAAGGTTTTTCATGGAGCAGGCAAACCAGATTGTGCTTGGCAGCGCACTTTTTCATGATGGACATCATCATCTGATTGTCATCACAGGCGGTATTCACATCGGTATAGATCGGAGCCAGTTCGTGCTGACAGGGCGCACCCTCATTGTGCTTTGTTTTGGAGAGGATACCCAGACGCCACAGCTGCTCATCCAGGTCCTTCATAAAGGAAGAAACACGGGTGCGGATGGTGCCGAAATAGTGGTCATCCAGCTCCTGACCTTTGGGCGGCTGAGCGCCGAACAGGGTACGTCCGGTCAGCCGCAGGTCTTCCCGCTGAGCATACAGATCCCGGGGCAGCAGAAAATACTCCTGCTCAGCACCCACACAGCAGATAACACGCTTGGTTTCTGTATCCCCGAAGAGCCGCAGAATACGAACTGCCTCCCGGGAAACTTCGTCTACAGAACGGAGCAGCGGTGTTTTCTTGTCCAGAGATTCGCCGGTATAGGAGAAGAAACAGGTGGGAATATACAGGCTGCCGTCCCGGACAAAAGCAGAGGACGTGGGATCCCAGGCCGTATATCCACGGGCTTCAAAGGTGGCACGCAGACCACCGTTGGGGAAAGAAGAACCGTCAGATTCACCTTTGACCAGTTCCTTACCGGAAAACTCCATGATGACCCGGCCATCACCGGTAGGCGCGATAAAGGAATCATGCTTTTCGGCGGTAATGCCGGTCATGGGCTGGAACCAGTGGGTATAGTGCGTTGCACCCTTTTCCAGCGCCCAGATCTTCATGGCTTCCGCAATCTCATTGGCCACTTCCAGAGTCAGCTGGGAGCCTGTGGCAATACAGGATTTCCAGGCTTCAAAAATGTGCTGTGGCAGGCGCTGGCGCATGGTGGTCTCATTAAAAACATCACTGCCGAAGATCTCCGGCACATTCAGGATATCGCTCATTTTCCGCTTCCTTTCCGAAATGAAAGATTCATTTCCACAGGTTTCAAAGCTGCATACAGGGCAATCTTTCACGAAAAGTCTGTGCTTTCCGGATTTTGGCCCTACTTTCACATGATATATAAAGAATTGTAAGTCAGTTTTTTATAAATTGCAAGGCGTGAAAGTGTGCAAAAATCGCTTCCAGCTTTGCATAGTTTTGTACAAACCTCCAAATTTTGGTTTTACAAACCAAAAAATGAAATTTACTCCATTTATAACTTGCATTTTTTATTTTCCCAGCATATAATAAGCCCAATAAATCCCGGTTTTCCGATGAAAGGATGATGGAAATGACCCCCTATTCCTGCATGACAAGGCAGCAGCTGGAGGCTGAACATGCCAAGGTTCTGGCTCAGTACCAGCACGTGAAGGATCAGAAGCTGAATCTGAATATGGCCCGCGGCAAGCCTGCAAAGGCTCAGCTGGATCTGGTCAGCGATATTCTGACTGTACTGCAGACCCCCGAGGATTGCTTTGATGGTGATATCGATTCCCGCAACTACGGCGAACTGGCCGGTCTGCCCTGCGCCCGTGCCTACTGGGCAGACGTTCTGGAATGCAAGCCGGAGAACATTTTTGTGGGCGGTGCTGCCAGCCTGAACATGATGTGCGATATCGTTTCCCGTGCTTTCACCCACGGTCTGCTGGGCAGTCCCCAGCCCTGGTGCAAGGAAGAAAAGGTAAAGTTCCTCTGCCCTGCCCCTGGCTATGACCGCCATTTCCAGATCGGTGAATTCTATGGTGCAGAACTGATCTACATTCCCATGACTCCCACCGGCCCCGATATGGATATGGTGGAAGAATATGTCAAGGATCCCCAGGTGAAGATGATCTGGGTTGTGCCCAAGTATTCCAACCCCGACGGCATCATCTTCTCTGACGAGACCATTCAGCGGTTTGCCAATCTGAAGCCTGCCGCTCCCGACTTTGCCATCATCTGGGACAACGCCTACTGCATCCACGAATTTGAGGGTGACTATGTTCCCTTCCCCGATATCATTTCCATGTGCGAAGAAGCAGGACGGCCCAATATGGTGTTTGAGTTCGCCTCCACCTCCAAAATCACCTTTGCCGGCGGCGGTACCTCCTGCATGGCAGCCTCCGTTGCCAACATTCAGTACTTCACTGGTGTGTTCGGCGTGCAGATGATCTCCTATGATAAGGTCAACCAGCTGCGCCATGTCAAATACATGAAGAACAAGGCCTACACTCTGGAGATCATGAAGCGGCATGCATCTGTTATGGCCCCCAAGTTCCACTGTGTTTCCCGCTGGCTGAACCAGGAGATCAAACCTCTGGGCTTTGCCCGATGGGTAGATCCCAAGGGCGGCTACTTCATCAGCCTGTACACCATGCCCGGTACTGCCAAGCGCACCTGGAGCCTCTGCCGGGAAGCTGGTGTGGTTCTCACCACCGCCGGTGCTGCCTATCCTTACAGCCACAATCCCAATGATGACCACCTGCGCATTGCCCCCAGCCTTCCTCCCGTAGAGGATCTGGAAAAGGCAATGGAAGTTCTGACCATCAGCCTCAAGCTGGCTGCTCTGGAAAAGCTGCTGGAAAAATAACATTTTTGCTCCCTGCACAAATCGTGCAGGGAGTTTTTTCATCCTTTCACAATTTCTTTTTTACCAAGATTATGGTAGACTAAAACCAGAATCAAATTAGGAGGATATCGCATGCGATCTGTTATCAATCTGAATCAGAACTGGCAGTTTGCCAAAACTTCTGAGATCCCCACCCAGCTAAACGGTGAATGGGAATCCGTTACCCTTCCCCATACCTGGAACGCCCAGGACGGTCAGGACGGCGGCGGCGACTATTTCCGGGGCACCTGCTGCTACGCCAAAGCACTGATCAAAGCAGAGCTTCCCGAGTCCGGACGGTACTATCTGGAGATCAACGGCGCCAACTCTTCTGCCGATGTCTATCTGAACGGAAAAGCCATGGCCCATCACGACGGTGGCTACTCCACCTGGCGTGTGGATCTGACTGAGGAACTGGCTGAAGAAAATCTGCTGGTCATCGCCGTTGACAACGCCCCCAGCCAGACTGTATATCCCCAGGTAGCTGACTTTACCTTCTATGGCGGCCTGTACCGAACCGTAAATCTGATCTGTGTTCCCGAAAGCCACTTTGATCTGGATCACTTCGGCGGTCCCGGCATTATGGTCACACCCACTGTGGAAGGCACAGAGGCCCGCGTGGAAACCACTGTTTTCCTGACCAACCGCAAGGATGGTCAAACGCTCCGCTATACCCTGCGCAATGCTGCCGGCAAGGTGCTGGGCACCTATGAAGGCAGTACAAAATCCCTGTTCCGCATCCAGAATGTCCATCTGTGGCAGGGACGGAAAGATCCCTATCTTTACAGTATGCAGGCAGAGCTTCTGGAGGACGGAGAAGTTCTGGACAGCGTTTCCACCCGCTTCGGCTGCCGCAGCTTCAAAGTTGATCCCGAAAGAGGCTTCATTCTCAACGGCGAGGAATATCCCCTCCGGGGTGTCAGCCGCCACCAGGATCGTCTGGGTGTTGGCAATGCTCTGCTGCCGGAGCACCATATCGAGGATATGGATCTGATCTGCGAAGTGGGCGCCACTACTATCCGTCTGGCACATTACCAGCATGACCAGTTTTTCTATGACCTTTGCGATGAGCGGGGTCTGGTGATCTGGGCAGAGATCCCCTATATTTCCAACCACATGCCCACCGGACGGGAGAACACTATTCAGCAGATGAAGGAGCTGATTGTTCAGAATTATAACCATCCCTCCATCGTGGTATGGGGTCTGAGCAATGAGATATCCATGAACGGTGCCGGAGATAAAGATCTGCTGGAAAACCATCGGATCCTCAATGACCTCGCTCACGAAATGGATAAGACCCGGCTGACCACCATGGCCGTTCTCTCCATGTGCTCTATGGACGAACCCTATGTCCGGATCCCCGATACTGTATCTTATAACCACTATTTCGGCTGGTACGGTGGCGACACCACCATGAATGGCCCCTGGTTTGATAAGTTCCACGCAAAATATCCCAACCAGCCCATCGGCTGCAGTGAATACGGCTGCGAAGCCCTGAACTGGCATACCTCTGATCCGAAGCAGGGTGACTATACCGAGGAATACCAGGCTTTTTATCATGAGGAACTGATCAAACAGCTCTTCACCCGGAAGTACCTGTGGGCGACCCATGTGTGGAACATGTTTGACTTCGGTGCTGACAACCGGGCTGAGGGTGGAGAAAACGGTCAGAACCACAAGGGTCTGGTGACCTTTGACCGGAAATATAAGAAGGATGCTTTCTATGCCTACAAAGCATGGCTCAGTGACGACCCCTTCGTTCACATCTGCGGCAAGCGGTATGTTGACCGGGTGGAGGATGTTACCAAGATCACGGTCTATTCCAATCAGCCCTCCGTGGAGCTGTTTGTCAACGGGGAATCCCTGGGTGCCAAGGAAGCAGAGGATCACTTCTTCTACTTTGATGTGCCCAATGCAGGAGAAACCGTGCTTAAAGCAGTTGCCGGTGAATGCACTGATGAAAGCATCATCCGGAAAGTGGATGTATTCAATGAGGAATACCGTCTGAAAGAGCAGGGTGCGATCCTTAACTGGTTCGATATCACTGAGAAAGAGGGATATCTGTCCCTGAACAGCAAGTTCAGCGAGATCATGGCCACTGCAGGCGGCAAGCTATGGGCTATGCAGCTTTTGCTGGGATTGAAAAAGAAAATGGATGCTGAAAAGAAATCCGAAGAAAAGAAAGACGGCGGCATGGGCATAAACATCAGTCTGAAATCCATCCGCGGTATGATGGATATGATGGGCGGTTTTACCGTTCTGCGCATGTCATCCATGGTAGGCATGGTGGGTGTCAGCTTCACCAAGGAAGACCTTCTGAAAATGAATGCCCAGCTGAACCGGATCAAAGCCCCCAAAAAATAATGATACTGCCCCGGTATTTATTACCGGGGCAAATTTATCGGGTTTTCATATCACTTTATTTCTCTTTTGTCAAGCACCTAAGTGCAAAAAGAAATGGGTGATATTTTGTACAACTTGCTAAATTTTTTTGATTTTCCGGTTTAGAATTGATTTTTGATGATTTTTTCGATATTATTTTATTATCAATAGTCTGTCAAAAGCAGATAAACTGGTAAGATTTTTTAGGAGGCAATCAAAAATGACTGTAATGGAAAGACTCGCAAATTCCATCGTTGTTCCCGTCGTTGTTCTGGATAAGGTTGAGGACGCTGTCCCCACTGCCAAGGCTATGGCTGCCGGTGGTGTCGACACCATGGAAATCACCTTCCGTACCGCCTGCGCTCCCGAGTGCATCAAGGCTGTTGCTGAAAACTGCCCCGACGTTCTGGTCGGTGCTGGTACCATCGTAAACCTGGATCAGTGCAAGCTGGCTGTTGAAATGGGCGCAAAGTTCATTGTCTCCCCCGGTTTCTCCGATGAAGTCGTCGGCTGGTGTGTTGAGAACGGCATCGCTGTTGCTCCCGGCTGCGTCACCCCCACTGAGATCATGGCTGCCATGAAGCACGGCCTGAAGATGGTCAAGTTCTTCCCCGCCAATGTTTACGGCGGTCTGAAGGCTCTGAAGAACCTGGCTGCTCCCTTCGGCGGCATGAAGTTCCTGCCCACCGGCGGTGTCAACAATGACAACATTAAGGAATTCATCGACACCTCCTTCATCCACGCTGTAGGCGGTTCCTGGGTCTGCCCCAAGGCTGACATTGCTGCCGGCAATTGGGACAAGATCACCCAGCTGTGCATCGGCGCCCGCAAGGCTGCTAAGGGCGAATAATTTCACCGTACTCCCTGTGTAACATTATACTAATATAAATTTGAAAGGATTCTGATTACCATGGCAAGAATTGTTACCTTTGGCGAACTGATGCTGCGTCTGCAGCCCTTCAACTATGAGCGTTTCGTTCAGGCTTCCAACGTCGAGTTCACCTTCGGCGGCGGCGAAGCAAACGTTGCTGTTTCTCTGGCTAACTACGGCATGGATGCCGCTTTCGTTTCCAAGCTGCCCGCCCACGCCATCGGCCAGGCTGCTGTCAATTCCCTGCGCCGCTACGGCGTCGACACCTCCCTGATCGTCCGCGGCGGTGAGCGCGTTGGTATCTACTACAACGAAAAGGGCGCTTCTCAGCGTGGCTCCGTCTGCATTTATGACCGTGCTTACTCCGCCATCCAACTGGCCAAGCCCGAGGACTTCGACTGGGACAAGATCTTCGAAGGTGCTGACTGGTTCCACTTCACCGGCATTACTCCCGCACTGGGCCCCAATGTTGTGGAAATCTGCAAGGATGCATGTAAGGCTGCCAAGGCCAAGGGCATCAAGATCTCCTGCGACCTGAACTACCGCGGCAAGCTGTGGACCCGCGCTCAGGCCAACGAAGCCATGACCGAGCTGGCTAAGTATATCGACGTCTGCATCTCCAACGAAGAGGATGCCAAGGATGTGTTCGGCAT
>JAFSAP010000033.1 GCA_017440925.1 Oscillospiraceae bacterium | reverse complement strand
CGATGAGAGATCATCGCCCTTTCCACATTCTTACTTACGGATACCCAGCTTGGCGATCAGAGCACGGTAACGGTTGATGTCCTTCTTTGCCAGATAGTCCAGCAGGCTGCGGCGCTTACCAACCATCATCAGCAGACCACGACGGGAGTGGTTGTCGTGCTTGTGGGTGCGCAGATGCTCGGTCAGCTCGTTGATGCGGGCAGTCAGGATAGCAACCTGAACCTCGGGGGAACCGGTATCGCCTTCGTGAGTAGCGTTCTCCAGGATAACCTGGGTCTTCTTTTCCTTCTGAATCATTGTGTTTTCCACCTTTTCATAAATTTACCCGGTAGCCAAGTAGGGGTGGGTGGTGTACTGAATCAAATACAGCTTTCTCCCGCAACTGAGCTAAGGGCATAGTAATATCATCCGGCTTTACGCCAGCCTTTTGATATTACCATAAGTCTGCCCAAAAGTAAAGGAATTTTTTCATGTTTTTTCTCAGAAAAAATGGGGGATTTATCATCATTCCTGTAGGGGAGGGTCTTGACTCGTCTCTGCAGCTGTGGATCCGAACTGCTTTGTAGGGGCGGGCTTTCAGCCCGCCCGCAGGTGGACAAAGTATGGATCCTTATGGATGAAAAAAGGGGAGGGTGAAAAACCCTCCCCTACAATTTTATGCCTTTTTCTTGCCGAAGATCTTTTTGAAGCCGTCCCGGGTGTGGATGGGGTCTTCTCCGGTGATGGCCCGTTTCAGATTCCCCAGGTGCAGCAGCAGCACGATGGCGCTGGCAATGGCGGTGAGGCAGAAAATCTGCAGGTTTCCGCTGCGCAGGTAGCTGAAGAAGGGGAACAGCACGGCAGCCGTTACCGCCAGATACACACCATAGTTCAGCGCAAAGGCCATGGCGATGCCCAGGGCCAGAAGAACGGCAAACTGCAGTGGGTCATGGGCCAGCACCAGGCCGCCAAAGGAGGCCAGGCTTTTGCCGCCCTGGAAACGGAAAAATACGGGGAAGGCATGGCCGATGAGCACGCCGATACCGGCAATGAGGCCCGCCAGCCGCAGCTGGGGGAAGATCAGCCGTGCGACCTTATAGGAAAAAATGGATTTCAGCATATCGAAAAACAGCACGAAATAACCGGCCTTTTTGCCCAGCACCAGAGCGGTGTTGGTGGCGCCCAGGTTGCCGGTGCCTTCCGCCTGCAGATTCACATGTTTCTTTTTTGCCACCATACGGGCGGGATTGATGCAGCCCACAAAGTAGCCGAGGATCAGACTGAGAACAGCGTTCATAGGGTATCTTCCTTGCTCTTAAAGTTATAATCATTTCTTAAAGTACCATTATACAAATTTTCTCCGGAATTTCAAGAAAAGAATGAAAAAAAGACAAGGAACGCGAAACTTTTCGCGTTCCTTGATCGTTACAGGGGACTTTGTTTGATCTTGGCGAACCGCCGGGGATACTGCTTGGGGGTGGGAGCGGTTTTGCGCAGGACGATGACGGCGTGATTGGTGCCATCAATGGGGAATTCCCGCACTTCCTCCAGCTTCAGTCCCAGCTTTTTCATGGCGCCTGTGCATTCAGAAAGCTCTTCCCGGGCGGCGGTGCCCTTCATGGCCAGCACCATTCCACCCACTTTCACATAAGGAGCCGTCAGCTCCAGCAGGATATTCAGCCGGGCCACGGCACGGGAGGTGGCGAAATCATACTGCTCCCGACGGGTGGAAACAGCCTCCTCTGCCCGGGCAGTGATGCATTCGGCTTCGATGCCCAGCTCCGGCAGGCAGCTTTCCAGCCACTTCATCCGTTTGCCCAGGCTGTCCAGCAGGGTCACTTTGGCGCCGGAGGCAATGGCCAGAGGCACACCGGGGAAGCCTGCTCCACAGCCTACATCAATGATGGTTTTCCCTGCCAGGTCAGCAGAGGCCATGACAGTGAGGCTGTCCAGCAGATGGAGGTTGGCAACGCCCTTGTCATCGGTGATGCCGGTGAGGTTCATGACCTCATTCTGCTTCACCATGGCCTTGCCAAAGGCGCAGAGCTGATCGCAGGTTTCATCAGTCAGTTCCAGTCCCAGCAGCGGCAGGCCGGAAACCAAAGTCTTTTTCATAAGGATTACCTCTGAAATATGTATTGTAGGGCGGGGTCATGACCCCGCCGATGCACCAATTTTCCTGACCAGATATATTGGTTGCTGTGTATAGGTGTTCTGGTTCTGTTTCAGCAATACAATCATCATACCTGGTCGGCAGGGTCATGACCCCGCCCTACAGCAGTATTGTTTACCGGATATCGCTGATATCCACCTGGGTTTCATCATAGGGATCAAACCGGCTTTCCTCCACGGCGATGGAGGGCAGCACCACTTCCTGGATGTGCCAGTTCACCAGCAGGTCGCAGACCTGGCTGTAGGAGGCGATGCCGGCAGTCTCGCCGCTGGTGCGCAGGTAGGCATCGTTGGCGCTGTCAGCAATGGCGGTGGCAGCTTCATCCTTGTTTGTGCGGAAGAAATTGTCGTAGTTTACAAGATCCCGGTACAGGTCATCCTCCACCCCGGCAGCCACATCGGAAGCAGCCTGGACGGCGGCCACGGTCTGCACCGAGGCAATGGCGTTGTAGCAGTAGCGGTATGCCATGAAGTAGGCGGAGTATTCAAATTCCAGGTCGGGATGGACGGAGCAGGCCAGGAATGCGGCAAAGTTGGCATCCCGTTCCGAGGCAATGCACATCCGGTGGGCCATTTCGTGGCACATGGTGAAGGGCAGCAGCACCTCCGGGATCTGGGGATTCACGGCGGCTTCGCCTGTCAGACCGAAGGTAACACCGGTGATGCCCATGGAAGTATACATATCCGCCCAGCCGAGGCGCTTCACCGGCAGGGCACTGCCTGCAAAAATGGGATAGGAGCGGTCGTATACCAGACGCTGGTAGCCCATATAGGCACGGCTGGACATGGTTTCAAACTCCGGGAAATCCACATAGCCCTTGTCGTCCCGCTTGACCTGACGGCTGAGGACGTTGGCCCGGTCCCGGTAATATTCTGTGGCTTCCACCAGCTCTTCCAGGGTGTACTGGGCCACATCCATACGGATATCATCGCTGAGAGGGCCGGCATGGTAGTTCAGGCCCCAAACCAGGGTATGCAGCAGATAAACAAAAGAAAGGGCACTGAGCACCCAGCCGCCCCAGCTGATGACGCTGCGCTTGGCAGCGATCACTGCCACCAGGCTTGCCAGGATCACCACCGCCAGAGCCACTGCCAGCAGCTGCCACAGCAGAAAATCCACGCTGCCGGACCACTCCGCCAGGATCCCCTGGAGGGTGCGGATCACGTAAGGATAGACCATATCGATCAGTGTGGAAAACCGCGCACCAAACTGCTGCAGCACCCAGGTAAGGGCGCCAATGATGGCAGCCACCAGATAACCGAACCAATATTTCAAAGGAAACGCCTCCTTATAATTCAAAAACAACCATGTCATTGCGAGGGAGCGTCAGCGACCGTGGCAATCTCCTTCTTAAGATGGGATTCCCGCAGCCATTTCATAACCTCGGAATGACGATATGAGCGTATAGCTTTTAATAGTATAGCACACTTGGGTCTGCTTGTCTGCCCCCAAAATCTTTAATTTTTTATGTCGTGGGAAGCATTTGTTTCTTTCAGCAGCAGCGATTCCCTCGGCCAGGAACCGAATACCGCTGTCATTGCGAGGCTCGAAGAGCCGTGGCAATCCCCTGGTACCATTCACTGAACTTGATTGCAGGAACAAACAACCTGCCGGGAGATTGTCACGTCGGAGCTTTGCTCCTCCTCACAATGACATGGATATCGGTGCCCGGCAGCATAGCCATGACTGGTCTGTCATCATGGCATGCATTGAATTGCCAGTTTGTAAAACTTGTGTTAACACCCCGGTGCGAATTGATTTGCACCGGGAAATATGGTATGATAATAAAAACCCGACAGCCAGGGTACATTTCTGAAGGGAGGCAACGAAAATGAATTATGGTGTGATTATCTGGCTTTCCCTGCTGGTGGTCTTTCTGATCGCGGAGGCGTCCACGGTGATGCTGATTTCCCTGTGGTTTGCAGCAGGCTCTCTGGCAGCGCTGGTGGTTTGTCTGCTGGGCGGTTCCTGGGGACTGCAGGTGGGCGTTGCCCTTGTGGTGTCCAATATTCTGCTTTTGGCGCTGCGGCCTCTGGCTCGGAAATATTTTACACCGAAGCTGGTAAAGACCAATGTGGATTCGGTGGCCGGTTCCCAGGGACTTGTGACCATTGCCATCGACAATGTTTCCGCCCAGGGACAGGTGAAGCTGGGTGCCATGGTCTGGACTGCCCGGAGCACCTCCGGCGAACCCATCACCGAAGGCACCCTTGTCCGGGTGGATAAGGTGGAAGGTGTGAAGGTTTTCGTCACACCTGTGGAAGTTTTGGAAAAAGTGTAATTGAAGTTAGGAGTGTGGAGTTAGGAGTTAGGAGTTGATGTATCGCCTGCGGCGATGGATGAAAATAGTCGGCGAAGCCGACACCTTCACTCCACACTTCACACTCAACACTCCACACTGAAAAATTGAGGAGGTATTATTATGGGTCTTATTGTTACTTTGGTTCTGTTTGTTCTGGCCTTTGTCATCATCATCACCAACATTGCGGTGGTGCAGCAGTCCCGGGCCTATGTCATTGAACGTCTGGGCGCCTTCCACACCGTCTGGGGCGTGGGCCTGCACATGAAGGTTCCCTTCATCGACCGGATCGCCCGCCGGGTTTCCCTGAAAGAGCAGGTGCTGGACTATCCCCCCCAGCCTGTGATCACCAAGGACAACGTCACTATGCAGATTGATACCGTTGTGTATTTCCAGATCACCGACCCCAAGCTCTATGCCTATGGCGTCGAGCAGCCCATGGCCGCCATGGAAACCCTGACAGCCACCACCCTGCGTAACATCATCGGTGACCTGGAGCTGGATCAGACTTTGACTTCCCGCGATGTGGTCAATACCAAGATGCGGGCCATCCTGGACGAAGCCACTGACCCCTGGGGCATCAAGGTCAACCGTGTGGAGCTGAAGAACATCCTGCCCCCTGCCGATATCCAGAGCTCCATGGAAAAGCAGATGAAGGCAGAGCGTGACCGCCGCCAGGCCATTCTCCAGGCCGAGGGCCAGAAGAAGTCTGCCATTCTGATCGCAGAAGGTGAAAAGGAATCCGCCATTCTCCGGGCCAGCGCCGAAAAGGAAGCAGCCATTCTGAAGGCGGAGGCCGAGAAGCAGGCTGCCATTCTGAAGGCTGACGGCGAAGCCGAGGCCATCCGTAAGGTGCAGCAGGCACTGGCCGATTCTCTGGCCATGCTGAATGAAAAGGCTCCCAACGAAAACGTGCTGAAGCTGAAGTCCATCGAAGCCATGCAGGTGGTCGCCAACGGCCAGGCCACCAAGATCATCATCCCCTCTGAAATGCAGGGACTGGTGGGTATGGCAAACGGCATCGTGGAAGGCGTTCAGAAGTAAGCCATGGCAAAGAAAGAAGAACGGTTTGTCAAAACCTATTCCCAGGGAGCGTTCGAGACCACAGAAATTTGGGTGGATAAGGTTACGGGTGTGAATTACCTGTTTCATTATAATTCCCTGGGCGGCGGTATGACACCCCTGCTGAAAGCGGACGGTACTCCGGTGGTGACACCCATCCCCCGGTGCGAAGAATAAACCCTGAAAGAAGCCCCCGCCGGGGGCTTCTTTTTTGTGGAAAGCAGATGGTTTTACGCAACCGGGTATCGAATACCACTGTCATTGCGAGGAGGGGCGAAGCCCCGACGTGGCAATCTCCCGGTGGGATGGCTGATCCTGCAGCACAGTTCGATAAATGGTACCAGGAGATTGCCACGCCAGCTTACGGGCTGGCTCGAAATGACATGGTAAACGGAGGCGGGCTGCACGGTATTTTCTACTGATATCATTCAAAATTCCATTTTTTATCCAGCAAAAGGTACAGCTTCCCGGCCAGGGCGGAAATGGGGATCCAAAGCAGGCAGAAGGGCAGGCAGATCTGCCCCATGTAGTTGAAAGGCACATTCCGGTAATCCCAGACGTTGTAACGCCGGTTAAAGACCAGTCCTGCGGCCAGCTCCACCATGGTAATGATCCCGGCCCCGGCAAGGATGCGCAGGGGAAAGGGCAGCTTTGGCCTTACCTCTTCCAGATGGCCGATGAGCAGCAGGCAGACGCCTCCTGCCAGAAACATGGAAACATGGCTCCGGCCCCGCCAGAGCAGCTCCATTCCCACGTAGCCCGCGCCACCCAGGGCAAAAAGGGCGGTTTTTCTTCCAATTTGCAGACAGATCACCTCAAAACCAGTATTGCCAAATTTTTCTGAAAAAAACAAAAGATTTCACTTGACAAATGCGGTTTCTAGGGATATAATAACGAAGCTGATTTCGGCGCACCGAAATCCTTTGACCAATATGGCGGCATAACTCAGTTGGTAGAGTAGCCGGTTCATACCCGGTATGTCATCTGTTCGAATCAGATTGCCGCTACCAGGCCCGTTGGTCAAGCGGTTAAGACACCGCCCTTTCACGGCGGTAACATGGGTT
>JAFSAP010000032.1 GCA_017440925.1 Oscillospiraceae bacterium | reverse complement strand
TCCACATGGGCTAGTAGAGCCGTACAACATGGGGTCTTTTTCGGCTTATTCTCCATTGAAAAAGCCTCCTTCTTTGCAATCGTAATGAGATTATAGCACACAAATACGCTTTCGTCGATAAATTGAAGCGGTTTTTCTCGAAAATGTGGTATTGCTTGCCTATAGACACTGTCATTCTTTTGTTACTTCTGCAAAAGGAGCTGTCCGCAGTTAGCGGACAGCTCCTCGTGTTTTCAGCGCTTATTTCGGAAGATTGGGATGTATTCTGATCGTCAGCTCATCCTCCTGAGAACGGTAAACAGTTGCTTTTTTCATAACCAGTTTCCAAAGCTGATTTTTCTCCAACGGGGTCAGAATCGGATAGCTCGCCAGAATCTGCTGCGTCACAGGAATGATTTGGGATGTCGATTGACTCTTTTGGTTACCTTCTGCCTGCTGGCGAAGCAGTTCTGCCTCAGAAATTTGAAGCTGCTTGATTTCTTTTGATAAGGCAGCGTTACGTTTTGTGAACATATCGATGGTATAGATCCCCTTCTCCAGATATTCGCAAATATTCTCCTGTTGAAGCTGTAAGCCTGCTAGTTGACCCCGAACTGCTTCCAATGCTGTTGCAACCGGATCTTCCTGCGGCTGATCGTCAGATTCCAAATGAATCATGTATTCTTCCAGCCACTCATCCATTGCATCATATATCGATTGTTCTACAGTCGTACACTTTATAATCTTGCAGTCACAATCCCGTGAGGAACAGCGATACCAGGGTGTAGGATTCCGCTTTTTGTCCGGAACTGTCCGCTTCATGATTGCCCCACATTTGCCGCACACTAGGATACCCGCAAAGGGATTTTTCAGTTGGCGATCGGTGTTGACCGGATTATGGTTTTTCTTCGCTTGAGCAGCCTTCACACGGTCCCATTGTTCCTGCGTAATAATCGGTTCGTGCAGGCCATCATATAAATCATAGTCATCATTTATAAATCGTTTTTTCGCAAGCATACCATCCTTGACAACCTTTTTAACAGGTTCCTTTCTCCAACGAATCTTACCAAGATATACCTCGTTGGTCAGAATATTTACAATCGACGTTTGACTCCATTTTCCTTTTCGTGCAGGAATATGTAAGTCATTGAGCTTATATGCAATCGCATTGTAGCCCATCCCCTGCTGACCATACATATCAAAAATCATCTGTACAACCTTGGCTTCCTCCGGATCGATACAAAGGCTGTTTCCTTTCTGACCAGGAAGCTTAAATGCTCGATACCCATAAGGAGCCATAGAACCCATGAACTTTCCTTCCGAAGCCGATTGATTACGGCCTCGCACCAGACGCTTTGTAATGGTTTTCAGTTCATATCGGCTGAACATAAATTTCATATCCGTAAATTGCTCATCGGAATCATTCTGCAAATCGTATATTTTGCCGGGAGTGATGATCTTACAGCCGTTCACCTGCAGAATCTGCATAATCTGACCCGACTCCATGGAGGAACCTCTGGAAAGACGCTCAATATCCATGCAGACCACCCCGGCATACATACCGGTGTTGATCATATCCAGCAACCGCATCATTTGAGGACGGGTGTAAAGGGACTCGCCTGAGACAACTTCCTCCAGAACTTCCACAACATTCAGCTTCATATTTTTACATAAATTCTCCAGAATCGTTCGATGACGGCTCAGGGTTTCGGTAACCGATACTTCTTCAAAATCTGTATCCATACGGGATTTTCTCAAATACATCAGATAGCGTTCCAAATCTCACACATCCTTTCATTCCATTTTTTCATCATTTTATGGTGGAAACGCTGCTATGACAAAGGTGCGGCCACTGAGGCCGCACCTTCCAAATTCCGTTATTATGCTGCTCCATCTGTGTTCTCCGACTGGGCAGCTGACCGGAGAACAGCTGCAGAAACCAATGCTGTAACCTGATCCAAGATTTTCTGAATATCTTCTTTTCCTACATTGAGGCAACAGTCGGTGTGAATTTCGATCTTAGGTTCCATCATCACCGCTCCTCTCTGCTGCGCTGCCGCTTTTTCTGATAATCGGACAGCAGTTTCAGAATGGTTTCCTGAATCCGTGCGGCGGTGTAGCTCTTGGGGAAGAATTTCCGCAGATCCTCCATCCGGAAGCTGATTTTGTCCTGCTGGTTGGCCTTGGGTTCCCGAAGAATATCGAAGATATGGTCAACATCCAGTTCTCCGGCCTGGCTCAGTTTCTTCATCTGAATTGCCTGGGACAGAGAGGGAGTGCAGTCCTCACTCTCCATGGTTTCCAGCAAATCCCGCTGTTCCTGTTTGGTCAGATAAGACAGCTCCACAGCAGGCGTAAATGCAATTTTGCCATCGTCTACCATGGTGAGGATTTCCGGAATCAGTTCTGTCAAACGGATATACCGCTTAACCTGGGACACACTTTCGCTATCGGCAATCATAGATGCAGTTAACTTCGGTCCAACTTGGTCCGAAGTTAAGTCGGTACGCTTTCCCTGCCGACGCATGGCATCCATCTTCAGCTTATAAGCAAATGCTTTCTCACTGGGCAGGATCCTCTCGCGGTGCAGGTTGCTGTCCACCATGGCGATAGTTGCAGCATCCCGGTCCAGGGAATAAATTAAGGCAGGAACCGTTTCGATTCCTGCCTTCTTACATGCGTGGAGTCTCCGGTGACCGGAGATCACTTCGTATTCATTATTTTCAACGGGACGGACAGAGATGGGCGTGAGCAATCCCTGAGTGAGAATGCTGTATACCAGCTGTTCCATTTCCGAATCATCTGTTACCCGGAAGGGATGCCCTTCAAAGGGGCGCAACTTGTCCACAGGCAGTTGCATAGCCTGCACAACACTCTTTTTATTATTCAATCGCAATAATTTCCTTTCTTTCAGATTTGGGATCATTGTATTCTGCAATGATTTCCGGCGGGATGGCAGTCAGCGTCTGCTGTAGGGAAGCGATGGTGTGCTGAAGCTCTTCTTGTTCCTGGGCCTTCTTTTCCAGTTCCAGCAGCCGCTGGACACTGGGTTTGCTGCTGTTTACTTCCTTTTTCAGAACAGCGATTTCTCCAAGCAATTCCTTTTCGGACCGCTTTAGCGCTTTGGTTTTGGTCATCAGTTCCGCAACACCGGGGATATATTCATCCAGGACCTTAAGGATCTCCTCTCTGACCCGCTTGGCATTCATGGGATTGATGCTGGAGAGCAGTTCCTTCAGCTTCTGCTCCAGCCGGTGCATCCTGGTGGCCTGTTTGAAGATCCTGGGGGGCAGGTGGGTTCTGCCGGTTTCACTGGCAGATTCACCCCGTTCCAGGTCGGGATACTTCTTCACCATATAGCTCCAGTATTCATCCTGCCACTGTGTCAGCTTTTTCTTGTTGCCGACGATATCCTTGGCACTGAGCCGACCGTCCTCCGTAATGGGGACAAAACAAAGGTGCATATGGGGAGTTTTCTCGTCCATATGCACCACGGCAGATACGAAGGTATTGGGATCCTGTTTGGTTTTCATGAATTCCAGTGCCCGTTCAAAGTAACCCCGGATCTCTTGATGGCTCTTTCCAAGAAAGAATTCCGGACTGGCGGTGATCAGGGTTTCCACCAACCGGACACTGTCCTTCCGGGTTCTGCATCCTGCTTCCCGGATCTGACGTTCTGCTTCCGTCCGGTACTTGGGAGGCGGGGGTAGCAGATTAAAGTTCAGCTTGCTGCGGTTGGTGTCGATGTCCGGATTGCTGGCATAGCTTTCCTTGGTACGTTCGTTGTGGGACTCGATCTGACCGATCTCCGGGCCCTTGTATTTGGCAAATCTTAGAATTCCATACTGTGCTTTAGGCATGATTCATCACCTCCACGGATCGTTTGGATAAGTATCGTCTGCACTCCACCACAATTGCTTTGTAAGGCTGCTTGCATTCATGTACGCATCTGCGGCAGAGGACATTGTATTCGACGCGTCCTGAATCGTTCAGGAACAAGGACAGTTCCTTCTTTCTTTTTTGTGACATTTTAGGCATAAATGCTCTCCTTTCGTGAAAAATAAAAATTCTGTAAGTTTTCGGGTTGAAATTGGCCTGTGGAAGGCTCTGTAAGAGGCGAACCGTGGGGCGGGTGATAAATCATACGGCAGAGTAGAAAAACAGCAAACTGTTGCGTTTCGGGTTGACTTTTGCTCTGTTTCGCCTCTGTATCGGATTTTTCGACTCAAGCTCCCGGTTATAATGGTTTTTGCTCCAGAAAAACAGAGAACAAACTCAAAATCATGCGTACCGTACGTACATGCATACGTCCCGGTACGTTGGTACGTACGGTACGGATGTTTTGAGGTCCATTCCAATTTCTTATACAAATACCTTTACAATGGGTTCAATACCCCAGAAGCCCCAGACCCTGCGGCCCTGGTTATTCCGGACTTTGTTGTTATGTTCCAGGTTGTATTCCCGCTCATGCTGGGAAAGGTACGTGCTGAAGCTTTTAGAAGTCACCGGCTTTGTAGTGTTGTCATCGCACCACAGTTCATAGATGGCATAAAAATCCTTGGAAGTGATCTGGGAGTCTGACTTGAAGAGGAAGTAACCTTCCGACTCCATGAACTCTACAATGTTGTTGCCTTCCTTGATGGCGGATTCCATGTTTACCTTCGTTCTCTCACTGATAGTGAAGTGGTAATTGTTCTGGATCAGCCGTCTAAGACCTTCCAGAGCCCACAAAAAAATCCCCTCCTTTTCCGAGCACAGCTTCTCGGCAAGGAAGGGATCGTCTTCTCTGTTTTTGTCCTTATCCCGGACGGTAATGATGATCTGCCGCCGAAAGAATCCTTCGCTACGGTCATAGAGGGATTTCATGGTGCCGTTGCCAAACACCAGAAAACGGACATTCAATCTGCCCTGGTAGCTCTGCTGGCCCTTGCGTTCCAGATCCATGGGGAGCTCGGCGCTGACGATGGTTTTGATATAGTTGGTCTGGGGCAGTGCCTCCAGTTTCATATCATCATCCACCATTACCAGCAGATGCTCCAGATCTGCTCTGGCGAACGGGTTGGTCTCCACCTTCTGGATGGAGCTGGTGTTCATATTGTCTCCCAGCATGGCGTGCATTACGAGGCCTACTCTGGATTTGCCTTCACCGCCCTTACCCACAAGGAACAGCATTTTCTGTGCCTTGGTGGTGGGAATCAGACAGTAGCCCATGTACTCCTGCAGAGTATGGATATCTTCCGGGTACAGTAGTTGATCCAGAAAAGCAAGCCACTGAGAAGGTACAGCAGCTTCGGGATCATAGGAAACAGGAAGCCGGTTCACACAGAAGTCCTTCTCCGGGGAAAATTCCCCGGAGAGGTAATAGGTTCCGTTGGCCAGGTGGATACGGTCGGTATGGACGCTCAACGGAGGGGAATAACACTTCACCCGGAGCATGTCCAGTAAGCTGCTGATCTTCTTGACAAGGCCGGAGGTCACATAGGGTTCGATCCATTCCAGGATCTCCTTCTTAAGCTTGTTCTCATCCGAGACTCTGCCATTGACGGTGAAAAAGGTGTCATTGATGCAGATCATGGGATGCTTTTCCAGAAAGGCTTTGCAGAAGAGCACCTCATGGATCTTATTGTCCTGAACCCAATCAGGAGCCTTCAGATTCTTTTCTTGCAATTCTTCCATACTTTTTACCCAGTTCCTTTCCGGCGAACTTGCGTAGTTTCGGGATCGTATCGTCCTCCATGAGATGTTCCACCATGTCATAGCGTTCCTCGAAGGTTGCCACTGTCAGGCAGTCCAGCAGATACTTCACCGGAAGCAGCATATGACATGCGTGCACATACCGGGGATCAAATTCCCCAGGCTCTTCCGGAGCATATTCCTCCATCCATTCTTCCAGCAGCCATTCATAGGAAGACAGTGCCTGCATGCACAGGATCTCATTGTTCCGGAACACGGCAAGGTTGGGATTCTCGGGAATCTGAGGCCCGGGGGCGTACATCTGCTTAGCTTCAATCTGCTTAGCTTTAGAATCATTAACATAGATTCCGAAATCTGCAGCCAGCTGTTTTGCAGCATGGTATTTACAGACCTGAAGCAGCTTGGAAGTGAAATCAATCACATCTCCGGTGGCGTGGCAGCCAAAGCAGTAATAGTAATCCTCGTTCAGCTTCAGACTGGGAGAGTGGTCCTCGTGGAAGGGACAACGGGCCATGCCGTGTCGGGTTACGGACAGGCCGTAGCGTTCGGCGGCCTCCTTTACAGAGACAGCATCTTTGATTTGTGTGTAGATTGACATAATATTTTTCCTTTCATAAATAAGTAGTGAGGACAACTGCATCCTACCGGGCGGTTGCGTTCTGTCCTCCTACTACATTTATGTGGAAATCCGTAAAAAACGGTCTAATTAGCCGACAGGCCAAAATCAAAAAACCTGACAGGCGAAAAATCTTTGAAGTTGCAGCTGGTTATTATGAGAAAATCCTCCTTTGGCCCTCAACGAATAAGTCCATTATTTCGGACTTTAATTTTGATAGAATTCATCCCGATGGAAGGAAACGGTCGTGATAACGAGACACTTACGAGTCGTTCATAAAATATATCTTTATTTTAGAACATGTGTTTGCTATAATATGCAAAAAAGGAGGCGATTATTGGTGGCGAAGAAAGTGGATCTGCAGGAGCGACTGAACATGCGGTTCCTGACAGTGTCATACAAAGATAAGCAGGAGACTTATGGAACCAGTAACACAGCTACTGACACCGGAAGCATTGCACTGGATATTTTGAACCTTCCCGATTCTGTTCTGGAGGAGCTTCTGGAACTGACAGACCCTATGATGGAGCTGGTGGATTTCCTGAACAAGAACAGAAATCCCGATCAGAAGACTTTATGCAGGATGATGACTGCATCCAAGAATGTTTTCCGGGTGGTAGATCTCCTCCGGGAGGTTCCACCCTTTGAGAATCAGGATTTCACATGGCTTGATGAGAATCTTCCAAAAGTTTTTGCTCCGGAGAAGGTCAGAAAAGCTTACACAGAGCGCAAAAAGGAACAGGGAGAAGTGTTTATCCAGGCACTGTGTCTGGTTGCCCAGCTGGGCTTCGGTATCCGGGACTTTCGGAAAGCGCTGATCCCTTTGGTGGAATCATTGGCGGATGAGGATATCTCCAGAAATCCCAAAGGGTTTTCGCAGAAGTTTGATTCCTTCTTCAGTAAGGATGAGGAGCGGAAGGATCAGTGGATGGCCTTTTCCAATGTATCCGTAGAATATGTTCCAGAGGAAAAGGGCATCGTTCGCCGGATGCATTATGCGTCTTTCCCCAGCATGTTCCGATCCAATCTGTATGAAGCCCTGGCTGCGGGCAATGCGCCGAAACGATGCCCCATCTGCCAAAAGTTTTTCCTGACAACCAATGCCCGGCGGCAGAAATACTGTACCGGCTACGCTCCGGAAGAATACGATGGTTTGACCTGTACCGCAGTTGGAAACATGATGGGACGGAAGTTCCGGGAACTGGCGGAGAACGACCCGACCATCGTCCTGTACCACAGAAGTGTGGACACACTCGATAAGCGTGTGGAGCGAGGCACGCTGGATAAGGAACTTGCAGCGAAGGCAAAACGAATCGCCCGGGACTGCAAAGACATTGCCATTGCCGATGCAGATTATGCCAATGGAGAATATCTGACGGATATGCTTCCGGATGCATTGATTGCCGCGGCAATGAGAAGTTAAATACAAGGAGGTGCACCTATGTCTGAAGCGGAAATGCAAATTGAAGAAGAGTCTCTGCAGCTGACCCCGGAGGATATCCAGCTGTTATCTGAATATTCCTGGGATCTGACAGGGTACACCTCCCGGTTCGGATACTTTTATCTGGGAAGCGAAAAAGAAAATGTACAGGGTCTGACCAAGTGGCAGGCAGAGCACATTTATCAGCTGACGCCCACACCTCCGGGCATGGAAGATGCTCTGCAGAACATGGAGAACAGCGGACGGATCAGCAAAGAAAAGAAGAAGGAGATCCAGCAGAAAAACGAAGCAGTTGCGGATGCATACCTGACCCGGGCGGTGCAGGAAAAGAATCTTCTGTATCTCAGCTTTTTCCTCCATGGCTATGAACACAGGCTCAACGGAAAGGTTTACTCTTTTATCAGAAGAAACGGCATGGACCCTTATGATCCTGCGCTGTTTCTGGATATGAAGCTGGCTCTGCAGGAACTGATTCTGAAAAAGCTTCCCACCTTTGATCCGTCCAAAGAAGCAAAGTTTCTGACATATCTTCATCATTTCATTTACGATACATTCAAAACATTCCGGATGAATCAGGAGTCCTGGAAGGTGAAGTCTCTTGATAAATACAAGGACATCCGGCGCATTGCAGCGATCTACAATGCCAATGCCCAGGACGAAAAGAAAACGATAGAAATATTCTGCGAGGAAACCGGATGCAAACCGGAAACAGCAGAGCGTGATTTACAGGAAGCCATCGGTATCCGTGCCCGCCAGACTGAAAAGATTATCGACTGGGACGAGAATGAACAGGCAATCATGGAAGACATTATTCAGGACGGTAAGGGAAGCCTGAATCATATTGTCTGGAATCACTGGAAGGGAAAAGTCATCCGGGATGCTATGGAGAAACTGTCCTGGCGGGAGCAAACAATACTGAGGGCCCGCAATGCGATCTGCAGCAACTGCGGCGGCATGATGCCAAGGAAAGAGCAATTCCAGTTCCAGGAGATCGGCAAAAGAATTATGAATGGTGCCAGCGAAAAAGGTGCAGAGGTTGCTTACCATGCAGCACTGGATCGTCTGGTAGCGCAGCTGGTTGAAGATGGCTCGTGCCACATCGTGGATATGCATCTTGAAAATCTGGAGCAGGCAGAAAACAAAAATGCCGCCGCAACATACCGGTATCGGGTAGATTGCGACGGCGAATGGGGCGAAATTTATTTTGATTTTGGGAACAAGAGAATTAAGATAAAACGGCTTGCGGATTGGGATACAACCAGAAGCCATAAGTATGCCTGGAAGGTAATTGGTGTTGTTGCGCTTAAAGGAGATAAGGAACTTCCGGAGAAAAAAAGACTCATCTTTTGGGCCGGGGATATCGGGCAGAAGAAGAAACGGGTGCTGCTACAGGACGGGAGTGTGATATACCTCCCGCTCCCCCGGTGATGCTGCTGCGTTCCGAAGATTTTTCAAAATCATCTTCGCTCCGCAACACCACCTACACCCGAACAGTCGGATTTTGCCTGAGGGACAAATCCTGAATTTCGGCCCGTGGCGCGCCAAAATCCGCCTGTTCTGCAGCCACTGGAAATGGTGTGTTCCGGAAGCAAACACCCCCCTTTCCAGCGGCAGCGGTCGCAGAAGGTATAACACACTAGACTTTGCAAACAAAGTCGTGTGCCACGAAACCGCCGGTTTCATTGGATTCTTCCGGCCACGGAGGGCGCTGCCCTCCATTGGATGCCTCCTGCCAAGGGAACGCTGTCCCCTTTGGATTCCCCAGCCAACAGGGTGCTCCCCGCCCCTATTGGATGACCCCGGGCCAAAGGAATTGCCGTCCCTTTGGAATCCCAGCCCGTTTTGAAATGAGTACCCACAAATAGAAAATGGTTTGTGGGCATTCATCTCAAAACGAAAAAATCCCACAGCAAATCCTCCAACAGAGAGAATTTGCTGTGGGGTTACAGAATAATCCGAATGAAGATGGGCGGAATCGAACAGACTTCCCAGCTTATTTCCACGCAATCTACAACGATCAGCCCAAGGGAGGAACACTGTTTGGGAATGGTATCAGTCTTTGTAGGAAGGCTTCTGCGATAATGAGGCGGGCAATCGATTCCGCAACGGTTCATTCAGATTCACTCAGAATTACAGCTCCCCATGGCTCAAGTCGGAGTGGTTCTCCATGCGCAAAATGATTTTGTGATAACAGCTCCACGGCACTGTTTTCTACACGGAAGGTCTGTACCTCAGAACTATAATTCAGAAGATATGTGATATTATCTCCCATGTCATTTGTGCCCTGTTTCACGATCAGCGGCCAGTGATAGGCTGAAAGCCCAATCCCCATCTGGGGCAGCAACTGTTCCAGCAGTGCGTCCAGAGCCACGCTGTCCAGCATGGTGCCGATATATGCGGCTCTCCCCTTTCCAAAGGTATGGCAGGTTGCGGCGGCATAAGGGGCATAAGCTGCATGGTCATATCCCAGCAGCACCTGCGTGTCGTCGTCCGGGCGCAGCAGTTCCATCCATTCCTTCGCTCCGGAAACCTCTGCCGGAATGGTAAAATTGTCATAGGTCATGCCGAACACATCTGTCAGTCCCCCGGGCTGACAGGCTGTTCGGATTTTTGTATTCTCATCGCAGAAGAAGCTGCGGAAGGAAGACAGCAGATGCCCACCGCCGCGGACATAGTCCCGCAGGGCTTCGATCAGGGAATCCTCTGCACAGTACAACCCCGGCGTTACCACCAGTTTATAGCCGGAAAAATCCCGGGTGCTGTCGTCGAGGATATCCACAGAGACATTCAGCCGGAAAAAGCTGTCGTAGAGCCAGCGTAGGATATCACCATAATTCGGTCCGGCGAAGGCATAGCTGTGCTTCAAGCCGGTAATGCTGCGGTTGGAGACAAGAACAGCCACATCGCTTTTTCGTTTCAGGTTCACCAGATGGCTGCCGATTCGGACAAAGTCCGCGCCGATGGTCTTTACCTCCTGATAGACCGCGCCGGGGGTGAAGTCATGGCTGAGAACACCCTTCCAGTGGCATTCGATGGCGTTATGGATGGAGTGCCAGTGCCAGTATTCCACCATATTTGCGCCGTTGGCCAGATGGGCGAAGGCCTGCAGGCGCAGCTGTCCCGGCCAGGGCAATCTGCCCACAGGCCCCTGAGCCTGGGTTTCCAGAACGAAGAAATTCTCCCCATGCTTCAGTCCCCTCGCCAGATCGCCGCCGAAGCTGATCTCCGCCCCCGTCAGGAAAGATGCCGTGGGGTGGTAAATGTCACAGCCTGCCACTGTGACCGCTTTCGCCGCCTTGAACTGATCCGCGTCTGGCTGCAAGGCGTGGGAATAGTCCCGCCATTCGTAGTCAAAATTGTGGGTCACAAAC
>JAFSAP010000031.1 GCA_017440925.1 Oscillospiraceae bacterium | reverse complement strand
TCGTTCTTGCAGCCGATGGGACGGGGGAATGCACCGGTAGCCAGGATGACGACCTTGCCTTCGTACTCGCCCTTAACGCCGATCAGCTTCTTGACCTTGCCTTCCAGCTGGACTTCCTTAATGGTATCAGAAACCCGGTCGCAGCCAAACTTTGCAGCCTGAGCAGTGAAACGGGCCATCAGGGAAGGACCGGACTCCTCTTCGACATTGCAGCCAGGATAATTTTCAATTTCATCGGTGATGGCGATCTGTCCGCCATCCTGACCCTTTTCGACGATCAGGGTCTTCAGACAGCTACGGCCAGCGTACAGGCCAGCAGCCAGACCGGCGGGGCCGGCACCCAGGATAATAACGTCATAAATATTGTTCATTGGAATCACTCCTTATTTTTTTCGGATGACCCTGCAGCCCGAAGGCTGCAGGGGTTCCGTTTAGAACAATTCAAGACTCGAGAACGAATTAGAACTCGAAGACAGTCTGCTTGTCGACTTCGACAGAGAATGCCTTGATAGCTGCATCGACCAGCTTGTAACGCAGAGCGTACTCGTCCTCAGCAGTCAGAGTGGGGTTACCCAGGGGGTGGGGGATAGCGATAGTGGGGATAATTCTGTTAGCACCAACAGTCAGGGAGATGGGGGTGATGGTGCACATGTGAACAACAGGAATACCGACTCTCTCGATTTCCTTAACCATCGTTGCGCCGCAACGAGTGCAGGTACCTCATGTAGAGGTCATGATGCAAGCCTGAACGCCAGCCTGCAGCATCTTCTGTGCATACTCTTCGGCGAACTTACGGGAAGAAGCAACAGCGGTACCGTTACCAACAGTGGAGTAGAAGTAACGATGCAGCTTGCCGATCTTGCCCTCGCGCTCCATCTGACGCAGGACGTCGATGGGCATAACGCGGTTGGGATCCTCGTTTGCGTAGACGGGGTCGTAGCCGCCGTGAGCGGTTTCCCAGCCCTCGGAGGTCAGAGCGTCCCAGCCTTCGATGTCGTACTCACCGTAGTGAGAAGCGTTGGAAGCCTCGATACGGTCGGGGTTGCCCTTGGAGACGATACCACCGGAGGTAGCCAGGCCCAGAACGACCTTGCTCATGTCGGGGATAGCCTTGCCGGGCTCGACGCGGTCGAAGTTGGGCATGGGGAACTCGGTAACGAAGGGCTTGCCGTTGATCTTGTTCAGCAGCATCTTAACAGCACGCTTTGCACCGCGCTCCTTCTCGAAGAAGTTAACACGGATGCCGTTGGGCATGTAGCCGTCCTCGCAGGAAGCGCCCAGCTTCTCGCCCTTCATCAGCTTCAGGGCCAGAGCAGCCATGGTGGGAGCAGCCTTACGCATGCCGGCAGCGGAGTTAGCGGTGGGGGTGATCAGGATCTTGTCCTTGTAGTCAGCACCGGGGTTCTCTTCGTACATACCGGTCAGAACAGGAATGCCCAGCTGCTGCTTGACTTCCAGAGCGATGTTAGCGCAGGCGTAGCCGTAACGGCCAGCGTTGAAAGCGGGACCAGCGATGAACATGTCGGGGTTGATTTCCTTAACCCAAGCAACGACCTGCTCCTTAGCTTCCTTCTCATGCTCAGCGAAGTAGGAGTCACCACAGACGATGGTGTTAACGATAACAGCCTCGCCCTTCCATGCGGTTTCGAAGGCCATGCCGGGGCCGACCTTGCCTTCACGCAGTTCGGCGGGGATGTGAGCCATCTCTTCGCCGCCGACGTTGGCGAAGAACTGGTTAATATAGTGTACTACACGAAAAGCCATTTTGTCAATCTTCTCCTTTCACGAAATTAGCGGGCGCTCATGCAGTTGAAGCCCATTTCGTTGGTAGCGCCGGTGATGATCTGCAGCTCAGCCTCGATGGAGCCATCGGGACGCAGGGAGCCAGCGTGACCGCCGGAGCAGTAGTCAACGTAATCCAGCATACCGATAACCTTGTCCATGGGAGGCAGAACGACTTCCATGTTAGCGTTACCAGCGGTGACAACGGCGTCAGCCAGAGGATCGGAGTCAGCCAGGGACTGGGACTTACCGTCGCAGCCAGCGTACTCGTCGGTGATCAGAACGGTCTTGATGCCCTGCTTCTCCTGCTTGACGCAGTTCATGATCAGGTCAGCGTCGGGGTTACCGAAGCCTTCCTCGGAAACGATAACAGCATCCAGATCCAGCAGCTTAGCCAGCTTAGCGGACCAGTCGGAACCGCGCTGCTTGTCAGCCAGGTAGACGTTCTCGTTGGTGATGATGTTGCAGACGTAGTTCAGAGTCTTGCCGTGCTGCTCGAACAGTTCAGCAACAACAGGGTTGTTCAGGTGATGGTAGGTGGTGTTCTTGTCGCAAGCGGAAACACAGTTACCGGACAGGATAGCACCGTCCATGGTCTCGGTGGGGTACAGCAGAGTGGAAACAATGCGCTTTGCATCGACGCCGTAAACATAGGTGTCGTGCAGCAGGCCCTGGGTCTGCAGCATGTGGACATAGCCAACGCGGGGCAGATCGGGGAACAGCTTAGCGCCTTCCATGATGCCGTAGGTCTCGAAGGTCTTGACTTCATCGGGCTCGACATCCTTGCCCAGTGCGCCAACGAAGGTAGCGCAGCGCAGGCCAGCGAAACGAACAGCGCGCTCGTAGTCGTGCTGCTTGGTGCCCTCAACAGGCTCAGCGACCATAACCAGGTTCAGAGTCTTGGAGAAGGGGGTGTACTTAGCGCCTTCGCCAGACATATCAATGATGCCTTCCTGGAAGCCGACGATCTTACCAGCGGTAACGATTGCAGCACCCTTCAGAACATGGGTACGGCCGGAACCGACAGTGTCGACCTTGGAGATGACGCCGGGGAACATACCGCCGGGGCCAGCGACCTTGCAACGAGGCTCGATGACGTCCTTAACAGGGGTGATACGGACGCTTTCGCCGGGCTTGGCAATGTCGAGGGTGATGGACTTGATGTAGGTCTTAACATCATCGTTGTCGTAGATGAAAGCCTTTACATCTTCGGGGTTGACGTACAGAATGCCGTCCTTAACGGCACATTCGTTTGAAAACTGAACATCATTGATCTTAATGAAACCGAGTTCTAATTTCAAAGCGAATCCTCCTCCTTTTTTTTACTTGTTTTGATGCTTTTAGAAATTTGCTTTACTAAGACCTGCGATTGCGTCGAAATCCAGCGCGCCGCAAAGCAGGGTATAGTCAATCAACTGGAAGTCCTTAATGTGGTAATCGGAATACTGCACACCCAGGGGCTTGAACTTATCGCAGGTGATAAGTGCGTTCATCATGAGGTTGCAGTGCGCGATCTCGACGCCTTTCATATCCGTGCCGACCACAATGGACTTAAACATGGTCTCGTTGGGCTTGACGCTGCCAGCCATAGGATGGGTAAACAGTTCGTAGCCGCTGTAGACCAGATCTCTGACCTTCACCAGGATCTCCCGGAGGCTCAGGTCTTCGTAATACTCGATGGTGTAGTAATCACTTAAGACCGTCTTGACCAGGGGGTTGTTGGTGATGATCCGAATTCTGTGGGGTGATTTCATTTCGTGGGCCTCCCGCCGTCCGGAGAAAATAAAAAAGCAGGGTCGGACAGTATGAACAGTTTTTCATATTGCCTCGCCCTGTTATCTTAACCTGAGAGATTCCCCGCTATACGGGTTGCTCCTTCGGTGCTTTCGCTTTCCAGAGTTGTGTCAGGTCACAGTCCGTTTGCCTGAAATCTTCGCAACGCGGCGGCAAGCTGCGGTGCTTATTCCTTCGGCTCTGCCTTACGCAGATCTCCTGTGTCCGTCATCCACATCATATGCAGTTGAAGGTTTAGGGCTTCGGAACCCTCGTGAATATTAAACTTCATTTGCGGAGAAAAATCAAGTGCAAACATTTTATCATCGATTAAGTGAATAGTATTTCCTCCGGTTTTTCGGCGTTTTTTTAGAACATAAACCTTTCAAAAAGTACCATTTACTGTCAATTCCCTGCGTTTATTGATACTTTTTACTAAATTTTTTCCCATGAGTCCAAGATTTATGCAGAAATCTGATAAATAAATTTCTACATTTTATACAAAACAATTTGATAAACCCAGGATTTAAAACGCCAAATCCAAAGGAAATACCCCCCAGAAATGCGTTTTCCGGGGGGTATTTTGGCGGGAATATGTGGGAATCGAACCCACCCGGGAGGTTCCTAGCCCCCCTCACCGGTTTTGAAGACCGGGGGGCACACCAGCACCCATCTACTCCCATGGGCAATCATCATACCATAAGCATTTTTAAAATGCAAGCATATTTTACATTTTATCGAGAAAATCGATCAATCCCGAAAGCCCACCAGATAGCGCAGATCGCCGTCCTTTTTGGTGATGCGGTTTTTGTCATAATATTCCAGAACCGCCAGGGTATATTTCCGGGAGGAATTGATCAGATCCCGCAGCTCGCCCAGTGTAATGGTTTCATGGCTCTCAAAATGGGTCTTTACCACATCGCAGACTCTTGCATAGGTATCCTTGTACCAGCAGATCTGCGGTGTCAGCATTACCAGGTCGCCACCGGTGACCAGGGATTCCAGAACCTGCTTTGCATCGGTTTTTTCATTCTGAGGGAACCCGGCCAGCACATCATCGGTGGCAGGGCTTTCCAGATCGGCTTTCTGATAAGTCTGCAGCAGTTTCTGCTTGATGTTGTTCTGCCGCTTGGTGAACTTGATCTCAAAATCACCCAGGGCATACCGTTCGGAAACACGGCGCAGCTTACCCTCCTGCCGCAGAGCACCCAGCAGGGCATCTGCCGTGGTCTGATCCAGGTTCTTGAAGCACTTCTGGCGGACTTCTGCTTCTTTCATGCCTGCATGGAGGGGATTCTGCTTGTGGTAACCGGCCAGGATCTCCCGGCAGGTATCCCAGGTCTTATCCATAACCGCAGATGAAGCATAACGTCCCTCCAGGGGTTCCACTGCCCTGCCCCGGGCGCACAGCTCCCGGACAGCATCGGCAACTTCCGTCTCTTCCATCCGCAGCTTGGCTGCCAGCTTTGCAGCGGTAGGCAGTTCCGTACCAAACTCTGTCAGCACCTGGATCACCCGGTCACCGCCGGAGCCGGTCTCCTTGATCTTCAGCGCCTCCAGAACAGCGCTCTGGAACCGCTTATGGCGGGCCGGAGCATCGTCCAGGATCACGCCGCCGCCGATGGTCTCCAGCGGAGAATAGAACCGGATGACAAACCGGTCACCGGACTTGGTGGCAATGGGATCCGTCAGGCGGAGCTGGGCATAGCAGCTTTCGCCGGGATTCAGCGTATCCCGGTCCAGCAGCACCACTTTGGCCAGCTGCACCTGAGAGGTATGGTACAGATGCACCTGGGAATCGTTCTGGATCACACGCTTGGAGCCCCGCAGGTTCTGCAGCCGCACGTCCAGCATCCGGGAAGTGCGGACAGAGCCGGGCTTTGCCACAGCGTCACCGCGCTGGATATCGGTTTTCTTCAGACCCGCCAGATTGACGGCCACACGCTGGCCTGCATAGGCGGTATCCACATCCTTGCCATGAACCTGCAGATTCCGGATGCGGGTGGCTGCACCGCCGGGGATCAGCTCTGCATTGTCACCCTCGTGCATGGAGCCTTCGATCAGGGTTCCGGTGACAACAGTGCCGAAGCCATCTACGCTGAACACGCGGTCAACCGGCAGGCGGAAAGGCACCCGGAGATTCTTCATTGCGGCCCGCTGCACCATATCGTGAAGCTCCTGCCGCAGTTCGGGAATGCCCTGCCCGGTATATGCAGACACGCAGTGAACAGGCTTTCCTTCCAGGAAGGTGCCCTCCACCCGGCCAACGATCTCTTCTTTCATCATTTCCAGCCACTCGGGATCCACCACATCGCTCTTGGTGATGACCACGCAGCCGTCCTTGATACCAAGCAGTGTCAAAATATCCAAATGCTCCAGGGTCTGGGGCATGAAGCCGTCATCAGCTGCCACGATCAGCATGGCCAGGTCAATGCCGCCGGCACCTGCCAGCATATTCTTGATGAATTTCTCATGGCCGGGCACGTCCACGATACCAGCCTGCGTGCCATCGGGCCAGTCCAGGTGGGCAAAGCCCAACTCGATGGTGATGCCCCGCTTCTTCTCTTCCTGGAGCCGGTCAGTATCGATACCCGTCAGCGCCTTGATCAGTAAAGTCTTGCCGTGGTCAACATGTCCGGCTGTACCAATGATTACATGATTCATTTTTCAGCCTCCCCCACTGCCTTTACAATATCGGCAAAATCACTTTCCCGCAGAGTACGGACATCCAGCAGGAACCGGTCATGGTTGATGCGGCCCACGATGGCAGGGCTGCCCAGCCGCAGATTGGTTTCCAGCTGATCCAGATTCACAGCTTTGGGCTGCACAGCAACTGCGAAAGACTTCAGCATCTGGGTGGGGACGCTGCCGCCGCCTACCTGTCCCTCGGTGGGAACCACCTCTGCCGCAATTCCGGCATCCACCATCAGGCCCCGCAGGATCTCTGCCTTAGCCTTCAGTTGGTCAGGGGTAGCCGCCAGCATGGCCAGTGTGGGGATCTCAGCAGTCAGACCGGCATCATAGCTGCGCAGCGTTGCCTCCAGAGCAGCCAGGGTCATCTTATCAACACGCATGGCGCGGGTCAGAGGATGCTTCTTCAGGCTGTCCACGATTTTCTTTCTGCCCACGATAATACCCGCCTGGGGGCCGCCCAGCAGCTTATCACCGGAGAAGCTCACCACATCCACACCGGCCCGGACAGAATCCTGCACGGAGGGCTCATCGTAGATACCAAATTGCTGCAGATCCACCAGGCTGCCGCTGCCCAGGTCTTCAATGACCGGCAGGCCCCGTTCGTGACCCAGCTGCACCAGTTCCGGCAAGCTGGGCGTTTCAGAGAAACCCACAATGCGGTAATTGCTGGTGTGCACCTTCATCAGTGCCCGGGTCTTTTCGGTGATGGCCCGGTCGTAGTCCCGCAGATGGGTCTTGTTGGTGGTGCCTACTTCCTTCAGCTCTGCGCCGCAGGCTTCCATGATATCGGGCACCCGGAAGGAGCCGCCGATCTCCACCAGTTCTCCGCGGGAGGTGATGACCTGACCGCCCTGGGCCATATCGGACAGGATCAGCAGCACAGCAGCCGCATTGTTGTTCACCACCAGGGCGCTTTCCGCACCGGTAAGGCGGCACAGCAGCTCCTCCACATGGCTGTAGCGGGTGCCGCGGCGTCCAGCTTCCAGATTATATTCCAGCGTGGAATAGGACTTGGCGACCTCACAGGCAGCCGCTGCTGCCCGGTCAGAAATGCAGGCTCTGCCCAGATTGGTATGCAGAATGATGCCGGTGGCATTGATGACCTTCCGCAGGGAATACTCCGCTTTCTTATTGGCAACTGCCACCGCCTGGGCACACAGTCCGGCCATATCAGGAAGTTCCTCAATGCTGCCATTTAAAATGGATGCACGCAGCTCATCCAGGATCTGGCGCACTGCCTCCGTCACTTTCTGGGCAGGCACACTGCCGCACAGTTCCTGAAGCCGGGGCTGCTTCATCAGTTCATCTACCTTGGGGATCTGACGCAAAAGCTTCTGATTCATGATTCCAAAGTCCTCCTGTTTTCTTTCCATTATCTTACCAGTGTATCATAATCTATTTTTTCCGACTTGTAAACCGATTTTGCAAAAAAACTGCCCGGAGGAAGTTTCCTCCGGGCAGGATCCGGTTACTGATTGTCCATCAGCTGGACATAGGCGTCCTTGCCGATGACTTCATATACACCCTCTACATCCGCATCCATTGCCTCAAGCAGAGGTCCGTCTGCCTGATAACGAACGCAGGTACCACAGGAAGAGCTGAGCTTCCTGGGAACGGGCATCATGCCAGCCTTCGCCCCCCTGCCGTTTAAATTGCGGCAGGTCATCAGCGCTGCAAGATGGGTATGGAATGTAGCGATGTATTCTTTCATTTGCTCAGCACCAGCTTGTAGTCAGGGCCATCCTTGACAACTTCAGTCTTGTAGCCCAGGCCGGTAACAAAGCGGGTAACGTTATCCAGAGCACCCTTGTCGTCAAACAGAACTTCCAGGGAAGCGGGAGCGTTCTTTTCGATCTCCTTGCGGACGGTCACCAGGGGCATGGGGCACAGCAGTCCTCTTACGTCAACCATTGTGTTACCTCCTTAGTTTTCCTGCTTCTGAATGTTCAGAGCGCTGATAGCAGCGAACACAACGAAGCCAACGATGATGGCGATGCGGCCCTTGATGCCAACGCCGCCGGCAGCATCAGCGGAAGCAGCTGCGCCAGCCAGACCAAAGTTGTGGGAGAATGCAGCACCAACGATCATGCCCAGGACAGCAACAGCGGAGTCGCCATTGCCAGCGCCGGCCAGGATCAGCTGACGCAGGGGGCAGCCACCCAGCAGCACGGAACCCCAGCCGACCAGAGCCATGCCCAGGAAGCTCCAGACATGGTCGGAGTGAGCAACAGGCTGGCCAGCGAAGCCCAGCTTGAAGTTGCCCATAACGATGTTGCCGATCAGAGCGATAACAAAGACTGCAACAAAGCCGAACAGCAGACGGAAGTCCTTGAACATAATGCCGTCACGGATACCGCCAGCCATGCACAGACGGGTCTTGTAGGCAGCAGCGCCCACAACAACAGCGATCAGCAGAGCAACCAGAGCGGGAGCGCGCATGGAGCCGGGGCCTTTCTCGGAGAATGCGAACAGAGAGGGAACAGCCAGGGACAGGATGAACAGGCCAACCAGAGCTACCAGCAGCATGCTGCCTTCAGCCTTGCCCACATCATAAGCACGCTTCAGGGAGAAGCCCTTGTTCAGGCAGACAACGCCGACACCGATACCGGCAGCGAAGCCGAACAGAGCGATCAGAGCGTTCAGGTCACCGCCAGCCAGACGCAGCATCATGCGCAGGGGGCAGCCCAGGAATGCCAGAGCGCCGATCATGACGAAAACGCCCAGGACAAAACGGGTAGCGGGGGAGGAACCGGCCTTTGCGCGGTACTCCTTGGAGGCAACGGACATGATGAATGCGCCCAGAACCAGACCCACGATTTCGGGACGGAAGTACTGAACGACAGCGGCGCTGTGCATCTTGGTAGCACCGGCGATATCACGCAGGAAGCAGGCGATGCAGAAGCCCATGTTTGCGGGGTTGCCCAGAGCAGTCAGGACGACAGCAGCCAGACCTACCAGGCCGCCAGCCAGAACGATGGGCCAATTAATCTTTTTCATAGAAAACCCTCTTTTCTACAATTTTTGCTTTCTAATGAAGCTGCCTTCATTATAGAAGCTTTTCCCAGAAAAGACCAATTCTTGTTTCCAATGGTTTTCTTATTTATTATCGATTGAAACGATCATTTTTCTTCGCTTTTCGACAGCACATACTCCACGAATTTTTTCTCCACACTGCTCAGCGTGATATCTTTCCGCCACACCAGATAGATGTTGCGGAACACGCCGCCGGAATCCAGGTCGAAGGACAGAAGCTTGCCGGACTCCACTTCCTCCCGCACTGTCAGCTCCGAAACCACCGATACGCCGATGCCATGGCTGACACTGGATTTGATGGCTTCCGTATTGTCGATCTGGGCCACCAGATTCAGAGAGCGGGAAGAAATGCCGCAGCGGGACAGGTAGCTTTCCATGGCCCGGCGGGTGCCGGAGCTTTCCTCCCGGAGGATCATAGGCTCAGTCAGCAGCTGACGTCCGGTAACACCGGAACGCTTCAGCTTCCGGTAGGCCTCCGTATTGGCGGTGATCAGAACCAGGCGGTCGCCAGTAACCACATGGTAGTGGTGCTTTTCCCGGTCCAGTGCCGCACCCACAAAGCCGATGCGGACTTCCCCCATCTTCAGCAGCTGGTGAATCCGGTCGGAATCCCCCTTCTGGAGCATATAACGGCTTTCGGGATTTTTTTCCAGAAAGCCCGACATCAGTTCCGGCAGCAGATATTGGGCCGGCACCGAAGAGGCGCCCACCGTCAGCTGGCACTTTTCAATGGCACTGCTTAGGCTTTCCATGGCCCGGCACCGGTTGATGATCTCCTTGGCCATGTCATAGGCCTGCTTGCCCTCCGGGGTCAGCTGTACCCGCCGCCGGGCACCACGCTGAATGAGCCGCATCTGCAATATCTCCTCCAGGGCATTGATATGGGCGCTGACCGTGGATTGGGTCAGATATAACGCTTCTGCCGCTTTGGTAAAGCTGGCATATTCCGCCGTTGTAACAAAGGCTTCCAGCTGTTTCAGGTTGATCTCCAGCATTTGATTTATTACTCCTTTTCTGGTGACAAACCGGCGCAAGTGTGCTATACTTTCCCATAAGGAGGGATATTCATGCGCACGATTTATCTGGATAATGCAGCCACTTCCTTCCCCAAGCCGGAGGGTGTTAGCTGCGCGATGAAAACATATATGGATACGGTAGGCGCCACCATCAACCGCAGTGTTTACGGTGCTGCTCAGGATGCGGGCCTTACCACGCTGCTGCTGCGGGAAAGCCTGGCCCGGTTTTTCCATTTCCCGGAGCCTGCCACCCACGTGATCCTGACCCCCGGCGCCACTGCAGGTCTTAACATGGTCATCAAGGGGCTGCTGAAGCCCGGCGACCACTGCATCGTCAGTTCCATGGAGCACAATGCCGTCATGCGGCCCCTGCTGCAGCTTCCCGGTGTGGAATTTGACCGGATCCCCGGAAACCGGGAGGGTCTGATCGATCCCGCGGATGTGGAAGGACTTATCCGGCCCAACACAAAGCTGCTCATTATGGCCCACGGCAGCAATGTCTGCGGTGCTGTGCAGGATGCTCCCGCTGTGAGCAAAATCTGTGCCGCCCATAACATTCCCTTTGTTCTGGACGTTGCCCAGACTGCAGGACATATTGATATTGATTTTGAAGCCTGGGGACTTTCCGCCCTGGTAGCTCCCGGCCATAAGGGACTGCTGGGCCCCTCCGGCATCGGTGTGCTGCTCCTGAAGGACAGCTTCTCCAAGTTGCTGGATCCCCTCATCGCCGGCGGTACCGGAAGCGCCTCCGATTCGGAATACCTGCCGGACTATCTGCCCGACCGGTTTGAATCCGGCACCCCCAACCTGCCCGGTATTTACGGACTGGAGGCTTCCCTGCGGTTTTTGCAGGAGCAGGGGTTGGAAAAACTCCATGCCCACGAAATGGCCCTGTGCAAGCGGTTCCTGGATGGCCTTAAGGATATCCCCGGCGCTGCCGTCTGCGGCCCCCAGGGACTTGAAAACCGGGTGGGTGTCATCTCCCTGGATTTTATCGGCCAGGACAACGCGGAAGTGGCCTACCAGCTGGAAACCGAGTTCGGCATTCTCACCCGCTGCGGCCTCCACTGCGCCCCCTCTGCCCACAAGACCCTGGACACCTTCCCCAGGGGCACCGTCCGGTTCTCTCTGGGATTCGCCTCCACCGAGGAAGATGTGGATGATGCATTGGCCGCCATCCGGTCTGTGTGTGAATTATAATCGTTTTTATCACTTAAAGACCAAAATACCACAGGATTTGTCCCCTGTCAAGAATCGTTTTTTTCAATGGAAAACCGCACCCTCTCGGGTGCGGTTTTCATATTATAATCCCAGGTCTTCCTGCCAGCGGCGGATATAATCCTTTGCCTGGGCAGGGGTATTGCCCTCGGCGGCCATCCGCAGCACCGGTTCTGTGCCGGAGAAGCGGCAGATGACCCAGCTGCCATCGGCAAAATAGACCTTACAGCCATCGCTTCTGTCCACCTTCTCCACCGGTTCCCGGAAGTCCGGAAGCTGTTTTTCCACAAAAATCTTTTCCTGCAGCAGCTTCTTTTTGCTGTCGGTCATGGAGACCGCGATTTCCTCATAGTGGAGCTGCCCATAGCGCTGAAGGATCTCTTCGTAAAGCTGCGCCACGGATTTCCCGGTGACGGCCAGCATCTCCACGATCAGCGCCGCTGCATAAATGCCGTCCTTGCCCTGGATATGACCCTTGACTGCCATACCGCCGGAGGATTCGCCGCCGATGATGGCATCGGTCTCGGCCATTTTCGCAGAAATATATTTAAAGCCCACAGGCACCTCATGGCATTCCTGGCCAAAGTCCAGGGCCACCCGATCCAGCAGATGGGTGGTGGAATTGTTCCGGACGCAGGGGCCCTGCCAGTTGCGGTACTTGAGGAAATAGTAATACATCAGCACCAGCAGAGTATTGGCATGGAGGTAATTGCCAAATTCATCGATAACACCCAACCGGTCTGCATCGCCATCCGTAGCGATGCCCAGGCTGCAGCGGTTCTCCACCACATAATTCGACAACAGCTTCAGCGCATCGGCACTGGGGGCCGGCATCCGTCCGCCGAAGAGGGTGTCATGCTGCTCGTGGAGCACATCCACATCACAGCGGCAGGTCAGCAGGATGGTGCGCAGGCTGCTCTGGCTGACACCGTACATAGGGTCGATGGCTACCCGCAGGCCCGCATTTTTGATTCTTTCCACATCCACCATCTGCAGGATGCTGTCAATATAATCATTGAAGGGATATTCCTCTCGGACGATGCCCAGAGCCACTGCCTGGTCATAGTCCATGCTTTTTACATCCGCAGGCGTGATCCGGGAGATCTGTTCCTCAATCTTTTTCGTGACGGAGGCTTCCGCATCCCGGCCGCCTTCGGTAAAGACCTTGATGCCGTTGTAGATCGCCGGGTTATGGCTGGCGGTGATGGCCATGCCGTAGGGCGTACCCCGCTGCTTTACCGTGTGCATGATCAGCGGCGTAGGAGAGGAACGGGACACCATAAACACCCGGAAACCGAAGCCCGCCAGCACTTCCGCTGCCCAGTGGGCGGATTCCTTGGAGAGAAACCGCCGGTCATAGCCCACAACGATCTCCTTCCCAGCCAGACCTTCCTGTTCCATCAGACGGCACAATCCCGCCGCCACCAGGCGGATATTCTCCCGGGTGAAGCCATCGGCAATGACGGCCCGCCAGCCGCCGGTTCCAAATCGGATCATATGCGCACACCCTCTCTCTTTTTCAAAAAGCGCCTCTGACGAAGCCATTTCGGTTGTCAGAGGCGCTTTCCGGTTTATAAAATTATTGTACTTTGCTTTCGCCGTATTTGCAAGGAAAAATCCTATTTTTCTGCAACATCCACGCCGGCTTCCCGGAGCTGCCGCCGCAGCAACGCCACATCATTGTGGAATACTGCACCGGGGATGCCGCAATAGAAGGCGCCCTCGATATTGGCCGGCACGTCATCAATGAAGAAGCACTCCTCTGCCTTGAGGTCGAACCGTTCCAGGATCAGCCGGTAGATCTCCGGCTGGGGCTTCACCACACCTTCATCCGCAGAAATCAGTGTGCCGTCAAAAAACTGACTGGCTTCGATCCGGGGCCAGTATTCATGCTGGCGGAGGCTGGCGTTGGACAGAAGATAAATGCCGTAACCCTTTGCTTTCAGTTCTTCGATCAGGTCAAACATACCGTGAATGGGCAGGATGGGACGGTCCCACATGGCGATCAGCTTTTCCGCCGTATCGTGGAGCCGCTCCGGCAAGCGGGCACAGCAGCTTGCCACAGCATCGGCTTCCACCATGGACCCCCGGTCCATGCGGACCCACTCCAGAGACAGGAACACTTCCCGCATCAGCAGCTTCTTATCTTCCGGGGCCACGCCCAGTCGGTCCATGAACAGGTTCCGGTCAAAATAGATCAGAACATTGCCCATGTCGAAGAGAATATTCCGGATCATACGATCTTCACCTTGCCCTTTGTTGCCCGGAACACCACCAGCAGAGAAATGATGGTGGTTACTGTCAGAATGGTGGCCAGTGCGCTGGCAGGGCCGTCATTCATGTGGGTAACTTCCTGGTAGATCGCAATGGCAATGGTGGAGGTCTTGCCGGAGTACAGCATGATGGAACTGGACAGCTCGTTGATACAGGTGATCCAGCTTAAGACTGCACCGGACATAACGCCGGGCAGCATCATTCTGGCTGTCACCGTAAAGAAGGTCTTCAGAGGGCTGACACCCAGGTTGATGGAGGCTTCCTCCACGAAGGGGTCCATCTGGTACAGGAAGGCGGTTCCCGACCGGACGGTATAGGGCAGTTTCCGGATAACATAAGAGATGATCATGATGGCAGAGGTGCCCACCAGAATCATAGGCTTGCGGTTGAAGGCAATGATCAGACCGATACCCAGAACGGAGCCGGGGATAACATAGGGGAACATGATCAGGGTATCGATCAGGGTAGCGACCTTACCCTTCTTGCGCACCAGCACATAGGAAACCAGAATGCCCACAAAGATGATGAACACAATGGCGATCAGAGAGAACAGATAGGTATTCTTGATGTTGGTGGCCAGCTTGGCAGAGATAAACTCATAGTTCTTGAAGTTGATACCCTTCACCATACCGGAGAAGCTGCGCTCAATAAAGGACTGGCATACCACAACGATCTGAGGCAGGAAAGCCAGGAACACAACAATATAGATGGGCAGGGATACAGCAAACCGCTTCCAGCCCCGGAGCTGGGTCTCCTGGGGAGGCCGGAGGCTGCTCATCATGTAATTGCGCTTGTCAATGACCAGCTTCTGGAACATCAGCACCAGCAGCGAACAGGACACGATGATGACAGACAGGGCCGATGCCATGTAGGGATTGGTGGCACTTTCGGACATATACTCGTTATACACCAGAACCGGCAGAACCACATAGCCTTCGCCCATCAGCATGGGGGTACCGAAGTCAGCTAAGCAGGTCATGAACACCATGACGCAGCCGGCCAGAATGGAAGGCAGGACAACGGGCAGGGTGACGGTCCAGATCCGCTTCAGCTTGTTCATGCCCAGGTTCTCGGCAGCCTCTTCCAGAGACGCATCAATGGAATTCATAGCGCCAGAGGTATAGAGGTAAATATAGGGGAACAGATGCAGAGTAAAGACGAAGATGATACCGCCCTTGCCATAAATGGTGGGAGCCGGCAGGCCCAGAGCCGTGAACATCTTGGTAACGATGCCTTGGCGGCCAGCCAAAATGATCCAGGAATAGGCACCGATGAAGGGCGGGCTCATGAGGCTCATGATGATGAGGATATGCACCAGGGTCTTTCCGGGCACATTGTACCGGGTCAGCACATAGGCAATGGGAACACCGATCAGCAGAGAGGTCAGCACAGTGGTGGAGCAGACCACAATGGAGCGGATCAGCGGCTGGTAATAATACTCCTTGGTGAAGAACCGGATGAAGTTATAAAGGGTCACACCCTCCACCTTATCGGAGAAAATACTCTTGGTAATGATGGTATAGAAGGGATAGACAATGAACAGGCACATGGAGGCAATAACTGCGAACTTTACAAAGAACCAGAAGTCCGGCCTCCACTTTTGACCGAGTCTCTGCTTCACTTGGAAAGCACCTCCCCGGTTTCTGCCACATACAGGCTGACGCGGTTGGGATCAAAGCTCAGATGCACCCGCTTGCCATCCTCGTGAACAGAAGCGGTATCCTTGGTGTACTCATTGACGATGAGGCTCTGGCCGTTGTCCAGTTCCACTTCATACTCGATGAAGTCGCCCAGGAAGGTGGAGAACAGGACATGTCCGGGCATGCCGGTCTCGCTGAAGAACAGCTGCTCGGGGCGGGCGGAAAGCTTGCCCTTTCCGGTAAATTCCTTCTGCACAGGGATCTCCAGAGACAGCTCTCCCTGGATGGTGACCTTGCTGCCGTCCACATCGCAGTCCAGGAAGTTGCTGACGCCGATGAAGCCGGCCACGAAGGGATTCTGGGGCTTGGCATAGATCTCGTTGGGGGTGCCGATCTGCATGATGTTGCCATCCTTCATAACGGCGATCCGGTCGGAGATAGCCAGGGCTTCCTCCTGGTCATGGGTGACATAGATGGTGGTGATGCCCAGGCGGCGCTGCAGTTTCTTGATGACGGTACGCATCTGAACTCTAAGCTTGGCATCCAGGTTGGACAGAGGTTCGTCCATCAACAGCACGCTGGGCTCAATGACGAAGGCACGGGCCAGGGCCACACGCTGCTGCTGGCCGCCGGACAGCTCATTGGGCTTGCGGTCAGCAAGATGCTCGATCTGCACCAGCTTCAGCGCCTCCGCCACACGCTCGTCCATTTCCTTCTTCGGGGTCTTACGGGCCTTCAGACCGTAGGCAACATTCTCCTTCACAGTCAGATGGGGGAAGATGGCGTAGTTCTGGAACACCATGCCGATGTCGCGCTTGTGGGCAGCCACATCATTGATCCGCTTTTCACCAAAATAGAAGTCACCGGCCTCAATGGAGTTGAAGCCTGCAATCATACGCAGCAGGGTGGTCTTACCGCAGCCGGAGGGGCCCAGCAGGGTGAAGAATTCGCCCTCTTTGATATTCAGGGAAACGCCGTTCAGCGCCGTAAAATCGCCGTAGCGCTTCACCGCATCCTTGATAATGACTTCATTGCTCATAAGTAATCCTCTCCTTATGTATAATCTCTTAAAGCTCAGGAAAGCCGCCAGAAGGCGGTTTTCCTCAATTTTAAGAAGAGGGAGTCCCAACAGGGACTCCCTCTCGGGTTTAAAAGGTATTAGCCGACGGTCAGATCGTTCCACTTTTCAACGATGTTGGCCTTCTCGGTAGCAGCGTAAGCGAAGTCGTAGTCGCCCAGATCCAGGGTGGACAGCTCGCACAGACCCTCGGGGGTCAGGTCGGAGCGGACAGGACGGCGCTTCCAGGAAACGTTCTGATCCTTCTGAACGTCCATGCTCAGCATGTAGTTGATGAACAGCTCAGCATTTTCCTGGTTGGGGCAGTTCTTGACCAGGGAGATGCCGTCGGGAACAGCAGAGTTCTTCTCGGGGTAGACAAAGCCGATGTCAGGGTTGTCTGCGTACAGAACAGCAGACTTCTCCAGGGTCACGCCCAGGACATATTCGCCGGAAGCAACCAGCTTGTGGCAGGCAGAGGAACCATCCTGCAGCTTGCCATCCAGGTTGTCGATGAACTTGTCGACCAGTGCCCAGCCTTCGTCCAGAGTGGGCTGGCTGAACAGCATGGTGCACAGCTGGGTATAAGCAGAGCCGGACTTGGCGGGAGATGCGTAAGCAATCTTGCCCTTCAGAGCGGGATCGGTCAGGCCTTCCCAGGTGGTGGGAACGGAAGCCTCGTCGATCAGAGTCTTGTTGTAGATGAAGCACATGGGCAGGGGAGATTCGCCGATCCACATGTCAGCAGCATCCTTGTAAGCATCGCCGATAACATCGTCATGCTCGGAAACGAAGGGCTGGAACAGGTCAACCTGGCCGGCCAGGGTATCAGCGCCGCCGCCCCACAGGACGTCACACTGGGGATTCTCAGCCTCAGCAGCAATACGCTGGATAGCTTCACCGGTGGGAATGCTCAGGAACTCAACATTGATGTTGGGGTACTTTTCCATGAACATGCCAACGCCAGCTTCCAGGGGCTGGGGATCGTGGGGAGAGTAGATAACCAGATTGCCGGTGTAGTCCTCGGGCTTCTTCTCAGCGGGAGCCTCGGGAGCAGCAGGTGCTTCGGGAGCTGCGGGAGCCTCAGCCTTGGGAGCCTCGGTGGCTGCGGGAGCTTCGGAAGCGCCGCAGGCTACCAGACCCAGGGTCATAACCAGAGCCAGCAGCAGAGCAATGATCTTCTTCATTTGTTTTCCTCCTAAAAAAGGTTTGTATGCTTAAACCGGCATATGCCGGGGAAAGCCATCGGGTGTTCTTTCATATGCAGCAGAAACCCATCTGCTGTCCGATAAATTATAGCATATTTCTGTTCCCCGGACAACCGCAAAAGCCACACAAAAAGCCGGGTGTTTTTTGTGAAAAACACCCGGAAATCGAAATATTTCGAATTATTTATAGTTTTTTCTGATATATTGAATATTATTTATTTGTTTTTATTATAAATAAATATTCTTTATTTGCAATTTTTATGCATCATCCTTTGGCCGCGCAAGGATGTGGCAACCCGCTTCGATGGAAAATGCTTCAAAGTAGTGCTGCTCCATGGGGATCCACTCTTCAAAGAACCGCCGGTGCAGAAAGGCAGGACGTGCCAGGATCCGCTCTTTGCGGCGTTCCTCCGATACCTGCAGTACCACTTTCAGGTCATACACATCTCCAAAGCAGGAGTGATGGCTGTAGGTTCCTTCAACAATATTCACCTTTTTCGGCATGACCGCCACAGGCGCTTTCAAGGCACCGGTGCTGCAGTCATAGGGCCGGTAGGAAAAGGGTTCCCCCGCTTTCAGCGGCAGCAGTACCTCCTGCCGGAACCGTTCATAATCCACATTGCCGCCAGGTTCTGCCAGCCGTTCCGGTGTCCGCTGTTCCGGACGAAGAAAAAAGTCATCCATGTGGAACACATTGCAGTCATAAAGACGCTCCAGTTTTCCTGCCAGCGTGGTCTTTCCCGATGTACAGCTGCCGTCGATGGCAATGATGATCTGCGCCTGGCACATCCCATCCACCCATTCCCGAATGCGCTGAACCGTTTTTTCCATAGTCGTTCCTTCCCTCTTGCAGTGAATTCGTATTTCTGGTAAAATCATAGCACAAACCCCAAAGGAGTGCAATACGGTATGCCAAAAGACATTCTATTGGCCCACGCCCGGAAGTATCCGCTGATACAGCCCCGGGATGCGGTGAAGCTGCTCTATCAGAGCGAATTCGGCGGAGGCCATCTGATCCGGGATGAAAAAACCTGCCTGGCATTTCTGCAGCAGGAATACGATGCCACAGCCCAGAGCAATACGCCTCTGCTGGAGGAAATTGGCAGCGGCATGGTGCGCGTTCAGCTGTCTGCGCTGGATGCCCATGGCTACGCCCCGCAGCAGCTGGGACAGGATTTTATCCGCTCCGCCGCTGCTGCCTGCGGCAGTATGGCAGGGCTTCAGCAGAAGCTGCAGCTTCTTGAAGAACTGACGGCATTGGGTCAGATGCCCTTTTCCGTCCGGGAACTGGCATGTTATCTGGACGAATACCGGCAGGCCGGATATCCGGCAGTGTCCCACAGCGAAACCTACCGCAGTGCCTATCACCCCGCCTACCGGGTGATGCGCGCCTGTTATCTCCCCGAACGGATACAGGACCTTTTACAAAATTCAAAAATCGTTCGTTAGAACCTGTAGGTGCGACTATTCGTTACCCGCGGGCGGCCAATGGCCGCCCCTACATCAGCAGGAGATAGACAAAGCCATAATTTTAGGGTCTGTTGCGGCATTTCGCAACAGACCCTTTTTAGCAGATGCTGAATATTTCCCTTACTCCATTTCCCGCTGGCCGTAGCCCTTGTTTCCGGAGAAATAGAACTTTCCGTTGGAATCCACACCGATGGCATGGTATGTACCGCCGGCAATGGCAACAATGTCCTTCCACTTCTTGGTGTTGCACTGTTTCATGCGGTTGTCACCTGTGGAAACAACGGTACCGTCGGATTTCAGTCCAAGGGTGAAATAATAGCCGGCGCTGACAGCGACGATATCCTTCCATTTGCTCACATTGCACTGGCCATAGCCGTTGCTGCCCACCGCCACAACCGTTCCATCCTCTTTCAGACCCACAGCGTGCAGGTGTCCTGCCGCGATCTGGGTGATATCCTTCCATTTGGTGGCATTTTTCTGCTTGTTGGAATTGGAACCGGCAACGACCACTGTTCCGTCTGATTTCAGACCATAGGAGGTCTTGCCGCCGGCAGCCACGGCGATGATATTCTTCCACTTTTTCACATCCAACTGGCTGTTTTTATTATTGCCCACTGCTACAACGGTACCATCGGATTTCAGACCCAGGGTATGCTTCTGACCGACAGCGATACCGACAATATCTTTCCACTTGGAAACATTGCACTGGTTGCTGCCGTTCTGGCCTGTGGCCACCACAGTGCCGTCTGACTTTAAGCCAACGGTGTGGTTGCAGGCACTGACAGCGATGATATCCTCCCATTTGCCGACCTTGCACCGGCCATCCTTTGTACTTCCCGCTGCAATGACCGTTCCATCATCTTTTACATAGACATTATGATACTCACCAGACGCCAGTCTGTTTTGCTGGGAATCCAGCTTCCTTGTAAGCCTCTGGAGTTTCTCCAGCAGGGAAAGATTGCTTGCCTTGTAATCTGCTGCATGCACCTGCGGCACCACACCAAACGATGTCAGCAAAACAACAGCAGACAATACCATTGCCAATATTCTGCGGCGCATATGATGTCCTCCCTTGGTTCGCCCTTACCGGGCTGTTATATTACTGATTATAACAGGTTTCATCCGAAACTGGAAGCCAGGAATCCCGGTTTTCGTTTTCAGAGAAACTTTCTTTTTCATATTGACTTTTTTCGATTTGATTGTTATATTCAAATCAAGAAAACTTGATTTGAGGTGATGGCATGGCTGATATTTATGAGCAGCGGGCCAAGGTATTCAAAGCTTTCTGCGACGAGCGGCGGCAGAAAATACTGGAACTGCTGCAGCAGGGCGAGCAGTGTGCCTGCAAACTGATCGAGGGCACCGGCATGGCCCAGTCCACCCTTTCTTACCATATGAAGATCCTCTGCGAATCCGGCATCGTCCGGGGCCGTGAAGTGGGCAAATGGACCCACTACAGCATCGATCCCCAGGGCAGTCAGGCAGCCCTGGCCCTGCTGAAAGAGATCACCACCGTGCAGGAAGCTGCAACTGCCTGCCCTGCCTGCACACCCAAAACAGAAATTGAAACCAAAAAGGAGTGCATTTCCATGAACACCAAGCTCTATGTCCTCACCGGATTTCTGGGTTCCGGCAAGACCACCCTGCTGCTGAAAATTCTGGAACATCTGAAAGGCCACCGGGTTGGCATCATCCAGAACGAATTCGGCAAACTGAGCATCGACGGCGACATTCTGCGCAATGACGATATCCAGATGATCGAGATCACCCGGGGCAGCATCTTCTGCTCTTGTCTGAAACTGAGCTTTGTGGCTGCCCTCAGCGAAATGGCCCAGCAGGATTTTGAATACCTGTTTGTGGAAAGCTCCGGTCTGGGCGATCCCTCCAATGTGGAAGAAATTCTGAATGCTGCCAAGATTGCCTCCGGTAAGGAATTTGACTTTCGGGGCGTACTGTGCATGGTGGATGCCCTGCACTTCCTGCAGCAGGTGGAGGACGAAGAAACTGTCAACCGCCAGCTGAAGCACTGCCATCTGGCCGCCATCACCAAGAGCGACCTGGTGGATCCTGAACAGATGCAAGCCATTACGGAGAAGATCCGCGCCATCAATCCCATCTGTCTGCTGGAAGAGAGCAAAATGGGTGCGCTTCCCATGGATTTCCTGCAGAAAGATCTGCTGCTGTACCAGTGGGCAGAGGGTGAGGAATCCCTCAACTTAAAGGAAAACAAGCCCAAGACCCTGTTCATGGACTTTGATGGGGAGGTTGCGCAGGATAAGCTGGTGGCCTTCTTCCAGCCCCTTATCCCCAGCATCTACCGTTCCAAGGGGTTCTTCCGCATTGCAGGCCAGGGCTGGATGCAGGTGGATGTGGTGGGCAGCACCATCGATTTCAAGCCCTGCGAACCTGCCGAAAAATCCCAGCTGGTATTCATCTCCAAGATCGGCCCTGCCGTCATCAAGGAGATCATGACCGCCTGGCAGACCCATGTGGGGCTGCCCATGAAGCTGAAAAATTAAGGAGGAGACCTATGAACATCAAAATCATCGGCTCCGGCTGCCCGGACTGCAGCCGCCTGTATGACAACACCCAGGCCGCCCTGGCAGAGCTGGGCATTGCGGCAGAGGTGGAGAAGATCGGCGACCTCATTGAGATCGTAAAGCTGGGCGTCATGTCTGCTCCCAGTCTGATGATTGATGGGAAGCTGGTGGTTTCTGGCAAAGTGGCCAGCCAGAAAGAGATCGTAAAGCTGCTGAAAAAACACAGTTGAGGGATCGCCTATGACCCTTTGGAACTTTTTACAGAAGCAGCTCCTTGGCATGAAGTGGCTTCATGACCTTGTGGGCAGCAGCCTGTCTGCCCTGGGGCTGGACATTTCCACCCGGCTGGGCGGAAGCCTGCATTTTTTCCTTTATGATGTTGTCAAAATCACCATTCTGCTGTGCACGCTGATCTTCCTGATCTCCTATATCCAGAGTTATTTTCCTCCGGAGCGTAGCAAGCGGATCCTGGGCCGTTTTCATGGCATTCGGGCCAATACCGTTGCCGCTCTGCTGGGAACGGTAACGCCCTTCTGCTCCTGCTCCTCCATCCCTCTTTTCATGGGCTTTACCGGGGCAGGACTGCCGCTGGGTGTCACCTTTTCCTTTCTGATCTCTTCCCCAATGGTCGATCTGGGCAGTCTGGTGCTGCTGGCCAGCATTTTCGGCGCAAAGATCGCTGCTGTTTATGTCCTGCTGGGACTGGTCATCGCGGTGCTGGGCGGCACATTGATCCAGCGGTTAAAGATGGAACGCTATGTGGAATCCTTCATCCTGGAAGCCGGAGCTGTGGACATCGCCTCCCCTGCCCTTTCCCAGGCTGACCGGCTGGTGTATGCCAAAGACCAGGTGATCCGTACCTTCCGGAAGGTGTTCCCCTATATTTTGCTTGGCGTGGGTATCGGCGCCCTGATCCACAACTGGATCCCGGAGGATTTTATTGTGGGGTTTCTGGGCAGCGGCAATCCCTTCGGTGTGATCCTGGCTACCGTTGCCGGCGTTCCCATGTACGCTGATATTTTCGGAACCATTCCCATTGCCGAATCCCTGCTGGCAAAAGGCGCCCAGCTGGGCGTGGTGCTGAGCTTTATGATGGCCGTCACCACCCTTTCCCTGCCCTCCATGGTAATGCTGGGCAAAGCCATCAAGCCCAGGCTTCTGGCCCTGTTTGCCGGCATCTGCACCGCGGGCATCGTTATCGTGGGGTATATCTTTAATTTCCTGTCTGTTTTTCTGCTGTAATCAAAATCACCGAAGCGGACGCTTCGGTGATTTTGGTTATACCCTCCCTTTCTGAACCGGATTTTACCGGATATCCCGAAATCCGCCGCTCTTTCGGAAGGAACTCTCTTTTCCTTTTTCCTATAAATACATATATCATCCTAAAAAATAAATTTTAATCTTTTCTCTTCTTTTTCCAGCAATCCTATGGTATAGTATTATCATCCATTCTGTATGGCAGTGGGTTCTTCCCGCCCCGGTATGTATTGGAAAGATCTGCCATTGACTTTCCCGGCAGACATGCTATACTGGAGTCCAGAAAGTTACCCAATGCTAACCAATTATTTCAAGGAGTGATCGTTTATGGAAAACCAGTATCCCTATGAAGGCTGGCTCGGCTTCCGTGAAGGCAGCTGGGTTCGCGAGATTGATCTGAGAAGCTTTATCCGGCACAATTTCACCATGTACGATGGCGACGAATCCTTCCTGGCTGGCCCCACCCAGAATACCCTGGATCTGTGGGATCAGGTCATGGATCTGACCCGTCAGGAGCGGGAAGCCGGCGGCGTTCTGGACATGGACACCCATGTGATTTCCACCATCACCTCTCATGGCCCAGGCTATCTGAACAAAGACAAGGAAAAGATCGTCGGTTTCCAGACGGACAAGCCCTTCAAGCGGGCTATGATGCCCTACGGCGGTGTCCGCATGGCAGAAAAGGCCTGCGCCGATAACGGCTACACCATGGATCCCGAGGTCAAGGAATTCTTCACCGTTCACCGCAAGACCCACAATGCCGGTGTCTTCGATGCATACACCCCTGAAATGCGGGCCTGCCGTTCCAGCCACATTATCACCGGTCTTCCCGATGCCTACGGCCGCGGCCGCATCATCGGTGACTACCGCCGTGTTTCCCTGTACGGTGTTGACTTCCTGATCGCTGACAAGGAAGAGCAGAAGAACCGTACCGACTCCGCCATGTATGCTGATGTCATCCGGGACCGCGAGGAACTGTCCGAGCAGATCCGTGCGCTGAAGGATCTGAAGAAGATGGCTGCTTCCTATGGCTTTGATATTTCCCAGCCTGCCAAGAATGTGCAGGAAGCCATCCAGTGGCTGTACTTCGGCTACCTGGCTGCCGTCAAGGAGCAGAACGGCGCCGCCATGTCCCTGGGCCGTACTTCCACCTTCCTGGATATCTACGCAGAGCGTGACCTGCGCAACGGTGTCTTTACCGAAGAGCAGATCCAGGAAATGGTTGACCACTTCATCATGAAGCTGCGCCTCATCAAGTTCGCCCGTACCCCCGAATACAACGCCCTGTTCTCCGGCGATCCCCAGTGGGTCACCGAGTCCCTGGCCGGTGTGGGCACCTGCGGCAAGCACTTCGTCACCAAGATGACCTACCGTTACCTGCACACTCTGTATAACCTGGGACCCAGCCCCGAGCCTAACCTCACCGTTCTGTGGTCCACCCGCCTGCCCCAGAACTTCAAGCGTTACTGCGCCAAGGTCTCCATCGAGACTTCCTCCCTGCAGTACGAAAATGACGATCTGATGCGCTACACCCACGGCGATGACTACGCCATTGCCTGCTGTGTCTCCTCCATGCGTCTGGGTAAGGAAATGCAGTTCTTCGGTGCCCGTGCAAACCTGGCCAAGTGCCTGCTGTACGCCATCAACGGCGGTGTGGACGAAGTCTCCAAGAAGCAGGTTGGCCCCAAGTACCGTCCCATCACCTCCGAATATCTGGACTACGACGAAGTCATGGAGCGTTTCGACGCTATGATGGAATGGCTGTGCAAGGTCTACGTCAACACCCTGAACGTCATCCACTATATGCATGACAAGTACTGCTACGAAAAGATCCAGATGGCTCTCCACGACAAGAAGGTCACCCGCTGGTTCGCCACCGGTATTGCCGGCCTGTCCGTTGTGGCCGACTCCCTGTCCGCCATCAAGTATGCCAAGGTTAAGGTCATCCGTGACGAAAACGGTCTGGCTGTAGACTACGAAGTGGAAGGCGACTTCCCCAAGTACGGCAACGACGATGACCGTGTGGACGCTCTGGCTAATATGATCCTGCATAAGTTCATGGAGCATATCCGCAGGAACCACACCTACCGCGACTCCATCCCCACCACCTCCATTCTGACCATCACATCCAATGTGGTCTACGGTAAGGCCACCGGTTCCACCCCCGACGGCCGCAAGAAGGGCGAGGCCTTCGCCCCCGGTGCCAACCCCATGCACCGCCGTGATACCCATGGTGCCATTGCTTCTCTGGCTTCCGTGGCAAAGCTCAGCTTCAAGGATGCACAGGACGGCATCTCCAACACCTTCTCCATCATTCCCGGCGCTCTGGGCAAGGACGATGACCTGTTCATGGGCGACTTCGGTGATCTGGGCATGGAACTGAGCGATCTGGGTCTGGAGCCCGATGAGCTGGAGTGCAACTCCTGCGCTGCCGTTCCCACCCTGTTCGAAGGTCTGGACGGCGAATAAAGCAAATACCCTCTCCGCCCCTGCGGGGCACCTCCGCTTTGCACTAAGTGTCCGTAAGCTGCTTCGCTGCAACGGCCACTAAGTCCCAAAGGGAGAGGCAAGAGATACCCTGAATTCCCATAAGGAGGAAACTTACTATGAAAGCTACCGAAAAGCAGATCGACAATCTGGTTTCCCTGCTGGATGGCTATGTAGAAAAGCGCGGCCATCATCTGAATGTCAATGTGTTCAGCAAGGAAACCCTGCTGGATGCCCAGGCACATCCTGAAAAATATCCCCAGCTGACCATCCGCGTCAGCGGCTACGCTGTCAACTTTGTCAAGCTGACCAAGGAGCAGCAGGACGAAGTCATCTCCCGTACCTTCCACGAGAAGATCTAAGGCGCTATGAACGGCTATATCCATTCCACAGAAAGCTTTGGCACTGTGGATGGCCCCGGCGTCCGGTTCGTGATCTTTCTCCAGGGCTGTCCCATGCGGTGCCAATACTGCCACAATCCGGATACCTGGAAGATGAATTCCGGCTCTGTCCGCAGTGCCCAGTCTCTGATCCGGGAGTATGAACGGAACAAAGCCTTCTACACCAGCGGCGGCATCACTGTCACCGGTGGCGAGGCGCTGATGCAGATCGATTTCCTGCTGGAGCTGTTTCAGCTGGCAAAGCAGAACGGCATCCACACCTGCCTGGATACCTCCGGTGTCACCTACCGGCCCGGAGTTTCCGAATACAACCGGAAGCTGGACGATCTGATGGCTGTAACAGATCTGGTGATGCTGGACATCAAGCACATTGATCCTGCCGGACACAAAGTTCTGACCGGCCACGACAATGCCGGCATTCTGGCCTTTGCCCGGTATCTGGACGAGAAAAACATTCCCGTCTGGATCCGCCACGTGGTGGTGCCGGGTATCACTGATGATCCCCAACTTCTGACCCGGCTGGGAGAATTCCTGGGGACCCTTTCCAATGTGAAAGCCCTGGATGTGCTGCCCTACCATATCATGGGTGTCAGCAAATATAAGGAGCTGGATATCCCCTATCCCCTGGAAGGCGTGGAGCCTGCCACCAAAAAGCAGGCTATGACCGCCAAACAGATCATCCTGACGGCTTACTGGAAGATCCGGAAACGTGCAAAAGCATAATAAACAAAACCTGCGAACATGCCTGTTCGCAGGTTTTTTCTCTGCATTTGGGTTAATATACAGTTAAAGACATCGAAATCGGATTAAGATGCGGTTAAACCTCTTCCCGGTCATCTTGAATCAGACTTTTTTCGCCTTATAATTGATTCGTTTCACAAAATATAAGGAGTATCATTTTTGCGATATGAGATTAACTGATTTTTTTAGTATGCTGGGCGGACTCGCCTTGTTCCTGTACGGAATGCAGATGATGTCCAACGGTCTGGAGGAAGCCGCCGGCAACCAGATGAAGCAGATCCTGCAGAAGCTGACTGCCAACCGTTTCCTCGGTGTTGCGGTAGGTGCCGGAATCACCGCTGTAATCCAGTCCTCCTCCGCCACCACAGTCATGGTGGTGGGATTCGTCAATTCCGGCATGATGACCCTGTCCCAGGCTGTCTGGATCATCATGGGTGCCAACATTGGCACCACTGTTACCGGACTGCTGATCGCGCTGGACATCGGCCTGCTGGCACCTGTCATTGCCTTTCTGGGCGTCGCCGCTCTGGTTTTTCTGAAAAACCCCAAAATCCAGCACCTGGGTAAGATCGCCGCCGGTCTTGGCATTCTGTTCATCGGTATGGATATGATGAGTGCCGCCATGAAGCCCCTGCAGAATTCCCAGGCCTTCATCCAGCTGATGACCCGGTTCTCCAATCCGTTGCTCGGCATTCTGGCCGGTGCCGTATTTACCGCAGTGATCCAGTCCTCCTCCGCCTCCGTCGGCATTCTGCAGACCCTGGCCCGGAACGGACTGATTGCATTCCCCAATGCTGTTTTTGTGCTGTTCGGTCAGAATATCGGCACCTGCATCACTGCCGTTCTGGCCTCCATCGGCACCAGCCGGGCAGCCAAGCGCACCACCATTATCCATCTTCTGTTTAATCTGATCGGTACCGCTGTATTTACGGTGCTGTGCCTTCTGTTCCCGGTTGCAGACCTGGTGGCCTCCACTGCTGCCGATCCTGCCGGACAGATCGCCAATATGCATCTGCTTTTCAACATCGCCACCACCTGCCTGCTGCTGCCCCTTGGCAATGGACTGGCCTGGATGGCAACCAGGATTCTTCCGGAACTTCCGGAAGCAGAACCCGCAGAGGATACCGTTACCCAGCTTTCTGCCATTGTTCACGGCCACACCATGCTGGGTTACTCTGCCATCCACCTGGATGCTCTGGAGCATGAAGTGCAGCGGATGATCCTGCTGGCAAAGGAAAATGTGCAGCGCTGCTTCCAGGCCGTTATCCATACGGATATGGATCTGCTGGAGCGTGCAGCCGCCACAGAAGATACCATTGACCTGTTCAACAAGGAGATCTCCCAGTACATCTCCAAAATTCTAATCTACAACCGCTCCGATGCCGGTGTTGCCCCTATGGAAGAATACTTCCTCATCAGCGGAAATGTGGAACGGATCGGCGACCATGCCATGAACATCGGCGGCTATACAAAGCGTATCCTCCGTAAAAACATCACCTTTTCTTCTGCTGCATTGGACGAACTGGCGCAGATGGCATCCGTTACCGCCGAAGCCATGGAAAAGGTACTCAACCGGGAAAGCAACATTACACAGTGGCTGTCCCAGCTGGCGGCTTATGAGCAGTATATCGATGATCTGACCAAGCGGTTCCGCAGCAACCACATTGCGCGGATGCGTCAGGGAAACTGTTCCGAAGAAGGTTCTGTGCTGTATGCAGAGCTTCTGACAGACTTCGAGCGGATCGGTGACCACATTCTGAACATTGCCCAGTCCTACAGCAAGATCCATATCTGATCCTCTGGGTAAAGATATGGATAAGCTTCCCCGTTTTCCCTTGTATCCGATTGGAATACATGGTAGAGTAACGATTGCGTGAGGGAGTATTTCCGCACAGAACCGTTTTTGTGCGCAGCTTTTCGTCATTTCGGCCTTAGTGCCCGGAAAGTTAGTCAGAAAGAGACTCATGCATGGCCTGCCATTCAGCCATGCATGGGTCTTTATTTTTTTATGAAGGAGAATCACCGATGAAGAAAACCTATACCCAAACCGCGGAAGAAGTACTTCTGGATCTAGGCGTAGGTGCCGAGGGCTTAACCACCGCCCAGGCACAGGAGCGCCTGGCGAAGTACGGTCCCAACAAGCTGAAGGAAGCCGAGAAGCCCACTCTGATCCAGCGCTTTATTGAGCAGCTGAAGGATCCCATGCTGATCATCCTGATGATCGCCGCTGCTGTCAGCGCCCTGACCGGCATGCTGGCCGGTGAAAATGAGTGGGCAGAAGTCATCATCATCCTGCTGGTTGTTCTGCTGAATGCCATTCTGGGCGTCATTCAGGAGAGCAAGGCCGAAGCTGCCATTGAAGCCCTACAGACCATGACCGCTGCCACCTGTAAGGTTATGCGTGATGGCAAGCTGACCACCCTGCATTCCGACGAGCTGGTTCCCGGCGACGTGATCCTGCTGGAAGCCGGTGACGCAGTCCCCGCTGACGGCCGTATCATCGAGAACGCCTCCATGAAGATCGAGGAAGCCGCTCTGACCGGTGAATCCGTCCCTGTCAACAAGATCCTGGAAACTCTGGGTCTGGTGGAAGGCCAGGAGGACATTCCTCTGGGCGACCGCAAGAACATGTGCTACATGGGCTCCACCGTGGTCTACGGCCGCGGCAAGGCTGTCATCACCACCACCGGTATGGATACCGAAATGGGTAAGATCGCCGGTGCTCTGGCTGCCACCGAGGAAGAAGAGACTCCCCTGCAGCGCAAGCTGGACGAACTGGGCAAATTGCTGTCCAAGATGGTGCTGGGCATCTGTATCTTCATCTTTGCATTCAACCTGTTCATGGCCCGGGGCGAGCTGGGGCAGGCAGGCCACACTCTGAGTGTTATTCTGGAGACCTTCATGGTCGCCGTTTCCCTGGCGGTTGCCGCAATCCCCGAGGGTCTGGCAACTGTCGTTACCGTTGTTCTGTCCATTGGCGTTACCAAAATGAGCCAGCGCAACGCCGTTATCCGCCGTCTGACTGCCGTTGAAACTCTTGGCTGTACCCAGGTCATCTGCTCCGATAAGACCGGTACCCTGACGCAGAACAAGATGACCGTTGTTGACCATGTGGGTGAAACCAATCTGGTTGCCACTGCCATGGCCCTGTGCTCCGATGCCAATCTGAATGCAGAAAACCAGGCCGAAGGTGAACCCACCGAGTGCGCTCTGGTGAACTTCGCTTACTCCGCAGGGCTCAAGAAGCAGGATCTGGAAGCTGCCACTCCCCGTGTGGACGAAGCGCCCTTCGATTCCGGCCGTAAGATGATGTCCACCGTTCACGACCTGGGTGGTTCCTTTGTGCAGTACACCAAGGGCGGCCCCGACGTGGTTCTGGCCCGCTGCGCATACTATTATGAGAACGGCGAGTCCAAGCCCATGACCGGGGAGAAGCGTGCCGAGATCATGGCTGCCAACAAAGCCATGGCCGACAAGGCTCTGCGTGTTCTGGCTGCTGCAAAGCGCGACTGGGCAGCTAAGCCAGAGAGCAACGAACCCGAATTTCTGGAGCAGGATCTGGTATTCCTGGGTCTGACCGGTATGATTGATCCCGTCCGTCCCGAAGTCAAGGCTGCTATCGAAGACTGCCGCGCTGCCGGTATCCGTGCCGTCATGATCACCGGTGACCACAAGGACACCGCCGTTGCCATTGCCAAGGAACTGGGCATCATCAAGGACGCTTCCGAGGCCATCACCGGTGCCGAGCTGAACGATATCCCCGACAGTGAGATCTGCGAAGCTGTCAAGAAGTACGGTGTATACGCCCGCGTACAGCCCGAGCACAAGACCCGCATCGTCACCGCATGGAAGGCAAACGATGCCATCGCTGCCATGACCGGCGACGGCGTTAACGATGCCCCCTCTATCAAGGCTGCCGATATCGGTGTCGGTATGGGCATCACCGGTACCGATGTTACCAAGAACGTTGCCGACATGGTTCTGGCTGACGACAACTTCGCAACCATCGTTGCCGCTGTCGGTGAAGGCCGCCGCATTTACGACAACATCCGTAAGGCCATTCAGTTCCTGCTGGCCTCCAACATGTCCGAGGTTCTGGGTGTCTTCTCTGCAACCTTGATGGGCTTCATTCTGCTGAACCCTGTCCACCTGCTGTTCATCAACCTGGTCACTGACTGCTTCCCCGCCCTGGCTCTGGGTATGGAAGAAGCTGAGCCCGACACCATGAACCGTCCTCCCCGTGATTCCAAGGAAGGCATCTTTGCCGGCGGTCTGTTCTTCGACATCGCATATCAGGGCGTTCTTGTCACTCTGCTGACCATCGTCTCCTATATCATCGGCTCCATTCTGGATCCCGAAGTCGGCTCCTTTGCCGCCCTCCGGGCAGTCGGTCTTTCCGAGCACGGCATGACCATGGCCTTCCTCACCATGTCCATGTGTGAGATCTTCCACTCCTTCAACCTGCGTTCCCAGAGAAAGTCTGTCTTCTCTCTGAAAACCCAGAACAAGGTTCTGTGGGCTGCCATGATCGGCTCTCTGATCCTGACCACCCTGCTGCTGGAAGTTCCCTTCCTGGCCAACGCCTTCGGGTTCATGCCCATCGGCGTCACCGAGTACGCCATCGCAATGGGTCTGGCTGTTCTGGTTATCCCTGTTGTAGAAACTGTTAAGTTCTTCCAGCGTAAGGCTGCAAAATAATTCTCCTTTCAATATATTCAAAAGGGCTCATTTCTTCAGAAATGAGCCCTTTTCGTGCACAAAAAAGCAGCCGGGAACCGGCTGCTTTTTTCATAAAATTATCTTTTGATCCGTTTGACGATATCCAGACCGATGCCGTCGGCTTCGTCAATGGCCACCAGTTCGGCCACCAGCTTCTGCTCCTCTTCCTCCGTAAAGTTGGAGAAAGGACGGCGGGACCAGCCGGCAGGGATGCCTGCAGCTCTCAGCCAGACCTTCATGCAGGCCATCATGCTGCCGCTGCGGATACCCGCAAAGATCACATGAACAGCGCTGCGCTGAAGGGCAGTAGCCGCAGGAATATCCGACGCCTTTACCGCATTCCAGATCCGGCCATACAGGTCGGGGATCACATTGTAGAAGGAACCAATGACACCATCCACACCCAGGGAGATGTTGGAGCTGCCCAATTCATCACAGCCGCCATAGACCAGGAATCCGGGCTTGCAGCCCTCCTTGATCTGCATGACTTCATACAGGGCAGTACCGGTGTACTTCACACCCTTGACATTCTCAATTTCAGACAGGCGGATGATCTGATCCACCGTCATCATACCAGCCAGGGGAATGTTGTAAACGATCATGGGAAGGCTGGTAGCCTCGGCCACATCTTTGTAGTAGTGGTAGATCTGATCGGGATTGTACTTGAAGTAGAAGGGGGGCACACTGGAGACACCGGCAGCACCCAGGCTTTCGGCATGCTTGGCAAGCCGAATGGCCTCCCGGGTGGACATAGCGCCCACATGGACCACCACAGGCACCTTGTTGCCAACCTCTTCCATGGTGATCTCCAGCTGACGCATCCGCTCTTCTGCGGTCATCAGCCAGGTTTCACCGGTGGAGCCAGTGACATACAGGCCACCGATATCATAGCTCAGCAGATGGCGGATAAATTCCCGGGTTCCCTGCTCATCCAGGTTTTCGTCCTTATCAAATACGGACAGAACCGCAGGGATCACGCCCTTGAAATCCAGAATATCTCTGCTCATGACTTTTCCTCCTGCTTATTCCTTCACCACGGGAAGGATGCCCTTGGCAGCCAGTTCTTCCTTCACCTTATGGCAGGAAACAAAGTGGCTGACACCATCAATGATGTACTCCTCCAGCATGGGCCGTTCCGTCTTGCACTTCTCGCAGACCTCGGGGCAGCGGGGATGGAACGTACAGCCGCTGGGGGGATTGGCGGGAGAAGGCACGTCGCCCTGGAGGGGAATGCGCTTCTTGGTCTGGTTCACATCTGCAACAGGGATGGCGGACAGCAGAGCCTTGGTGTAAGGATGCAGGGTGTTGGCGAACAGTTCCTCAGAAGTGGTCAGCTCCACAACACGGCCCAGGTACATAACAGCAATACGGTCTGCCAGGTATTCCACGACGGACAGGTCATGGGTGATGAAGATGTAAGTCAGCTTGTACTCTTCCTTCAGCTGGTTCAGAAGTTTCAGAACCTGGGCCTGGATGGAAACGTCCAGAGCGGAAACGGCTTCATCACAGATGATCAGTTCAGGATTGACAGACAGGGCGCGGGCGATGCCGATACGCTGGCGCTGGCCGCCGGAGAACTCGTTGGGGTACCGGGTCATGTAGTCCCGGGGCAGGTTGACGGATTCCAGCAGATCACCGATCTTCTTGATGCGGTCATCCTTGTTCTTCATGCCGAACTTGATCAGCGGATCTTCCAGAGAACCGAAGATGGTGAAAGCAGGATTCAGAGAAGAGTAGGGATCCTGGAACACGATCTGGATCTTCTGGCGGGCATTGTCGATCTCCTTGCGGGACAGTTCCCGCAGGTTCTTGTAGCCGTCTTCAAACTTGTACTCCATGCTGCCGTCGGTGATGGGCACCAGCTGCAGGATGGACTTGCCCAGGGTGGTCTTGCCGCAGCCGGACTCACCAACCAGGCCCAGGGTCTCACCCTTGTAAACATCCAGGCTGATATCGTCAACGGCCTTGACATAGCCCACAGTGCGCTTCATGAGGCCCTTTTTGATGGGGAAATATGTTTTGGCATTGCGTACCTTTAACAGTACTTCTTTTTCCTTATTTTCCACTTGCCGTTACCTCCTTATAATTGAAGCAGCGAACGTAATGGCCCTCGGTGACCCACTCTTCGGGAGGCATCTCGTTCTGGCAGCGCTCGCAGGCGAAGTCGCAGCGGGGGCAGAACTGGCAGCCCTTGGGACGGTGGAAAGGATCGGGCGTGGAACCACGGATGGGTTCCAGCTGCTGATTCTTGCCCTTGCCCAGAACGGGAATGGAGCGCAGCAGTGCCTTGGTATAGGGATGGGAGGGGTTGGTGAAGATCTTCTCCACGGGGCCGTACTCCACAATATTGCCCATGTACATAACAGCCACTTCGTCGGCCATTTCCGCCACGACACCCATGTTGTGGGTGATCATCATGATGGCGGTGTTATGTTCCTTCTTCAGATTGTTCATCAGATCGAAGATCTGGGCAGAAATGGTAACGTCCAGTGCGGTGGTGGGTTCGTCAGCCAGCAGGATCTTGGGCTCGCAGGACATGCCCATAGCGATCATGGAACGCTGGCGCATACCGCCGGAGAACTGGTGGGGATACTCGCCGTAGCGGATATCGGGAGCAGGAATGCCCATGTCCGCCAGATCCTCAATGGCAGCTGCCTTATACTCTTCCTTGGACATGCCCTTCTTGTGTTCTTTCAGCATCTCCTCGATCTGATGACCAACGGTATAGACCGGGTTCAGAGCGGTCATGGGATCCTGGAAGATGATGGCGATATCTTCGCCGCGGAGCTTACGCATCTGCTTGCCGTTCTTTTCCAGCTGATCCAGACGGATCTCGGAGCCATCTTCCTTGTAGTAAGTAATGGAACCTTCCTCGATGCGGCTCAGTTCGGGCAGCAGACGGAGGATGGAGTTGGCAGTAACGGACTTGCCGCAGCCGGATTCACCGACCACGCACAGGGTTCTGCCGCGCTTGATGTCAAAGCTGACACCACGGATGACCTTGTTGCATCTCTGGTTGGTGTAGAAATAGACATGCAGGTCTTTTACACTTAAGACAACATCATTATTCTTTTCAGCCATGTCTCTCACCTCTTAACCAATCTGAGTGGGATCGGATGCGTCGCGCAGACCGTCACCGATAAAGTTGATGGACAGAACGAACAGGATCAGCATAATTGCGCAGGGCAGCCACATCCACCAGTACTGAAGCCAGTCAAAACGAATGGTGCCGCCGTTGGTGATGACGTTGATGATGTTGCCCCAGGTAGCGATTTCCATGGGAACACCGTAACCCAGCACGGACAGGGATGCTTCCTGCAGAATGAACATAGCAGTGGACAGGGTGATGTTAACCACCACGGGACCCAGGCAGTTGGGCAGCAGGTGCTTGAAGGCGATCTTTACATCGGAGATACCGAAAGCCCGCAGAGCCTGGACAAATTCCTGCTGCTTGAGAGATAGAACCTTGGAACGGGTCATACGGTACATGCCGGGCCAGCCGGTGAGGATAAAGATGATGATCAAATTTTCCATACTCTGGCCAACCAGTGCCACGATGATGATGATCAGTACCATCTGGGGGATAGACTGGAAAATATCAGAGATCTTGATCAGCAGATTGTCAAGCAGTCCGCCCTTGTAGCCCACATACAGGCCCAGAACAACACCCACCAGAGCAGCGCCCAGGGCGGAGCCCAGACCGACGATGATGGAAATCCGGCCGCCGTAGAGGATACGGCTCCAAATGTCACGACCCATCTGATCAGTGCCCAGAATGTGCTGGGCAGAGG
>JAFSAP010000030.1 GCA_017440925.1 Oscillospiraceae bacterium | reverse complement strand
TTCCTCGAAGGTATCCACATACAGCGCAATCTCAAAATGACCATTTAAGCCTTTCAGATACTCATACTTCCGGCTGGTCATTTTCTCAAAATTCTTCCGCTCGTACAGCATAAAGAGGGTACCATCCTTGATCAGGTAAACATTGATTGCATCTTCGCCCTCTTTGATTTCAAATCCCAGAACATCACGGTAAAATCGAACCATGGTGGGCATATCGTCCACAAACAAACCGAAACCGTCAAGTCTCATTTTTTGTATCCTCCGTCAAATTAAATTTTCGATAACACAATTATAGCACAAGTGTTCGTAAATTCAAGCGTTTTTTGTGGCGTGGATCGGCTGCTTACCGAATCATTTTGAACATTCCCGGGCCGTCCCAATCGCAGGGGCGTTCTTCAAATCCGTATTTCTTATAGAAATTGACTGCTTCTTTGGAGCTGATCAGTTCCAGACTGACAGCCCAATCCAGAGGCTTACATTCTTTTACAAATTGCTCCAATGCCCGCATAAGTTGTTTCCCGATGCCTTTCCCCTGATAGGCAGGGACTACTGCGAAATCCTTGATGTAGAAAGACATCCCACCATCACCGATCACTCTGACCATTCCCACAGGCCGGTCCCCATCGTAACAGGTGAAGGTTGCAATGGTATTTTTTAGTGCGGTTCTTACCTGCTCGATACACGGCGGTTCCCAACCAACGGACTGGTACAGGGCAAGAAACAGTTCAGGAGTCAGGGTGTTCATTCTTACTTCCATGCATAACCTCCATATTTTTTCATGAATTCAAGCGTGCATAAACATAGGTATCCTTCCAAATCGGATTACCTTCTGCATCCTTCCAGAAGTACACATTTTGCCGCAGGTGCGCTTCCCTGGAAAAACCAAGCCGTTCCAGCAGCCGCCAGGAGCTTTGATTTTCGGGATCACACTCGGCATAGATTCTGTGTACACCGGCAGCAAAGGCAAGATCGATCAGTTTCTCACAGCTTTCCGCGGCATAACCATGATGCTGATATTTGCCGTTGAAAACGAACCCGATTTCTATAGAATCAAAATCCCTTTTGCCCAGATACACATTTCCGATCAGCTTGCCTGTTTCTTTCAGCTCCACGGCGATCATTTCCTCTGTGGATATCCGCCATGCCAGATTCCCACGGACTTCTTCCAGGGTCTGCGGTTTGTATGGCTCAAAGGCTACCACTTCGGGATCAGACAGATATTCATGCAAATCCTGTAAATCGCTCTCCCGGAAGCGGCGAAGAATCAGCCGCTTTGTTTCAACGAAGGCAATCGTAGTCAGCATAAGAAACCACTCCCTTGATCCCATCCAGACCGCCGGGAACCAGTTCTTTAACCATCAGGCACTCCGGGGCGGGTAGGCCCACGGATTCATGAGCAGTGATGCCGTAGTCAGCGGAGGTAACGAAGCCACGGCTGCGGTAATTCATGGGATTGCCCTCCACGATGACTGCTTTGTAGCCCATTTCCTTTGCCCTTTCAAAGCCGTATTCGATCAGCTCCTTGGAAATATGTTGGCGCTGAAGCTGCGTTTTCACAGCCACCGGGGACAGGAGCAGCAGTTCGTTTTCGTAGCGCCCCTCCAGGTGGAACCGGGCGAAATTCACATAACCGATAACCTCATCATTTTCATCCACCATGATCAGCTCCAGTTCCGGCAGGTAAAACCGCTTGCTGCGGATCTCCTCTACCAAGCGGCGGACCAGTTTTCCTTCTTCCGCATCGGAGTGCTCAGTAAAAACGGTTTCCACCAGCTCCAGCGAGGGAAGCAGATACTTTTCTTCCATAGATTTGATGCTTCTCATTTTAACCTCCAAATTCTTATACAGCACCCGCTGATCGCTGCCCCAGCAGTCGATGCGGTTTTCCTGATAGACATAGCCATACTTTTCATAAAGACCCACATGATCGGTGGCAATATAGATCTTACTGTAACCACGGTTTGCGGCCTGTACTTCCGCATGTGTCAGAATCTTCCCCGCATGGCGGTGGCCCCGATACTCCGGCGCTGTGTATACAAAACCGATCCAAGGCGTCAGGCTTTCGTCCCGGACCGCATCCTGACCACTGGAAGTAGCGAAGGACACCAGATTCTCGCCATCCATCAGCAGATACAGCTCGCCCCAGCCGCCCAGAGTTTCTCGGAAAGTACCTTTTTGCAGCAGTTCCACCAGAAACCGGGCGGCGCTCCAATCACATTGGCTGATCTTTTCCATCAGCATTGCCTGATGTTCATTCTCGAAAAAATTGATAATATTCATGTTTGTCATTCCTCTGAATTTTTTTTGTTAAGGTTTAAAACTGAAAATGGGCGCAAAAATACCGCAGCAAAGCAGCTCTCGTCCATGGCTGCATCCTGCGGTTACCATATATCCGAAAGTCACTTAAAAACGGCGCACCAAATCAGGAGGTCTGAACCCCCATCTTTATAGACGCCCATATTCAGTTAGAAGGTCTCGACCTCGCGAACAATCATACTTTTAAGCTCCTTTCCGGTCTGCTCGTGCAGACACTTCATAAGAAAAATATAGCACTTATGATTTCTCCTGTCAATCCGAAATCCTACCTCCGAAAAAAGTTCGTACTGTGTTATTACTACCGCTTAG
>JAFSAP010000029.1 GCA_017440925.1 Oscillospiraceae bacterium | reverse complement strand
GTCAGCGGGGCCGCCGCCGAACAGCTCGATGTTCCAGGGGCCTTCGCCCTTCATTTCCTTCAGACCTGCCAGCAGAGCCTCAGCCTGCAGAACGCCGGTCTGCACAGAGCCGAACTGAACAACAGCATCAACACCGGTGGTGTTTTCCAGCAGACGGTCATAACCGATGACGTAGACACCGGCAGCCTTAGCCTCTTCCAGGACTGCGCCCAGCTGAGTGCCGTCGATGGGGCCGACAACGATGACCTTTGCACCGTTCTGGATCATGGATTCGATCTGCTGCTGCTGCTGAGGAACTTTGTTGTCAGCGGCCTGGATCAGGGGCTTGAAGCCGGCTGCTTCCAGCTCGGTCTTGAACATTTCTTCAGCTTCCTTCCAGTTCTGGGTGCCCAGCCAGGGCAGGGAGACACCAACGGTAGCACCGGCTTCGATGCCGGCTGCAGCGGGTGCTTCGGGGGCAGCTGCGTTGTTTTCAGCGGGCTTTTCTGCGGGAGCTGCGGTCTCGGTACGGCCGCCGCCGCAGGCGGTCAGGGACAGAACCATGACCAGAGCCAGGAGCAATGCGAACAGTTTTTTCATTGTTTGTTTCCTCCTATGATTGTGTATTTGTTTTTATTAAGGCCCTGCTTTTATTTTTTCTCAGCAGGGGAACCTTCTTTGTTTTCTGCCTTGTTCAGGTTGAACAGGCGCTTGGTGATGGAGACATGGCCGGGACGCTTGTTGTAAACGTCGAAGGCAACGGCTGCCAGCAGAACCAGACCCTTGATGACCTGGGTCTTGTCAGCACCAACACCCAGCAGCATCAGACCGGAGTTCAGAACTGCCATGATCATACCGCCGACCATGGTGGCCATGACCGTGCCGACACCGCCGGACACGGCTGCACCGCCGATGAAGACGGCTGCGATGGCGTCTGTCTCCCAGCCGGTGCCGTCAGAGGGACCGGCTGCGGTGGAGCGGCCTACGAACAGGATGCCGGCTACGGCAGCCAGTAAGGACATGTTCAGCATGGTCATAAAGTAGGTCTTCTCCACGTTGACGCCGGACAGGGCAGCGGAATTCTTATTGCCGCCGACGGCGTAGATGTGGCGACCGAATCTGGTCTTCTCGGTAATGATGTGGTAGACGATGACCAGGATCACCAGGATCAGACCGGGAACAGGGAAGGAGGTGCCGGGACGGCCGGTGCCGAACAGCCAGGTCAGATAACCGATGATCACACTGATCAGCGCAATGCGAACCAGAGTAGGCCACAGAGCCTCCTTGCTGCCACGCAGCACATTGGTACGCTTATACTGGCGGATCTGGGAGTAAGCGAAGAAGAGGATTGCGAAAACACCCAGCAGGAGGGTGGAGTTGTTCATTCCCGTAAAGGCGGGGCCCCATTCCGGCAGATGGCCGGCACCGAAGAACTTCAGTTCGGAGGGAGCGGGAACAGAGATGGAGTGGGAGATCCAAATGACGGCGCCACGGAAGATCATCTGGCTGCCCAGGGTGGTGATAAATCCGGGGATGCCCATTTTTGCCACCCAGAAGCCGTTCCATGCGCCAACCAGAGCGCCGATGGCCAGGGCCAGCAGCACGGCTGCCCACCAGGGCAGGTTCCACGTCTGGAATGCAATGGCCATGACCATGCCGCAGAAGCCGGCAACGGAGCCGACGGACAGGTCGATATGGCCGACGACAATGACCATCAGCATGCCGATGGCCAGGATCAGCACGTAGGCATTACCGGACAGCAGGTTCTGGAAATTGGAGGGGGTGATCATTTTGCCATTTGATGCAATGTTGAAGAAAATGACCAGTGCAACCAATGCGATGATCATTGTGTATTTGTGCAGGCCTTCTCCCAGCACTTTTTTAATCTGTTTCATAAGAAGATCTCATCCTTTCCTTCATTATGACTTTACATCAGATGTGGTTGTCATGAGCCGCATCAGCTTTTCCTGATTGGCATCGCGGCTGGCGATCTCACCGGTGATACTGCCTTCGCAGATGGTGTAGATACGGTCCGACATACCCAGCAGTTCGGGCAGTTCGGAGGAAACCAGGATCACTGCCTTGCCCTGATCCGCCATCTGGTGGATCAGTCGGTAGATCTCGTACTTGGCGCCCACGTCGATGCCACGGGTGGGCTCATCCAGAATCAGAACCTCGGGTTCTGTAAACATCCACTTGCCCAGAACCACCTTCTGCTGGTTGCCGCCGGAGAGGGTGGTCACACCTGCATTCACGGAGCTGGTCTTGATCAGAAGGTCTGTTCTGCTCTTCTCAGCAGCCTGCAGTTCTTTGTCGGAGTCCAGCAGCTTGCCGGTCAGAATGGCTTTCAGGTTGGCAGATACAATCGTCATCCGGATGCTGTCCAGCAGATTCAGACCCAGATTCTTTCGGTCTTCGGGAACGTAGGCAATGCCTGCTTCAATAGCTGCGGAGACGGTGGGAATGTGGAGCTCCCGACCCTTCATTCTCACCGTTCCGCCTCGGAAAACACCATAATTATGTCCAAAGATGGAGCGCATCAGCTCCGTCCGTCCTGCACCCATCAGACCTGCAAAGCCCACAACCTCGCCGGCGCGGACATGGAAGGAGGAGTTCTTGCAGACCATTCTGCCAGGAACGTTGGGATCCTCCACACACCAGTCGGATACCTCAAAGATAACCTCGCCGGGGTGGGATTCATGGGGCGGATAACGGTTTTCGATGGCACGGCCTACCATGGAGCTGATGATCCGGTCCTCGTCCACATGGCCTGCTTCCACCGGGTAAGTCTCCACGGTACGTCCGTCACGGATAACGGTAACGGCATCGGAGATGGCCGCGATTTCGTTCAGCTTGTGGGAGATCATGATGCAGGTGATGTCCTTGCTCTTCAGATCCCGCATCAGCTCCAGCAGATTGGCGGAATCGTCCTCGTTCAGAGCAGAGGTAGGCTCATCCAGAATCAGCAGCTTGACGTTCTTGGACAGGGCCTTGGCGATTTCCACCAGCTGCTGCTGGCCCACACCCAGGTTTTTGATCGGCGTGTTGGGGTTCAGGTTCAGACCCACGCGCGCCATCAGTTCCACAGTTCTCTGACGGGCTTCCTCCCAGTCGATGAGGCCTTTTCTGACGATCTCATTGCCCAGGAAAATGTTTTCGGTAATGGAAAGCTCCGGAATCATGGTCAGTTCCTGATGGATAATGACGATGCCGGCATTTTCCGATTCCTTGATGTTTTTGAACCGGGCTTCTTCTCCCATGTAAATGATCTGGCCTTCATAAGAACCATAGGGATAGACACCAGACAGGACTTTCATCAGGGTGGATTTTCCTGCGCCGTTTTCGCCGCAGATAGAATGGATCTCACCCCGCCGCACTTCCAGTGTTACGCCGTCCAGCGCCCGCACACCCGGAAACACTTTGGTAATATCCCGCATTTGGAGAATGATAGAATCTTCCATATGCAACCTCCTTTGATTGTATCTATTACAGGATCATCGCACTTTTTCCATTTTCCTGCCGGCTGGTGCTTTCAGCCGCAGGCTGTTCAGCGCGATGTAAACGCCCTCCTCGTCGTTGGAAGCCGTCACAAAGTCCGCTGCTTCTTTTACCGATTTTGGGGCGTTGCCCATAGCAACACCAAGTCCGCAGTACTGCAGCATATCCACGTCCACATCGCTGTCGCCAAATGCCACGGCCTGCTTTTGGTTCAGTCCGTAATGTTCCAGCAGTACCTGTGCCGCGCTGCCCTTGGTGCTTTCCGGGGGAAGAATTTCCAGATAAGTGGATTTGGATCGAAGTGCCATCAGCTGAGGGAAATGCAGGGCAGTTTCTTTTTCCAGAGCCCGGATCCGCATGGCATCGCCCATGCACAGAAACTTATGGATGTGGGATGCGGAAGCTGCGATTTGTTCCAGGGACCCCTGCAGAGGGGTACAGCCGGATATTGCCGCCTCCTGTTCCACCAGGGGATGGTGCGTATCCTCCACCATCCAGACACTGTACAGATAGGTGCTTACCACCAGATCCGGAAACCGCTCCGCAGCGAACCGTCTGAAGTCCATTGCCAGCCGGATGTCGATTCCCACATCCCGCAGTATGGTGTAGTTCTCATCAATGATCAGTCCGCCGTTGTAGCAGGCGGTGGGACCGCTCAGCCCGATCTGTTCGGATACAAGATTCACTCCCTTGGGAGGCCGGGCAGAACACAGAATGACAGGAACGCCCCGGCCCTGCAGATACTGCAGGTGACTGCGCGTGCAGGGCATGATCTGGTGCCGGGAGTCCAGCAGCGTTCCGTCAATGTCCAGGAAAACAGCAGAATACGTACACATCGGATTGTCCCGCCCCCTTTTTTTACGCCCTTGCGTTTGAATAACTAACTGTCTATATAATACAAAAAACAAAAAAATCATACAGTGTCATTTGTCATTTGTTTCATATTACATTTGTCATGTTTTCTGGAATCTATAAAATACACTATCGGATTTATAAAAATCTCTTTGTTGTATTTGTGTAAAATGCAAAATAAAGGACTGCCCAAGTTTTCCGGGCAGTCCCTTATTCTGTCAAAATGGTTATGATTTGTTCAGGAAATAATTGATCTCACTTTCTGCAATGAGCATTCCACTCTGTCCAAGCCGATTACCCGCTGCATTCTTTATTGCATTCTCCGCCATATTCATCGCCTGGCTGTATGCGTTGAATTGGGGTACCACTACGGCATTGCTCATGATCTGGTGAATCATTTCCGGAGAGAAACCGCTTCCTTCGGGAATGTCATGGTGGATCTGCCGCAGCAGTTCGGGATCCTCCGCAACAGCGCTGAGCGGAGAAATGCCATGGGAATGGGTATAGAGCTTGCGCTGCAAAGCCTCATCTATGGACAGCAGTTTGCAGAATTCCCAGGCGAGATCCGCATGGTGGGTACGGGAACTGATTCCCAGCATCATGGTATGTATTTCAGAAACATTTCCGCCGGAAGACCCGGCAGGCATGGTGACGCAATCCCACGCAAAGGCAGAGTATTTCTTCACCCGCCAGGGGTAGGGCTGATAGGCCCGGTATTCCGAATAGAGCAGGGGGCAAAAAGCAACTCTGCCTTCATCAAAGTCGCGGGTCGAGACGGTATAGCCTTCGTTCAGATCCGTCAGCCGCTTGCTGAATGCAATGGCTTCCATGACCTTGTCTTCTGCCAGATAGCAGCTGCGGCCATCTTCGGAAAACAATGATGCACCATTGGAATACATGGCATCCAGCCAGGAGTAGCCATACACACCGTATTGGCGGGAATCCACATGGGTGATCTGAGCGCAGATATTGTAGAAATCTTCCCAGGTCCAGTCATTGTCCGGCATGGGGACGCCATTTTCTTCCAGCAGGGTCTTATTGACAAACATGATGGTGGGCACACTTTCGTGGGGCAGGGTATACTGTTTTCCATCGTACTGTCCTGACCGCAGGCAGGGTTCATAGTAGACAACGGTATCAAATTCCGGATCGGCCGCAATCCGTTCATCCAGCTGTGCCAAAGCCCCGGAAGACACCAGCAGATCAAAATCCTCCGGCAGTACAAAGTACAGATCCGGTTCTGTTCCCATCATGATCCGTCCTGCCAACCACTCGCTGTAGTCCCCTGCGGGAATGCCACTGACATATTCCACTTTCACACCGGGATGGGATGCTTCAAAAACAGAAATGGCCTCATCGAGAATTTCATAGCAGTTTCCGTTGGGAGTATTCCAGTAGCTTCCGGAATACACACCGATGGTGAGCACTGTTTCCCTGTTCCCTGCGTAGACAGCCAGACAAAGGCACAGAATCAGCAATGCCGCTGCTGTCCATTTCCAAATTCGTTTTTTCATAGCGGCTGATTCACCGCCCCGGTCTGCACAGCCCAGATCGCCAGCTGCGTACGGTCCCTTAAGCCCAGCTTAAACAGAATGTTGCTGATGGCATTGCGGACGGTTCCTTCGGATAAACAAAGCTCCTGGGCAATCTCCTTATTGGACATGCCGCTGCCCACAGTCTGGATGATCTGCCATTCGCCCCTGCTGATATCCCGGACGGCTTCCTTGTCCACCTGGAGCCGGGAGGTGTGCTGCGCCATGTTTGAAAACTGCTGGATCACCTTTGTGGCTACAGCAGGCGTGATGATGGCCCCGTCTTCATAGGCAATCCGGATGCTTTCGGACAGTTTGGAAACGCTGCTGCCTTTCAGCAGATATCCGGTTGCGCCATTTTTCAGCGCGCCGAATACATACTCATCGTCATCAAAGGTGGTCAGGACAATGATCTTTACATCGGGCCAGCGTTTTTTGAACAGTCTGGTTCCCTCAACACCATCCATACCGGGCATACGGATATCCATGAGCACCACATCCGGCCGCTCCTGCTCTGCACTTTTTAACGCCTGGGACACGCCGGGTACCGCATCGGTTACCCGGATATTTGCACTGACACCCAGCACAACCTTCAGACTCTCACGAAATAACTCCTGGTCATCTACAATCAATACCTTGATCACAGACTAATCCTCCCTTCTGTTTCTGACAGGCAACCGTACCACAATGAAAAAGCCTGTATATCCATCCTCTGCATTCCGGCTCAGATTTCCGTAGGACATGGTACCGCCCAGCATTTCCAGACGTTCCCGCATGTGGCGCAATCCAAAGCCTTCCTCCAGCTCCCCACAGCCTGTACCGTTATCCCGAATGAAGACAGCAACCACATCCTCGTTCCGGGTGATCCGGATCTCAATGCGGTCAGATTTGCCGTGACGGACAGCATTGGTCAGTCCTTCCTGCACAACACGGTACAGTGCATCCTCTTCATCCTGGTCCAGCTGCAATTCTTCCGTTTCCTGAAAATAGGCGATCTGTGCAGCTGTGGTGAGACGGAAATTCTCTACCAGTTCCGTCAAAGCCTGCGGCAAAGAAGAACGTTCCAATGCATCGGGACGCAGCGCCTTGATGGACCGGCGTACGTCCGTCAGTCCGTCACGGGCGGACTGTGCAACGATCTCTATCCGTTTCCTGGATTCCTCCGGCGCCACATCGAACAGCGCCAGTCCCGCATCGGCGCCCATGATGATGCCGGTCAGTGTGTGTCCCAGGGTATCGTGGATCTCCCGGGCCAGGCGGTTGCGTTCCCGCATCTCGGTCATGCGTTCCATGTTGATGGCATAGTCCCGCAGCTGATCGTTGGCCTGATTCAGCTGTTCATTCAGCTTGCGGATGCGCTCGTTTTCATCCTTCTGGCTGGTAAACAGCAGGATCATATACAGAACAAACAGCAAAATGTTCAGGCAGACCATCAGGCTTTCCAGACCCGTAAACCAACTCTGGGTCATAGGGTTGTAGAAATCGAGGTAGGCACCAAATGGGATACCGCTTGTAAATTGCTGCACAATATCATACCGGCCAAAGGCAAACAGCAGGCTGAGGATCACGATGATGCACAGCCGCATTTTATTGCTGCGTATGTAGTGAACCAGATCTGCCAGAACCAGCAGAGCCACACCGTTGTAGTAAAAATTCACAGAGGCGATGATCCCCGCACACAGTGCGACTTCCACGGCGAAAATCGTGACCCGGAAGGGGAAATGCTCAATGGGGCGGAAACGCTTAAAAAAGCTTACCCCACACAGCAAAACATAGAGGCTCAGAGACTGGACCGGCATCTGCCATGGATATTGGGGTACCTGCCGCACGGTATTCAAAAAATCATGGGCACCCAAAGATTCGCAGATGCGATAGGTGGTCGTCATGCAGATCAGTGAGTAAAAGGCCAGAATTGAAAAATTCAGGGCAAACATCACTGAGGAAATATTCATCAGATTTCGTTCTGTTTTCATTACTGCCACCCATCGATTCCGTATTGATCTATGTTTTCTTCTGTCAGCAGTTCCACCGGAACAATGACTTCACCCTGTTCACAGCTGCCGTTTATGGCGGCATAAGCCTGGTGTACTGCCTCTTCCGCAACTTTTGAGGGGAACTGGGCGCAGGTAGCGGTGAGAAAGCCGTTGCTGACCATGGCCTTGCCCTCGGGAGAACCATCCACACTGTACACAAGAAACTGCTCCGAAAGGTCTGCACCCTGAATCGCAGCCAGTCCGCCAAATGCACTGGGGTCATTCAGCGCCATCAGCACATCGGCATCCGGAAATGTCGCAAGCAGCTGCTCCATCACCGGCATAGCGTTTTCAATCTGACCGTCAGATTCGCCGGAACCGATGATTTCGAAGCCCTCATGGCCTGTGATGGTGTCCTTGAACCCCTGGATGCGGTCTGCACCGGAGCGGGCAGTGATGTGCTCCAGCAAGAGAATTTTGGCATGATCCCGGACAGACAGCAAATGCTGGGCACACAGAACACCTGCCTGATAGTTGTCGGACAAAACTGAGCAGGCTGCAAGTTCGGAAGCCTGCACCGGGGCATCCACCACAATCACCGGCACTCCGGCATCGGCAGCGATCTGAAGACCCTCTTTTGAGGTATCCCATTCCACCGGCGTCATGAAAATGGCCGAGACACCTGCATCCACCAGTTCCTGAATTTCCTGGTTTTGCCGCTGCTGATCCATGGCGCCATCTCTGGTAAGCAGCACATCTCCGTGGAGTTCAAGATGTCCCCGGATCTGCGTATCCAGCACCTGGAAATACGGATTATTCATGGTCATATAAGTTGCTCCGAAGGTGCGCTGTTTTCCTGTCTGTCTGGCGGACAGATCGTCGGGACACCAGAAGAGCAAGTAGACCGTGATCAGCAGAGGCAGAAGGACCACCATCCATGCCGCAGCAGGGGATATCATTCTGCGAATATTCTTCATGCTGGCTCATCTCCCTGAATAAAATCAAAAAATCGCGTTGTTTATTGTATCAATTATACAAATTGCCCATTATCTTGTCAATCTGCTTCCGGAATCGAAAAGAAGGAAAGAATCAAGATGCGTGCACAAGCATCTTATCCAGTGCATCAAAACTGCAGGATTGCAAAAAAGGTTTATGTACGCTTTCTGATAAAAGCACTTTGTTTTTAGACGAAATGAATGAAATGACCTATCTCTGCAAGGAAATATGATATAAAGCTTTGATTCAACTGCACTGTATCATAACAGCACCGGCATTTTGTTCCATTCTTTCCGCAACCTTACACACATACAGAATTCTTCTCTGGTCAAACTAGGGTTACGGAAAGAAAATGCTTTCTTCGGAAAGCAGCTTCTTCCGAAGAAAGCAAAAGGAGAGAATCGAAATGAGCAACTCTAACAACAACCAGATCAACATTCCCCAGGCTCGTGAGGCTATGGACCGTTTCAAGATGCAGGCCGCCCAGGAAGTCGGCGTCAACCTGACCAACGGCTACAACGGTCATCTGACCTCCCGGGAAGCCGGCTCCGTCGGAGGCCAGATGGTAAAGAAGATGTGTCCCGAACGAACTGTGAAATATGAGCGCAAAAACAGGACTTCCATAGGTCATATTCAGTCAGTAGCATACATAGCTTTCATAGGTATATAGTCTACCACAAACGAAAAAGCCGTCCTTTCGGACGGCTTTTTCACAGTTTATTTATCCATCAGATGGCAGGCAACACGGTGGCCGGGTTTGACTTCCTTCATTTCGGGAGCACACTGGCGGCATTTGTCGGTGGCATAGGGACAGCGGGTATGGAACACGCAGCCCTGGAAATCATCGGTATACTGGGGCAGTTCGCCGGAGAGGGAAACTTTGCGTTCCTTCTTCTTGAAATCGGGAATGGATTCAAACAGGGCCCGGGTATAGGGATGCAGGGTATTGGAGAAGAGTTCCTCCGTCTCTGCCTCCTCCACCAGGGTGCCCAGGTACATGACACCGATACGGCGGGAAATGTAACGGACAACGCCAATGTCATGGGAGATGAACAGCAGACTGAGGTTCATTTTCTTCTGCAGCTGGGTCAGCATGTTCAGGATCTGGGACTGGATGGAAACGTCCAGCGCAGAAACCGGTTCGTCACAGATGATCAGCCTGGGGTTGATGATCATAGCCCGGGCAATGCCCAGACGCTGCACCTGGCCGCCGGACAGTTCATGGGGATAACGGAAATAATGTTCTTCCGACAGACCTACCATGGTCAGCACATCCAGCACCTTCTGGCGGCGTGTTTCAGGCGTGCCGATGTTCTGAATGACCATGGGTTCTTCCAGCAGCTGACCAATACGGCTTCTGGGGTTCAGAGAGGACAGGGTGTCCTGGAACACCATCTGCAGGTCAGAGCGCAGAGGACGGAACTCAGCATCACTCAGTTTGGTCAGATCCCTGTCCTTGTACAGGATCTCGCCGCTGTCAGGTTTCACCAGTCCCAGCACAGACCGGCCGGTGGTGGACTTACCGCAGCCGGATTCGCCAACCAGGCCATAGGTCTCACCTTCGTAGACGTTCAGGCTCACATCTGCCACGGCACGCATATGATTCACCGGGGGAAACAGTTTACCCAAGGGTCCGTAAATGGGATACTTCTTCTGAAGATTTTTGATCTGCAGCAAAGGTTCGCTCATATTACTCGCCCTCCTTTTCATTTACAAACTTCCAGCACTTGACCTTGTGGCCGGGTTTTGCCTCCACGCAGGGAGGATTCTCCGCACGGCAGCGATCATCAGCATAGGGGCAGCGGGTGCAGAAATGGCAGCCCTGAGGCACCTTGCTCAAAGGAGGTACCACTCCTTCAATGGTGGGCAGTTCCTCACCCCGGACACTGTCCAGACGGGGAATGCAGTCCAGCAATCCCCTGGTATAGGGATGCAGGGGATTTTCAAACAGTTCTTCTGTTTCTGCCTCTTCCACCAGATTGCCCAGATACATGACCCGGACACTGTGGCAGAGCTGTGCCATTGCACCCAGGTCATGGGTGATGAACAGCACGGACATACCCAGCTTTTCGTTCAGATCGGCGATCAGATTCAGAATCTGCTCCTGAATGGTCACGTCCAGAGCGGTGGTGGGTTCATCAGCGATCAGCAGGGCCGGCTCGCAGGCCAGAGCCATGGCGATCATAACACGCTGCTGCATACCGCCGGACAGCTCGTAAGGATACTTCTTGTAGCAGTTTTCGGGATTGGCGATGCCAACCAGCTTCAGCAGCTCAATGCACTTTTCCTTGGCAGCGGATTTGCTGATCTTCTTGTGAAGCAGCAGAACTTCGCTCATCTGCCTGCCCACGGTATGGACAGGACTTAAGGAAGTCATGGGATCCTGGAAAATGACGGCGATCCGGTTGCCCCGGAGATTGCGCATCTCCTTCTGGCTCAGCTTCAGAATATCCTTGCCTTCAAAGAGGATCTCGCCTTCATACTCCACAGCGGAGTCATACTCCCGCAGCCGGAGGATGGACTGGCTCATAACACTCTTGCCGGAACCGGACTCACCCACAACACCCACGATCTCACCGGGCCGGATCTGCAGATCCACGCCATCCACGGCAGTCAGCAGTTTTTTCCGGGCAGGGAATTTGACCTTCAGGCCCTTGATTTCCAGCAGGGGTTCTTTGTTCAGAAAATCATGTTTCATTTTTTCTTCCTCCCTGCAGTTCTGGGATCCAGGTAGTCACGCAGACCGTCACCCAGCAGATTCAGGCTCAGCACGCACAGCACCACGGCAAGACCCGGGAAAATCACCGCCCAGGGTGCCTTGGACAGAATGGACTTGCTGCTCTGGAGGATATTGCCCCAGGATGCGGCAGGAGCAGGAATACCGGCACCCAGGAAGCTCAAAGAAGCCTCGGAAATGATGGCCTGGGCAAAGATATAGGAAGCCTGGACCGTCAGCGGAGAGATGACATTGGGCAGGATCAGCTTCCACAGGATACGGCCAGAAGATGCACCCTGGACCTTGGCAGCTTCCACATACAGCCGTCCCTTGGCCACCAGCGCAGAGCTGCGGACAACTCTGGCAACACTTGGGGTATAGACGATGGTCAGTGCAATGATGACATTGGTATTGCTGGCACCTAAGGCAGCCATCAGAGCGATGGCCAGCAGGATGCCGGGAATGGCAGTCAGGCCTTCACAGATCCGCATCAGAACGGCATCGGCCACCTTAAAGTAGCTGGCGTAGATGCCGATGAGGGTACCGAAGAAGCAGGAAAGCAATGCCACACTACAGCCGACGATCAGAGAGGATCTGGCACCGTACAGCACACGGGTGAACAGATCACGGCCAAATTCATCGGTGCCGAAGATATGCTCAGCAGACGGGGGCTTTAAGCGGTTGACCACGTCCATGACGTTGGGATCCACACCATTGACCATGGGGATAAACACAGCGGACAGAACGATGACAGAGAAGATCACAAGGCCGATGATCATGCCCTTGTTGCCGAAGAACTGCTCCCGGCGGATCTGCTTCTGTTCCCGGAGGATGGCTTCACTGGAAGAAGACATTTGTTTTGCCATAGTGAACCCTCCTTAATCGTTCCGGCCCAGCTGGATCCGGGGATCCACAAAGCCGTAAAGAATATCAACCACCAGATTTACCACCACATACAGCAGCGTCACAAACAGGACAACGCCCTGGATGACGAACACGTCACGGCGGTTGATGGCGCTCATGGTCAGATTGCCCAGGCCGGGAATATTGAAGATACTCTCAGTAACGATGGTACCGGTGACCAGAGAGCCAAAGGACTGACCAATGACAGTCAGAATGGTGGGTGCTGCATTTTTCAGGCCGTAAACCAGAACCACAATGGCTTCCTTCTGACCCTTGGCCCGGACAGTGCGGATGTAGTTCATATACAGCACATCCAGCATGGAGGATCGGGTCATACGGGTGATATAGGCAGCCTGGACAAGTCCCAGGGACAGTGCCGGCAGGGTCAGATACTTAATAAACTGACCGAAGCCTTCACTGAGTTCCCGATAGCCCGCAACCGGCAGCCACTTCAGCTTGACGCTGAACAGCAGCATCAGGAACATGGACAGCAGGAAGCCCGGCAGGGCGATACCCACCAGAGACACGGAGACAGCAGCGGTATCCACCAGGCTGCCCCGTCTGTAGGCAGCAATGATGCCCATGGGGATCGCCAGGATCAGGGAAACCAGCTCCGCATAGATGGCCAGACTCAGAGTAGGGCCAAAATACTCACCGATGGCATCCAGAACAGACATATCCAGGAAGTAGGACTGTCCCCAGTCACCCTGGAACACGCCCCCCAGCCAGGAGAAATACTGCTCCAGGAAGGGACGGTCAAAGCCCAGCTCTGCATTCAGGGCGGCCAGTTCTTCTGCCGTGGCTTCCATGCCGAGGATGGCTGTGGCAGGCCCGCCGGGGATCATGAAGATCACCAGGAACACCACCAGAGAAACCACAAACAGGGTGGGAATCAGTGAGAGAAATCGTTTCAGGATATAAGATAACATAGGATCTTTCCCTTCACAGTAAAATGGGAAAACAGGCGGCGGGGTTACCGCCGCCTGTATTGCGGATATTGGAAATTAGGCAGGAACCTTTACATTCCAGTAGATGGGGAAGTTGAAGTAGTTGAAGCCTTCAACGCCCACAGCGGTGGCAGAAACGTCGGAGTAGTGACCCAGGACGGAAGCTGCACCGTAGTCATACAGGAACTCTTCCAGAGCCTGCCACTCAGCAGCAGCCTCAGCGGTGGAGGGAGCAGCCTTGATGGCAGCGATGCCTGCGGGAACCTCAGCGGCATCCAGACCGGCCCAGCCGGGGTTCAGAACGGACAGGGTGACAGGCAGGATGTTGTAGCTGTTGGAAGTGATGTACAGGGAGAACTGATCGGGGTTGGCACGATGCTCCATGAAGGTAGCGAAGTCGTACTGCTCAACCTCAGCGTTGATACCTGCAGCAACCAGCTGTGCATGGACAACCAGAGTTGCATTGTACATAGCGGGATAGTCGGGAGTGGTAACCAGCAGAATCTTCTCGCCTGCGTAGCCGGCAGCGGTCAGCAGCTCCTTGGCCTTGGCGGGGTTGTTCTGGTTGTAGTGCTCAGAGTTCTTGGAACCCCAGGTAGCGGAATCAGGGTTCATCCAGCCCTGGTTCAGGCTGTACAGACCGGGGTTGATGTAGGAAGCCATCATGATGTCGTCGCAGTTCAGGCAGGCCATGATAGCGTCACGCATCTCTTCCTTAGCCATGATGCCCTTGGTGGTGTTGAAGAACAGGTTCAGAGTACCGCCGGTCTTGGTGTACAGGGTCAGAGAAGGATCGGTGGTCAGAGCCTCGTACTGCTCCAGGGAGATGCCTTCGGTGATGTCGTACTCACCGGTCTGGACACCGGCAACACGGGTGGTCTCGTCGGTGACAACGCGGAAGTAGATGTCGGGGGTAGCAGCTTCCTTCTTGCCGGTGAAGCCGGAGGACTCGCCGGCAGGCTGCTGATACTCTTCAAACTTGGTCAGGTGGATAAACTGATCCTGCTTCCACTCAGCCAGCTTGTAGGGGCCGGTGCCGACAAACTCCGTAATGCCAGCCTCACCGGCTGCATCCAGAGCAGACTTGGGATAGATGGCAGCAAACTGAACGTTACCGGCCATGATATCCAGAGCACCGGAGTATGCTTCGGGCAGGGTTGCGGTGATGGTATAGTCATCGACCTTGGCGAAGGTAGTACCAGCAATGGGGGTAGCCTTGGAGGACTTGACCAGCCAGTTTTCCATGGAGGGAACAACGTCATCAGCGGTCATTTCCTGGCCGTTGTGGAACTTGATGCCCTGGCGGAGCTTGATAGTGTAGACGGTGCCGTCTTCGCTGACCTCATAGGATTCAGCCAGAACGGGAGTGGGAACGTTCTCCTGGTTCATTGCGAACAGGGGCTCGTAGATGTGGGAGCCGATGCCGCCAACGATGTTGGAGTTGGAGAAATGGACATCCAGCGTGGGGGGATTTGCAGTGATTGCGATGTTCAGCTCGTCCTTGTAGGCAGCGGGAGCTGCGGCAGGAGCGTCAGCCTTGGGGGCTTCTGCGGCGGGAGCATCGGCCTTGGGAGCCTCGGCAGCGGGAGCGTCGGAGCCACCGCAGGCAGCCAGGGACAGAACCATGGCCAGAGCCAGCAGCAGAGCGAGGAACTTCTTCATAAGAGTTTTCCTTCTTTCTATATTTTTGTGAAAATGTTGAAACATTTTTCTGTCAAAATTATACCATGCCGTTTTTTTCTTGTGAAATTGCAAAACTCAATACATCTTTGCTATTTATTAGTTCACAAAATATACATATTTGTTCTGCATATAGATTGCGCCCAGCCGCTCTCTTATTACAACAGCAAACAGATCCATTCGTTTTATATCGATTTATAATTGGACAATTCCGACCCCCTATTTTATACTAACAACAGATTTCCGTGTCTGTGGACACAATGTAATTCGAGAAAGGATGCACAATTATGAAAATACTGGAATTGCCCAAGTCTTTTGATGAATTTGTGGATGCCAGAAAAGCAGGCTTTATCCGTGTCAAGGACTATGTCCAGAACGGCGGTCATCTGGTTGGTATGTTCTGCTCCTATACTCCCCTGGAGCTGTTCGATGCCGCCGGTGTTGCCGTTGTCGGTCTGTGCGGCACCAGCAATGAGCCCATCGAAGATGCTGAAAAGGTCCTGCCCAAGAACCTGTGCCCCCTGATCAAGTCCAGCTATGGCTTTGCCTATACCGACAAGTGCCCCTACACCTATTTCTGTGACTTCATCGTGGGTGAGACCACCTGCGACGGCAAGAAGAAGATGTTCGAGCTTCTCAATGAGATCAAGGAGACCTATGTCCTGCATCTGCCCCAGAGCCAGCAGAGAGCCTATGCCAAGGATATCTGGTACGAAGAAATCAGGCTGCTGAAGGAAAAGCTGGAAGAAAAGTACGGTGTCGAGATCACCGATGAAAAGCTGAGAGAAGCTGCCCGGAAGAGAAACGAAATGCGCAAATATATGTGTGAGCTGTATTCCCTCCAGGGCACCGTCCCCCCTGCCCTGAAGTCCACTGAGGTTATGGCCACTCTGGCACAGGGTATGTTCAACTTCGGTGTAGAAGCCCAGACCGCCAGCTATAAGGCCAAGGTGGACTCCGTCAAGGCCGCCATTGCCCGGGGCGAACAGGCTGTTTCCCCCGATGCCAAGCGGATTCTCCTGACCGGCTGTCCCTCCACCGGTGTCATCCAGAAGGTGGGCGCCACCATTGAGAAGAACGGCGGCGTCATCGTCTGTCTGGATGACTGCGGCGGCGAGCGTACCCAGAAGATGCTGGTGGACGAAGATGCTCCCGACATTCTGCGGGCCATCTCCGACCGTTACCTGGAGATCCACTGCTCCGTCATGACCACCAACGAAGGCCGCATTGAGAACACCAGAGAAATGGTGAAGAAGTACAAGGCCGAAGGCGTCGTGGAAATGGTGCTGCAGGCCTGCCATACCTTCAATGTGGAGTCCACCCTGATGCAGAAGATGTGCCAGGAGGAGGGTATCCCCTACATGAAGCTGGAGACCGATTACTCCACCTCCGACAGCGGTCAGATCGAGACCCGGCTGGCAGCCTTTATTGAAATGCTGTAACCATATACTTATCTACACAAATGTGTCCCCCTGTGCAGCTGCACAGGGGGATGTTTTGTTGTTTTTTACATTTAAAAACAAAAAGGTTTTGCTTTCCATCCCTGCCGCAAACATCCATTCATACATCGTTAGGCTTTGGTCAAACTAGGGTTACGGAAAGAAAATGCTTTCTTCGGAAAGCAGGTTCTTCCGAAGAAAGCAAAAGGAGAGAATCGAAATGAGCAACTCTAACAACAACCAGATCAACATTCCCCAGGCTCGTGAGGCTATGGACCGTTTCAAGATGCAGGCCGCCCAGGAAGTGGGC
>JAFSAP010000028.1 GCA_017440925.1 Oscillospiraceae bacterium | reverse complement strand
GCTGCGGCACCGGAAAACTGGCTGTGCTTCTTGTCGCAGCTGCTTCATCCGGAGGACATTCCCACAGTGCAGGAGTTTTTCGGCTACTGTCTGATCCCCTCTACCAAGGGACAGAAGATGCTGCTTCTCACCGGAAAGGGCGGCGAAGGAAAGTCCAGAGTCGGCATCGTCCTGCAATCCTTGCTGGGCAGCAATATGAAAACCGGCTCCATCGCCAAGGTAGAGAACAGCCCCTTCGCCAGAGCGGACCTGCAAAATATGCTGGTCATGGTGGACGATGACATGAAGATGGAGGCGCTGACCCAGACCAACAACATCAAGGCAATCGTTACCGCCGAGCTTCCCATGGATCTGGAGAAGAAGGGACAGCAAAGCTATCAGGCGGATATCCGGGTTCGGTTCCTTGCCTTCGGCAATGGGACGCTGCAAGCCCTTCACGACCGCAGCTTTGGCTTCTTCCGCAGGCAGATCATTTTGGAAGCAAAGGAACGGGACCCTCACCGGAAAGACGATCCTTACCTTGCAGAAAAGCTCTGCCGCGAAAAAGAGGGTATTCTTCTGTGGGCGCTGGAAGGCTTGCATAGGCTGATCCGGAACGACTACCAGTTTACCCTCAGCGACCGGGCCAAGGCCAACATGGAAAATGCCGTGGCAGACGGAAACAATCTGGTAGACTTCATGAAATCCCAGGGCTACTTCCAATTCAAAGCGGATGCCGGGACCAGCTCCAAAGATCTGTATGAAACATACGAACTCTGGTGCAAAGACAATGCCCTGCATCCTCTGGCACAGAAAACCATGACCTCTTTTCTGAAGCAGAATGAGCGTACCTACAATTTGGAATACACCAACAAGATCACCATCTCCGGTGGGCGACAGGCACGGGGATTTCTGGGTATTGAGCTGTTGCAGCGGCCTTTCCTATAAAAAATGAAAGTTGGTTAAAAAGAAGTGTCCCATCCGTCCCAAACGTCCTGGGAGCGGTACACTTGGACACTTGGGACACTGGTTTTCCATCCAGCTGCAACTTTTTTCTCGTCCCTTCCTCAAACCGAACAGTTTATACGGTTTTGAAGGGATGCTGTCTCAATACCTTCCCCCAATTTACGCCCCTTACAGGGGCAGGAAACCGCCAAAAACGCCCCGAAAAGTAACACTTATACGAAAGGAGACCCTATATGCCGCGCATGGCAAAAAAGCGCAAGCAGGAACTTAATTTCTTCCTCAACGACATGGGACGGGTCAATCATAACGTCCTGTGCCGCAGATGTGTCCGAAGCTGCAAGCAGAGCTTCCGGGCCGTCGTTGTGGAATGCAGTCGATATCTATCCAAACGAGCTGTGGAGGTGAAGCAAAATGAGTAAGGCTCAGTATGCGATCCTTCGCTTTCAGAAATACAAAGGCCTCACAGTGAGCCGTATCGAGGCCCACAATGAGCGCACCAAGGAGGTGTACGCCAGCAATCCGGATATCCATACCGATCTCAGCAAATATAACTTCCACATGGTAACACCCAAGGGCAGATACCGGGCGATGTCTGACCGGATGATCCAGGAAGCTGGCTGCCGTGTCCGGAAGGACAGCGTAACCGTGGTGGAAGCCCTGATCACCGCCAGCCCGGAGTTTTTCGCGGGTAAGAAGCCCGATGAAGTCAAAGCCTTCTTTGACTACGCTATGGAATTCATGTCAAACAAGCAGAACCCGGAAACCTTTCTTTCCGCTGTGGTACATATGGATGAAAAGACACCCCATATGCACCTGTGCTTCGTTCCACTGACAGAGGATAACAGGCTCAGTGCCAAGGAGGTCATAGGCAACAAGAAAAAGCTGACCCAGTGGCAGGACGAGTTCTGGAAGCACATGGTCAAGAAATATCCGGACTTCGAGCGCGGGGAATCTGCCAGTGAAACTGGGCGTACCCATATCCCGCCCCGGCTCTTTAAGCAGGCTGCCCACTTGACCCGTCAGAAAGAAAAATTGGTGCAGTTGTTGTCCGAACTCACACCCCTGAACGCAAAAAAGAAGGCTGCGGAAATCGCAGCCATTCTGGAAGAGTATATCCCCGGTGTTGAGGAATTGATGACAAAAATGAAGAAGGCGAATCGCGTCGCTAAGGAGCTGCGCGGTGAGCTTTCCAAGGTAAAGAAAGAGCTGGATGGCAGTAAAGCCAGTGTCCTGCGTCAGCTGGAATTGGAGCGGAAGGTACAGAAGCTGGATGACCTGCAAAATATAGTGGATGCTTTGCAGAAGACCCTGGATACGATTCCGCCAGATGTTCTGGCTACATATGACCAGTCGCAAAAAGAACGAAAGGATACCGTAAACCGTGCTTAAAACGTATGAATGTCAAATTAGCCGAAATTTTCGGCGAATTATTTCGATGATGTTATATCAGGAGGATATGTGCCTATGAAAGAAATCCCCATTTGGGAGAAATATACATTAACCATTCGAGAAGCAGCAGAATACTTCCACATTGGTGAAAAGAAGATGCGGCAGATTGTGGATGAAAATGGAGACGCAGACTTCATCCTGATGGTCGGTAACCGTGCCATGATCAAACGGAAGCTGTTTGAAGAGTACATCGATCTGGCTACGGCTGTGTAATTCTGCCATAGGAAAACGGTAATTTCCGAAAGTTAAAGTAGTAAATTGAACTCCGATATGATATACTTTTTTTGTCATATCGGAGCTCTCTTCACTGAAAGGAGCGTTATTATGAGTGAAAAGCGGCGGGATAACCGAAACCGCATTTTACGTAACGGAGAGAGCCAGCGTCAAGACGGAAGATATGCTTATAAATACAAAGACCTGAACGGCGAAATCAAATTCGTTTATAGCTGGAGACTGGATAAGAACGACAGGGCACCGGCTGGCAAAGCACGGGAACTGTCGCTCCGGGAAAAAGAAAAACAGATCCAGCAGGATCTGTTCAATCAAATCGTCCCTAACGGCGGCAACATGACGGTGTTGGAGCTGGTGGAGAAGTACCTGTCGCTTAAGGTGAATGTCCGACACAACACCCAAGCCAATTATAATTTTGTAAAGGGCATTCTGAAAAAAGAAGCCTTCGGCAGTATGCGTATCGACAAGGTTAAATTGTCCGATGCCAAAGCATGGCTGATCAAGCTGCAAAAGGATGGCCGGGGATACAGCACGATCCATTCTGTCCGTGGTGTTGTACGGCCTGCTTTTGAGATGGCTGTCAATGATGACCTGATCCGCAAAAATCCCTTTGGGTTTGAACTGGCAACGGTGGTTGTCAACGATAGCGTGACCAGAGAAGCCATCACGCGTGCACAGGAACGGGCATTCCTGAAATTTATCCAAGAAGACAACTGCTACCGCAAGTATTACGATGGAATTTATATTCTGTTTAATACGGGGCTGCGGATTTCGGAATTCTGTGGCTTGACCATTGCGGATATTGATTTCAAGAAAAAGCGGATTCGGGTGGATCACCAGCTACAGCGAAAGCGGGACATGGAATATATCATCGAGGATACAAAAACCAAGAGCGGTGAGCGATATGTTCCCATGAGCCAGCAGGTTATGGATTGTTTCCGGAGGATCATGGATAATCGAAACGCGCCGAAGCAGGAGCCAATCATTGACGGCTATACCGGGTTCCTCTTTCTGGATAAGAACGGGATGCCTATGGTCGCCCTCCACTGGGAGCATTATTTCAAGCATATCCTGAACAAGTATAACAGCATTTATAAAGTTCAGCTTCCGAAGATCACACCCCATGTATGCCGCCATACCTTCTGCTCCAATATGGCAAAGAGCGGCATGAGCCCGAAGACCCTGCAATATATCATGGGGCATTCGGATATCAGTGTCACACTGAATACCTATACGCATCTGAATTTCGATGATGCGAAGGTCGAATTTGATCGCGTTATGGAAGCTTAAAAATGTTTGTCTGCCAAAAGTAGTAAGACCGGTAGTAAACTGTGTCCGTGTACTACCAGATTTACTACTTTTGCGTAACACAATATGCCACGAAGAGCCACGATAAAAGACGATGACGGCGAAAGCCGAAAAGTCGAAAAGTGATTGCAGCTCTAAGCAAATCGTGGTTTATCGAGGAGTATGATTGCAATGATAAAGATACTATTCGTTTGCCACGGCAATATCTGCCGCAGTCCCATGGGGGAATATGTGCTGAAGGATATGGTGCGCAAAAGAGGTCTTGCAGACCGGTTTGAGATAGATTCTGCCGCGGTCAGCCGGGAGGAGATCGGAAATCCCGTCTATCCCCCTGCCCGGCGGGAAATGGCTAAACATGGTGTTGCCTGCGGCGGTCATGCCGCCCGGCAGGTGACAATGGCGGATTACCGCCATTTTGACCGGATCTACTATATGGACCGGAGCAATGCCCGGTTCCTGGCCCGGATGCTGCCTGCTGACCCGGAGAAGATCCGGCCCCTGCTTCCCCACGATGTGGCGGATCCCTGGTATACCGGTAATTTCTCCGAAACCTGGGACGATATCGTGGCCGGCTGCGAGGCTATCTTAGAGGAATTCGCTTAAAAAGAGGACGCACGCAAGTGCGTCCTCTTATTTTGGAATGGTGATGGTCAGAACGATCTGGCTGTCCGTTTCCCGGCGTTCCGAAACAGCCTGCACACCGGATAGCTGGATCTTCTGCAGGGATTGGGTCAGACTGTTTAAAAATGCACTGACGTTGGCTTTCTGGGGCTTTTCCGACCGCTGGGACAGGAGGGCCTCCACATATTTTTCCGTTCGGGCCACGCTCATGCCCTGTTTCACGATCTCAGAAATGGCAGAAAGCTTCCTTTCTTCGCTGTTCAGGCGCAGCAGGGCCCGGGCATGGCGTTCCGTCAGCCCGCTTTCCCGGAGCGCGGAGAGCACGGCATCGCTGTGGCGCAGGATCCGCAGTTTATTGGCAATGGCGCTCTGGCTTTTCCCCAGCATCCGGGCGGTCTGCTCCTGGCTCATGTCATACAGCTGCATCAGATTGGCGATTCCTGCGGCTTCCTCGATAAAATCCAGATCCTGCCGCTGCAGGTTTTCGATCATGGCAGCCATGCCGGATTCCCGGCTGTCCATCTGCATGATGATGCAGGGGATCTCGGAAAGTCCTGCCATCTGGGCCGCCCGGAGCCGCCGTTCTCCGGCAATGAGCTCATAGCCGGTGCCGCTGCGGCGCACGGACAGGGGCTGCAGGATCCCGTGCCGCCGGATGGAGTCTGACAATTCCTCCAGGGCTTCTTCCCGGAACACCTTCCGGGGCTGGGCCGGATTGGGGCGGATGGCCCGGGCCGGCAGAAAAACCACCCTTCCCGTTTCCATATAGGTTTTCAGCTTCTGGCATTGCATTGCCCTTCCTCCCTCGTAAATGGTGGTACCATTGTAAGGGCTTTCCGGGAGGGAAACCCCACGAAACAGCCCCCGGGAAGGGGCAAACTGCACGACAGGATTCCGCATATGAAGTTAGGTGTGCTGCGATAGTTCGTTGTCATTGCGAGGAACATGGCGCAGCCATGTGACGTGGTGACCGAAGGAAATACCTTTAGGTGCAATCTCCCGGTATAATGGCAGGAATATGCGTATCTGGCGTGAGGGCTGGACTTGAACAGAAAAAAGCGGACACAGAAGTGTCCGCTTCAGACTGCCAATAAATTCTCTGGAACGATTGATATTAACCGATCTGGTTTTCGTAGGTGTAGACTTCGCTGGCAGAAACCTGCTCGAAGTAGACTTCCAGAATGTCTTCTGCCACAGGAGCCAGCCAGTTACCGTGGGCGCACTTTTCGCCAAAGACGGCAATGGCAACCTCTGGTTCGGTGACTTCGTTGCGCCGGGCAAAGCAGATGAATGCGCCATGGTCAGAGCCGCCGGAGGAGTGCTCCGAGGTGCCGGTCTTGGCATAGACGGTAACTTCGTTTGCCAGGGGCCAGCGGATGCCGTCAGAGGGCCAATCCAGCTTTTTGTTGTTGGCATCATTGAAACCGCCCAGGAAATCGTCGGCGGTGCCGCCGTTTTCAATGACAACTTTCCGCATACCCTGGAAGATGTATTCCCAAGTGAGCCAGGAGACATTGTCCATGGTGCTGGCCACTTGCGGTTCGTTGTCCAGGATCAGGGTACGGTAGTCCGAGGAAACCACCCGGTTCAGGAAAGTGGCCTTCATGCGGGTGCCCTTGTTGGCAAGGGTGGAGGCATAGACAGCCAGCTGCATGGGGGTAAAACGGTTCTCGGACTGGCCGATGCCGGCCAGAACACGGTCACCTGCGGTAAAGGTCTGGTTGACAGCAGAGGTATAGGATGCTTTCTTGGATTCCGGGTTGGCTCGCCAGCCTACCTTTTCCAGAAGTTCGATGCCGGTGGGCTCGCCCAGGCCATAGCCTTTGGAGGTTTCGTCCAGCATTTCGATGGTCATACGGGAGGACAGCTCATAGAAGAAGTAGTTACAGGACACCTTCAGTGCATTGGGAGCGGTCAGCTCGCCGTGAGTATAGGGTGTCTGGGGAGACCAGATCATGCAGGTGGGAGAGAAGCCCGCGTACTCGGTGAAGATACCCTTGGCCACGATGGTCTCATCCGGCTTGAACAGCAGCTCGCCATCCTTATTGGTGTTGTTCATGGCGGCGGTGAGGGTGACCATCTTGAAGGTGGAGCCGGGGGCGTAGGTCGCGCCGAAGGCACGGTTGAAGAAAGGCTTGTATTCATCGGCTTCAATCGCTGCCCAGTCCTGGTTCATGGTGGCCAGGTTATAGGTGGGATAGCTGGCGCAGGCCAGCACTTCACCGGTCTTGCAGTTCATAACGATGACGGCGCCGCCCTGGGCATCATGACCCTGCTTTTCACCGACGGTCTTGTTGACTTCCGGGTTGCGGATGTCCAGGACTGCCTTTTCCAGTGCATTTTCCGCAGCGATCTGGATATCCAGGTCGATGGTGGTTTCCACGTTGTTGCCGGCCACGGGGGACAGCTTACCGACGATATTGCCGTCTTCGTCATATTTGTTGGCGTAGTACTGGCTCATGATGGTACCGTCTCTGGAAACCACGTCAACACGGGTTCCGTCGATGCCGTGCAGATACTGCTCGAAGGCTTCCTCAAAGCCGGACTGACCGATGTAGGCGTCCATGGAGTAGCCCTGATCTTTGTATTTCTTCCAGTCCTCGTCGTCCATACCACCCACATAGCCCAGGATGTGGGCGGCGTACTTGGTATGGTATTCCCGGACGGTGGAGGATTCCACCATCAGGCCGGGGGTATTCAGCTCCAGAATGGCGCTGAGGTGTTCGTCCGAAACGTCCTCGATGAAGGTATAGGTGGGCAGGTAGGTAACGCCGCGAAGGTCGAATTCGTAGCGAATACCGACAACGGCCCGGGCCATTTCTTCGTCCCATTCCTCGGGGATATCATAGCGGTCCCGGAGCTTTTCAATCAGCAGGGGGGCGGAAATATCCGAGTCAAGATCCCGGTCCAGCATAAAGTTCTGGAAATAGCCGCGCCAGGCGGTGTTGTATTCATCCAGGGTGTAGACAAAGGGACGGGTACGGGTGATGGGGAAGTGGTCCAGGTATTCAACACCCAGTTCCTTGCATTTCTGCACCAGGCGGTACAGGTATTCGTTTCGGTTGTCGGCGGATTTAATAACGTAGTGGTTAAAAACCAGGTCGTAACTGGCCCGGTTGCCCACCAGAACGTTGCCGTTGCGGTCCAGAATATCGCCCCGGGCGGCACGAACGGTGGTCAGAGTGGTGTAGGTTGCGGTATTATCCGTGTTGCCGTCGGTGTCGATGATCTGCAGGAAGAACAGTCTTCCGGCATACAGCACCAGCACCAGGCTGAACAGCAGCAGCAGGATCATAGAGCGGAGCCGGCTTATTCTTTCCATGTGTTTCCTCCGATTTGACCGATTGCGTTGATAAGGGTGTACAGGGGGATCATAACGGCCACACTGATAAGGCCGGTGACCAGGAAGCTGCTAAGCCGGTCCCAGCGGGTCAGTTCCAGGAAGATGCCGATGCCGAAGTTGGCAAGCTCATAGAGCATCAGTGCAGTGCCTGCACACAGGACGATGGAACCCTGGTTCCGGTGCCAGAACAGCTGCCGGAAAAGGCAGGCGCCAATGCCCAGGAAGGTCAGCAGGCCCACAGCCCAGGGGCCGGGAGAAGAGCCCGAGAAATAGAAAAAGCAGGAGGCAGCCAGGACAAAAACACTGCCTATCTCAACACCTTCGATGACGGTGATCAGCAGAATGATGCACACAGCCAGATCGGTGGTGCCTTCAAAAAGGGTGATCTGGCTCATAATTACGTCCTGGATCATGGTCAGTCCCAGGATCAAAGCAATATACAGGCCCCATTTGAGAAACCGGTCCCGCTGCACCTGGGTCAGATACAGGAATTTCGCAGCATTGAATTCCTCGGAATCCGGTTTGAAGTCCGGCTTTGGCCGCAGCTTCTGAATGGCCCCGATCAGATCGGACAGGAAGCTGCTTTCCTGCTTCCTGCGCCGACGGGTATTCTGATGGCGGCGGTCCGGCGGCCGGCGGGTGTTCCGGGAGCCGGAAGCTCCGGAGGGCCGTCTTTGGTTAGCGTTCCTTTGATTTGCCATGGCGCTCCTTATGGGTTGGGGGTGGTTTCCCCGGCAGTGGTTTCGGTGGGGGTGGTTTCTGCGGTGGCAGAAGCATCCGTCGTGTATTTGGTGATGATAAAGACCTGCTCCAGGGTGTTGACTTCCGTTGCGGGCTGCAGCAGGGCGTACTTGGCAACGCCAGTCTCTTCAAAGCCTGCGTCCACGATGGAGCCGATGATCAGACCCCGGGGATACACGGTAGAACCGGAGGTAACCACCTGGTCGTTGTTACGCAGGATAGAGGAAGAGGGCAGGTACTCCATTTTCAGCAAGGTCTTGTGGCCGTCGATGTAACCGCCGCTGACCATGCCGTTGTAGCCGGATACGGAAATGGTGCCGGAAATTTCCAGCGTGGAGTCCAGAATGGTCTTGATAATGGCGTAGTTGGGGCCGGCTTCCGTGACCAGGCCTACCACCTGGCCGTTTTCGGTAACGGCGCACATGTTCTCGCCAATGCCGGAGGTGGTGCCCCGGTTGATGGTGAGGGTGGAGTTCCAGTCGGTGGAGTTCCAGCCGATGATATAAGCATCCACCATCTCATAGTCCTCGTTGGTGGCCTTCAGATTCAAAAGGCCCCTCAGACGGGCGTTTTCACGGTTGACGGAGTCAGCCTGTCGGGCAACGTCCTCCATCTGGGCAATATCCGCCTTCAGCTCGGCGTTTTCCGCAGCCAGGGCTTCATACTGGAACATGTAGCTGTAGTACTGTTCGGCAGTGTCCGTCAGTGCGTTGCCGATGGCCCGGACGGGAGACATGATGACCTGAACGATGGTGCCGGGCAGACTTTGGGTGCCGGTACTGCTCATGATGGCAAGGCCGGCCGTCAGCAGCAGCGCCACCACCAGAATGATACGCACCTTGGTGCTGAAAAGTTTTCTCATTGCTTATTCCTCCATGATTTCCGGTGCGATTTTCCGGAGCACCTGTCCCAGCCGGCAGACGGGAAGGCCCATAACGTTGTAATAGTCGCCGGCCATTTTTTCGCAGAACAGCGCCGCGCCGCCCTGGATACCGTAGCTTCCCGCCTTGTCCATGGGCTCGCCGGTGGCAATATACCGGGCGATCTCTTTTTCACTTAAGACACGGAAGTGCAGGTCGGTGACTTCGGTAAAGCTTTCACACCGTGTTCCCCGGAGTACAGTACAGCCGGTCATGACCTGGTGATCCCGTCCGGACAGCAGCCGGAGCATTTCGGCGGCTTCGGCTTCCGAATGGGGCTTGCCCAGCACCCTGCCCTGGCAGACCACGATGGTGTCGGCCGCAATGACCACATCTTCCGGGGCATGGGCCACAGCCTCTGCCTTCCGGCGGCTGACCCGGGCCACTTCCTCAAAGGGTGCCTTGCGGGCATCCATGGTTTCGTCAATATCCGCTACCCGGACACAGAAGGGAATGCCGAAGAGTTTCAGCAGTTCCTGCCGCCGGGGAGAAGCGGATGCCAATATCAGTTGCATCGGAATAAATCCTTTCGTATACAGAACGTTTGTAAACAGTCGCAGAATCTTGAATAACCGTGTCATTGCGAGGAGCGTGGTGTACCACGCGACGTGGCAATCTCCCGGTATCATCGTTGATGCTGCGAAAAAGTTGGGAACATGGTGCCAGGAGATTGCCACGTCGGCCGTTGAGGCCTTCTCGCAATGACATTACTGTCGTTACATTCAGCAATCATCCCGGAATGTTATTCAACACCGCGTAAATACAGTCCTCTGGTGCAGGCGCCGGGGTCAAAGCTTTCGGGGTTCAGGTAGTCATTGAGCACCCGGTCTACCTCCCGGGGATTTTCTGTGGTGAAGTACAGACGCACGGCCCACAGGCCCAGCTTTGCCAGGTCGTGCTGCCGGTCCAGCCAGCTCAGCTTCTTGCCGTTGAGCAGCACACTGCGGCAGGTATTGCCATCCTTGATGATGGGAAATTCTGCGCCGGTCTTGTCCGTCAGCTTGGCGGGGCCGGTCTGGCAGGAGCATTCGCCGGTGCGGTTTTTCATCAGGCAGTGTTCCGTTATCATCAGCGGCAGGCGGCCGTAGGCGATGAGCTCTGCATTCACACCCTTGCTGACGTCCCGGATCTGGGGCAGGGTCATTTCAAAGCTCAGTGTGGCGGAGGCCAGCTGCAGATCCCGCAGCACATTCATGGATGCAGAATTGAAAATATTCAGACCAAAATCGCCGTGGATCCGCATTTTGGCGTCCCGGGCGGGGATCAGCAGGCCCAGATTTCCCACCAGCACATCCCGGATGCCCATATCGCTGAGGACAGCCAGATCGTGCTGGATCTTGGGCAGTTCTCCGTCATGGACGATTCTGGGCAGCACGGCAGCCACACGGCCCCGGCGCACCAGGGTCTGCAGCAGGTTGACATCCTCCATCAGAATGTGGATGGGCACATAGAGCATGGTGGTTTCCGTGTTCACCAGCTTGGGTGTCAGCTGGTCACGGCTGGTGATCTGAATGGTGAGGCCGGGGATCCCCCGCTGTCCCTTGTGGTTGGGAATGGGAGCTGCCTTACGGATGGGATGATCCTCCCGGCGGGCCCGGAGGGCAGTCAGCTGATTCAGCACATCCCGGCGCATGGCGTTGATGGCAGCGGCGGAGATGGTGAGGCCGGGATCCACATGGGTGCGGACTTCCACGCAGCGGTAGGGCGTGCCGCCGGTCTTGGCAATGCGCTGGGCAAGGGCCTGGCCGGTGAGGGGTACATTCCGGGCCAGTTCCGGCATGGGGCCGGCCACCTGGCAGGTGCGGCCCTCCGGATCGGTGGCGGAGAGAGAACTGCCGTCCACAGATACAACACCCCGGAAAGAGATATCCACCAGCTGGGTCTCGCCGGCTTCATAGGAATTCCGGGCAGCCTGGAGCCACTCGGGATCTTCCTTGGTTTCTTCCCGGATGCCGAACATCTTCCGGTTAATGCGGTGGGTATAATAGCCGTCGGTGAAGCCCTGGCGGTTGAAGGCGGTCATCAGCGCTTCGATCATGGGCTTTGTGGCCTGGCCCTCGTCCAGCGCCTTGCGGTAGACGGCGGTAACGGTGGCTACATATTCCGCCCGCTTCATGCGGCCCTCCAGCTTGATGGAGGCGACGCCCATCTCCTCCAGTTCCTGCAGGTAGTGTACCAGGCAGTTATCCTTGAGACTGAGAGGATATTTGCTTTCCCAGTGGGTGTAGCCGTAGCTCTGGCGGCAGGGCTGGGCGCAGCGGCCCCGGTTGCCGCTTCTGCCGCCGATCATGGCGGACATATAACACTGGCCGGAGTAGCACATGCACAGGGCACCGTGGGCAAAGATTTCGATTTCAATGGGGGAATGGCTGCAGATGTAGCGAATCTCCTCCCGGCTCAGCTCCCGGCTTAAGACCACCCGCTTGATGCCCATGGCGGCGCACATCTGAACGCCGGAAAGGGAATGGACAGTCATCTGGGTGGAAGCGTGGATGGCGATGTGGGGAGCGATCTGGCGGCACAGCTGCACCACGCCCAGATCCTGGACGATGAAGGCGTCCACGCAGCAGGCGGCAGCGTGGCGGATCAGCTCGCAGATTTGGGGGATCTCCTTATCGGAAACCAGGGTGTTCAGGGTCAGATGCACATCCACACCCCGGATGTGGCAGTATTTCACTGCATCCTTCAGGGTCTGGGGCGTGAAGTTTTTTGCACTCTGCCGGGCGTTAAAGGGGCCGCAGCCCAGATAAACGGCATTGGCACCATTCTGCACCGCTGCACGCAGGGCATCCATGGAACCAGCCGGAGCAAGTAATTCGATCATATAGTCTCTCCATTATGGTATACTTGAGCACATTATACCATATAAAGAAAAAAAGTTCCACCCCTTCAAAAAGAATTCAAGAAAAATTAAGATACTGAAACAGGAATAAAAATGGCTATTCTACCCAAATCCGGGGACTTTCCGCAGATTCCTATGAAGACTTGACAAAAAACATCCCGGTGATATACTGAAAGTGAACTGCTTCGGCGGGATTTTCGTGACAGCGACCAAAGGAGGGCCTATTCATGCGTATCCCTATTCCTGTTCCTATCCGTTACCAGTATAAGGTTTATAAATATTCTCCGAAGCTGACACAGCGCAGCAAGGCGGTAGGATATTTTATCGGCGGACCGACCTTCCTGGTGTATGCGCTGTTCTGGTATTGCATTCTGTTTGCGATTCTGACATCCATTGGCATTCCAGACAGCCCTGCGATCATTGTGGGTTTTGCGTCTCTGTATCCGCTGCACCGGATCTTGAAAAAAATCCGGGAGAACGCATTCCGGAAACTGGATGAGCAATATATTAAGGAGATTCAGGCACTGCAGGATACCGATCCACAGAAATATTACCAGATCCTTATGGAACTGCGCGGTGTAAAATAAGAAAACAGGGGGCAGCTGGCCCCCTGTTTTTTATGTAAATAAATCAGAGAGATCTCAGTAATATAGATAATTTAAAAGGAATGCAAATAATTCTCATTTTCTTATTGACAAAGAAAGTATGCTATGTTATACTCAATTTGTAAATAAGAGTGATTCGCAAATATAAGAACAGGAGGTGCCCATGGAAAACAGCAACAAACAGTTCCGCAAGCGCAATGCGATCCTTACCTGCCTGCGCGAAACGGATTTGCACCCCTCGGCTGAGATGGTGCATGAAATGCTGAAGCCCCAGCATCCGGACATCTCACTGGCAACGGTGTACCGCAACCTCTCCCGGTTCAAGGACCAGGGCGTGATCCAAAGCCTTGGAACTGTCCACGGGATCGAACGGTTTGACGCCAACACCGAGCCCCATGTGCATTTTGTCTGTAACTGCTGCACGGCAGTCAGGGATCTGCACCAGATGGACGCCCCCCAGCGGCTGTGCAGCGAAGCGGCACAGCACATCGGAGGACAGGTTGACTTCTGTCAGCTCATGTTCTTCGGAACCTGCCGGGAATGCCTGGCAAAGCATCAATCCGCGTAAATACCCATTCAGAAAAGAAATTAAAATTATTTGGAGGATTTTATTATGAAGAAGTTTGTTTGCAGTGTTTGTGGTTATGTCCATACCGCCGAAGAGCTGGCTGCTGATTTCCGCTGCCCCGTCTGCAAGGTTCCTGCTTCCAAGTTCGAGGAGCAGAAGGGCGAGATGAAGCTGGCTGCCGAGCACGAGTACGGCATCTATGCCAAGACCGTCAAGAACAACCCTGACATCTCCGAGGCTGACAAGAAGTACATCTTCGAGCAGCTGATGGCTAACTTCCAGGGCGAGTGCTCCGAAGTCGGTATGTACCTGTGCATGGCCCGCATCGCTCACCGCGAAGGCTACCCCGAGATCGGCCTGTACTGGGAGAAGGCAGCTTACGAAGAGGCTGAGCACGCTGCAAAGTTTGCAGAACTGCTGGGCGAGGATCTGGAGCCCAACATGAAGGCTACCACCAAGGAGAACCTGGCATGGCGTGTTGACTGCGAATTCGGCGCTACCCAGGGCAAGACCGATCTGGCCATCTGCGCCAAGAAGAACGGCCTGGATGCCATCCACGACACCGTCCATGAGATGGCCCGCGACGAGGCCCGTCACGGCAAGGCTCTGAAGGGTCTGCTGGAGCGCTACTTTCGCTAAGCAGGAAGAACCTGCGGTTGACCCCGCGGCCACACGGAACTTAAGCTATGGCTTATTCGTGCTGACCGCGAAGGAAGATCAGGACAACGGCTGCATCATCAACACTGCCGTACAGGTGGCGAACAATCCCACCCGCCTCGCCATCTCCTGCCAGAGCGAGAATCTGACCAAAGAGATGATTGAGCGCACCGGTGTGTTCAACGTCAGCGTGCTGACGGAAGATGTGCCCTTTGACACCATCAAGCATTTCGGCATGCAGACCGGCCGGGAAGTCAATAAGTTTGAGAATTTCTCTGCGGTCAAGCGCAGCCACAACGGTCTCTACTACCTGACGGAAAACGCCAATGCCATGTTCTCCTGCAAGGTAGTGGATAAGAAAGACCTGGGCAGCCACATGATGTTTATTGGCGAGGTCACAGAGAGCAAGGTGCTCAGCAGAAATGCCTCCTGTACCTACGCCCATTATCATAAGGCTATCAAGCCCAAATTCTAAATCATCGTGATCGCGCAGCCGCCGGTCCCCATGCCGGGGATCGGCGGTTTGTCCAAAGAAAGGGGTATCGTTATGAATGAAAAAGTTACAGCGCTCTTAAATGATCAGATCAACAAGGAATTCTACAGCGCCTATCTGTATCTGGATATGGCAAACTATTACAAGGAGCTGGATCTGGACGGCTATTACAACTACTACATGATCCAGGCCCAGGAGGAGCGGGACCACGCCCTGCTCTTTATGAAGTACATGCAGATCAACAGTCTGAAGGTGACTCTGGAAGCCATCGGCAAGCCCGACAAGGAATTCCACAGCGTTCTGGATCCTCTGGAAATTGCTGCAGAGCATGAGCGCTACGTTACCGCCCTCATCAACAACATCTATCACGAGGCCCACCAGGCCCGGGACTACCGCACCATGAAGTTCCTGGATTGGTTTGTGGATGAGCAGATGGAAGAAGAGGAAAATGCCGACAGCATGGTCAGCCGCTACAAGCTCTTCGGCGGTGATCCCAGAGGCCTGTACCTGCTGGATCAGGAGTACGCTGCCCGGGTGTATACGGCCCCCTCTCTGGTGCTGTAATAGTTTAAAATGAAACAGGAGCGGTTTTGCCGCTCCTGTTTTTTCTGCCAGGTATGTACAATGGACGGCAGATTGTGGTATAATACAGGCGAAAGCATAAGAGAAAGGGGTCGGCATTCATGCTGCCTGTTTTATATATTGTCATTCCCTGCTACAATGAGGAAGAAGTGCTGCCCATTACGGCACCTCAGTTTCTTGCCAAGCTGCAGCAGTTGGCCGCGGAGGGGAAGATCGCAGAAAAGAGCCGGATTCTGTTTGTGGACGACGGCTCCAGGGACAAAACCTGGGAGATCATTTCCCGGCTGGCAGCGGAGGACACCCATTTTCTGGGTATCCGCCAGAGCCGGAACCGGGGCCACCAGAATGCAGTGCTGGCCGGCCTCATGGAGGCAAAGGATGTCTGCGACATCACCATTTCCATTGACTGCGATGGGCAGGATGATGTAAACGCCATGGACGAGATGGTGGACTGCTGGCACGATGGCTGTCATATTGTCTACGGCGTCCGAAGAAACCGGGAAACGGATACCTTTTTCAAGCGTACAACGGCCCAGGGTTTTTATAAGCTGCTGCGTTTCTTTGGTGTGGAAAGTGTTTACAACCATGCGGACTACCGTCTGGTTTCCAGCCAGGCCCTGCAGGCCTTTTCGGAATTTAGAGAGGTCAACCTGTTTCTGCGGGGGATGTTTCCGCTGGTGGGCTTCAAAAGCACCAGCGTCTACTATGACCGGCAGGAACGGTTGGCAGGGGAAAGCAAGTATCCCCTGTCCAAAATGCTGAACCTTGCCATCGACGGTATCACGAGCCTCAGCGTCAAGCCTCTGCGGATGATCACCATGCTGGGCTTTTTTGTGGCAGCCATCAGCTTTTTGGGCGTGCTCTGGTCTATCGTTCAGCATATCCGAGGCATGACGGTGGCAGGCTGGGCCAGTATGACCTGCATCATCTGCTTTGTGGCGGGGGTACAGCTGGTGGGCATCGGCGTGCTGGGAGAATATATCGGCAAGATCTATCTGGAAGTCAAGGGCCGCCCCAGATATATCATCAGTGAAAGAACCCACAGAGAAGTGTCGGAAGAATAAAAATTTTAATGGGGCCCAGAGCCCTGGAAAGGAAACACCATGAACCAACACCAGGATATTCATGACCAGGTGCGGTCAGATTACCGCCAGATCCTGCTGCACCCGGAGGATTCCATCCTCACCGGCGATACCGGATCGGTGGATATGTCTGCCTCTGTGGGCTATACGCCGGAGGAGCTGTCCTCTGTTCCGGGGGAGGCCAATCTGGGCCTCGGCTGCGGCAATCCCCTTCGGGCGGCTGACCTGAAACCCGGGGAAATGGTGATCGACCTGGGCAGCGGCGCAGGGCTGGATACCTTTCTGGCAGGTGTTGCGGTAGGCCGCCGGGGCAGGGCTGTGGGTGTGGATATGACACCGGAAATGCTTTCCACTTCCCGCCGGATCGCCAAAGAAAACCGGATCCGGAACGTGGAATTCCGGTTGGGAGAAATTGAAAATCTGCCTGCGGCAGACAATTCCTTTGATGTGTGTATTTCCAACTGCGTCATCAACCTGTCCCCCAACAAGAGCCGGGTCTACCGGGAGATTTTCCGGGTGCTGAAGCCCGGCGGACGGATCTCCATCTGCGATATCGTCATTATGAAGCAGATCCCGGAGGAAATGAAAAATGATCCCAACATGCATTCCTGCTGAGTGAGCGGTGCGTCTTCGGTCGAAGATCTGGAACGGCTCATCCGGGCAGCAGGCTTTGCGGAAGTCTGCATAAAGGAGAAGCCTGTCTCAAAGGAATACGAGGAAAAGTGGGGCAGCGGCCTGTCGGTAGGAGAATTCATCATGTCCTCCACCATCACAGCAAGAAAACCAAGTATTTAATCATAATGAGATGTATGCTATAAAAAATAAACATATAGATTTTAAATTATAAAATATATTTAACTAAGAGGAGAGATCACTTATGCAGGAAGTTTCTAAGCTTCGGATTCTTTTTACAACTGTTAATTTTGTCCGAACTTTACCGGTGTTTCTGTCTATTCTCACATCTCCAAACCGAGAAATCATTGAAAAAGATTTTTGCCGATGGAAAGAGTTTTGCTCTAAAGCCATGGATCCTATGAGTGTAAAACATAATTTTACAGCTTTAAACTGGATATTACTTTATAAGCCAGAGTACCGGAATTTGCTGCTTCATAGGTTCCGTAGACCTCCGAAAGCTATCCGTTCCGTTATCCACTATGTAGTGACAAGAATTCTGTGGAAGCCGATGGAGAGTTTATACATTAACACAGAAGAGATTGGAGGCGGTCTGTTTATTCAGCACGGGTTTTCCACAATTATCAGCGCTAAAAGAATAGGTGAAAATTGCATAATCAAACAGCAGGTGACTATTGGATACAATGGTAGGGAGAATCCTGTTCTGGAAGATAATGTGGTTGTTCACTGTGGGGCTAAGGTTTTGGGTGGCATCACTATGGGGAGGAATAGCGAAGCAGCTGCTGGTGCGGTTGTAGTTAAAGATGTACCCGAAAATACAATCGTTGGTGGTGTTCCAGCAAAGTTTATAAAAATGAGTAATTCAGTTTAAAATAAAATCACAAGTGTTGTTATAGAACGGTGTGTTTTTTTGGAGAAAGCCGTACATAATATGTTTGTGTCTTACAACATCAACACGATAGAAGAAGAGGTAAAAGGAACTGCTGAGAAATGCAGTCCTACAGATCCTTTCTGAATATTTGGATTTTATTGCAAAAAATCTTGACGGGTGCCGGAAAGCCAGAGAGTCGTTCATCGATTGACAAAAAATATCTCCTATGATACACTTTAGGCAGAAGTGACCAAGGAGGAAACGGAAAATGGATATCAAAAATATGGTGGAAGAACTGCTGGAAAAGCTGCAGAAGAATCCCAGACTGCTGTCCCAATTCAAGGAAAACCCCATCCCTGTGGTGGAGGAACTGGTAGGCATGGATCTGCCCGATGACCAGATCAAGCAGCTGGCAGAGCTGATCAAGGCCAAGATCGACCTGGACAAGGTGGGCAGCCTGCTGGGCGGCCTCGGCGGTCTGTTCAAGAAGTAAATGGAAATCCTCCGCAGAAGGTTCTGCGGAGGATTTTAGCTTGGTGAAAAACCCCTTCGGGCTTTTTCACCAGTTTCTTTGCAGTCTGCTGCGCGCATAATTTGTTCGCCAAAGGCGAACAAATTCCACACTTGCAGCCTGAGATGTATTTTGTGCCAGGTACACGCCCTGGCACAAAATATTTTGAACTCTATTTTCTGCTTACGCAGAAAACTCTGCGAGGCTTTTTTGACAGTCTAGAAATCCTCCGCAGAAGGTTCTGCGGAGGATTCTTTTATGTCTTTTTTACAAACTTTTCCCGGCATTTCGGACAGGTAATGGAGATCTTTCCTTTCCCACGGGGCACCCGCACTGTCTGATGGCATTTTGGACAGTCAAAGTAGCGGTGCTGACGGTCAGTAAAGCGATTATAGATCTGCAGGAACTTCCGGTTTTCCTGGTAACGCTTATAGGTATTCCGGGAGAGGCTGCGGAAAATGGCCCAGATCATAAGGCCGTAGCTCAGCGCCCAGAAAACCAGATTCATGGGCTGCACCTGGATCAGCATGGACAGGATGCTGGCCACCAGACCTGTGCACAGGATCACCATATTCAGTCTGTCGGTGCCGTACCGCCCTGCCATAAAGGCCCGAAGTCCGGCAGACAGTTTTGCGGAAAACTGCCGGAACCAGCCGCTCATTCCATTCATAGAGAATCACCTTTGCAAATTTTGCTGTGCTTCTATTATATTGCAAAAAAGAGGGATTGCAACCGCTTATAGAGAAAGTTAACGGATTGTTTAAGATTTGCTTAATGCACGGATTCCCAGGAATTCCCCTTGTTCAAAGGGAAAAAGTATGGTATACTGTGTCGAAAGATGTTTTTTGGAAAGGAGCTGAGGCGATGGAGATGACAGACGAGATCCTGGAGCGGGATCAGGCCTGGCAGGAAGCAGGAATGCCCATGGAAACAGGCAGGCCGCTGCCGGCAGCGCCGGAAATTCCCCTTGCCCCGCCCCGAAAGGTGCGGCCTGAAGCCATCATGGCGGTGATCGCCCTGCTGTCAGCAGTGATCCTGGCGTTGACCATTGTGGTATGCCTGCCCTATATGAAAGCAGAAAAAGAAGAAGCGGCGCAGGTGGAAAAGCAGGCAGAGGTCGTTACCCTTCCCACGGCCCCGGCAGAGGATCCGGAAGATCCCCAGGCGCTGAAGTCTGCGGAAGCTGCCCAGGAGGAGACGCTGCCCAGCATAGAGCCTATCATCGAGCCGGAGGCCAATCCCTATGGCCGCCTGGATTTTCAGTATGACAGGAACAATTACCTCTACTGCCTGCGGCAGGACAGCTACCCCGGTGTGGATGTTTCAGCTTTTCAGCGGGATATCGACTGGCAGCAGGTGAAGGATTCCGGGATCCGCTTTGCCATGCTGCGCCTGGGCTACCGGGGCTATGAAAGCGGCAAGCTGGTGGAGGATGAATATATCCAGCAGAATCTGGAAAGAACAAAGGAAGTGGGCATGCCCATCGGCGCCTATTTCTTCTCTCAGGCGCTGACCATCAAGGAAGTGGACGAAGAGATCGACTTTATGCTGAAGGTGCTGGGTGATTATGAGCTGCATATGCCCATCGTGCTGGACTGGGAGATCCCCACAGCCGATGCCCGCACCGCACAGATGGATGCACGGACGCTGACAGCCCTGCAGGAGTATTTCTGCAAGACCATGGTGGAAAAGGGCTTTACCCCTATGGTGTACTTCAACTGGCACCAGAGCAATACCTTGCTGTACTTAAATGAGCTGGAAGCCTACCCCTTCTGGCTGGCCCTGTATACCAACCGGATGACCTATCCCTACCATGTGGAGATGTGGCAGTATACGGCCTCCGGCCGTGTTCCCGGCATCCCCGGCGATGTGGATATCAATGTGTATATGCCCAAACAATAGTAAAAAGAACCCCGAATGGTTTTCCATTCGGGGTATTATACTAAGGATTAAAAGAGAGGATCGTAGTTGTAACTATTAAACGTCTCATAGATAGAATCCCAATAGTCCACATAATTCTCCTTTGTCAACAAGTGACTTCCTTCGCTCATCCAGACCAGCATTTGGGAGTTTATGTCCTCACAATAATGGTATGCATCCATGTAATTGTCAGGGTTAGATATCATATCGAGTTCTTCGAAAAAAGAGAAGAGATGAATGTTATCACATTGCAGCATAAGATTGGAAGCGATTTTATAAGTTTCGAGTTCGCCTTTTAATGTGCCATTTTGTTTTAACATATAAAAATAGTACATGCTGACAGGCGGGAAAAAATAGTAGAATTGCACATCAGGATGTTGTTCAACCAGAGAGATGACGTTTTTCTGAATACTTTCAGTAACAATCTGTTTTGTTTCTTCAGAAAGTAGTTGCTCTTCGTTTGCGGGCTGTCTACCACCGGTATGGAGAAGAACAGCCTCTTTTCCAAATGGGTATAAATCCATATAATTTCCATATTCATCGAAACTGGTAGTTTTGTTTTTCTGTAATGTATGCATAAGCACCCGCAGGCTGCCAGTTACAAAAGCCTGCTTATTAAAAAGATAATTTACATCATTTAGCAAATAATTGTCTGTTAAATAAGTGGGATATTGCTCTGCAGCAAATGCAAATGCATTTTTATCCCGTGTTATTGCAAAACCATCAAGGCCAATAAAAACCTTTTTAATATTTGGATTTGCGGCAAATGCCCGCTGCAGATTACTATTTACTTCATTGTAAGTGGCGGCAGACAAAGGTACTTTGACAGCGTTGGTTCCAAAGAAAGAATCCAACTCTGAGGTTTTGAAGTTTAGAGTCATAGAAGAACCGATTATAATTGTATCATAATCAAAATTACGCAAAATACCATCACTTTGATGACGTTCATCATAAATGGGATATTCCAGCGATTCCAGCGGCTTGTGATAATGAAAGTAGGGGTCAATAATCGCTGTAATGCTGCCTAAAATACAAAGTACGATTAAAGTGATTGCGACTACAGACATACCCCATTTTTTATATTCCATTGTAGCCCCCCTAGAAGTTGAAATAAAGGAATGTGCTGACACCGGAAAAGGACATGATACATAGTGTCAGAAGAACAACTGTGATGAGCATGGTTTTTCGGGTTGGCTGGAATGATTCTGCATACTGATATGCATTTCTGGAGAAAAGGATAATAGGCATGACGATTGCAGCGGAGAGAACAGTCATTACTTTAGGATAATAGCCCATAATGTGTGCAGGAAGCATCAGCTCAAGCCAGAACCGAACATCGGCGAGATTAAAACAATCTGCCAGTGATGTGTGAACAGTTCCGAAAAACTCCATGGAGAATAATCTCTGGAAAAAATGCAGTGCCTCGGAGATACCATCAGCCCGGAAAATTACCCATGTTAGATTGACGAATGAAAATGTAATAATCCAGGACAATACTGGATTCATCTTATCAAACCCGGATTTCCAGTGACGGGTAATAACCATGAACAAACCGTGTAATATGCCCCAGACAATAAAAGTCCAGTTGGCACCGTGCCAGAGCCCGCTGATGGCAAACACAATAAAGACATGCAGATATGTGCGAAGCTTTCCTTTGCGGTTTCCACCCAGAGGGATATAGATATATTTTGTGAAAAATCTTGTGAGCGTTTTGTGCCAACGGCTCCAAAATTCTGTGATGGTCAGTGCTTTGTAGGGAGAGTCAAAATTGACAGGCAAGTCAATATTCATCATTCTACCGATACCAATGGCCATATCACAGTAACCGCTGAAATCAAAATAAATCTGAATGGTATAGGCCAGCATAACAAAGCCGGCATTAAGCGTATCCAGAACCTCAATGTTGGAGAAACCCCAGTTGACAGCATTACCGAAAACGTCTGCAATCAATACTTTTTTGGACAGACCCAGAACAAACAGGAACAAACCGGAAGAGAAATTATCCCACCGAAAAACCTTTTTGCTGAGATCAGCAAATTGGGGAATCAGCTCATCATGTGTTACAATGGGACCGGCAATCAGCTGGGGGAAATACGCAACAAAGGAAGCATATTGCAGAAAGTTGTATTGCTGTACCTCCCCGCGATATGCGTCGATGATATAGGAAATCTGCTGAAAAGTAAAAAAGCTGATACCCAGTGGAAGCAGAATGTTTCTCAGTGTATAGTCGGTATGAAATACAATGTTTAGATTGTAAAGGAAAAAGTCGTAGTATTTGTAATAAAATAAAATGCCAATATTCAGCAATAAGGCGGTGATTAATATCACTCGCTTGAATCCGAGTTGCTTCGTTTTACCCATAATCCAGGTAAATCCATAGTTGATTACAATGGAGAACAGGATAATCAGCAGATAGCTGGGGTTAAAGAATCCATAAAACCACAATGACATGCCAAAGAGAAACAGTTGTGCCAAAGTGTATCTTTTATAATGATTCAAAAGGAAATATCCAGTTAGGCAAAGAGGAAAAAACAGAAGGACAAAAATATAGGAATTAAACAGCATATTTAATCTCTTTTCTATAGTTTAAATGGATATCTTTTCCTTTGCCTGCCAGGTAAGGCCCTTGGGGTAGAAGAAGCGGATCTTTTCTTCAGCCACTTTCATTTCCGCAGTGGTGGCCGTGCGCAGTTCACCATCCAGATTGATGGGAGTCTCCTTGTCACAGGTGATTTTGATAGAATCTGCCTTTATGTACCGGGCGATTTTCGCCAGTTCCCGGTAGCGGCCGTTTTTGTACTTGCCGATGATCAGCGGCACCTGGGCACGGGAGATGTGCTTGACCAGCAGGATATCCAGCTTGCCATCGGTGGGGTCAGCCTCGGGAACGGGGTTGAAGCCGCCGCCGTAGAACCGGCCGTTGCAGACGCAGATGAAGGTAAACTTATCGTCGATGGTCTCGCCGTTTACTTCCACCACATAATGCTCAGAGATCCCGCGGATGACATTGACCACCGTAGAGGCGGCATAGGCCCGGAAGCCGTGAAGCAGAGGCAGCCGTTTGTAATTGGAAACGTCGGTGCCGATCCGGGCATCCAGACCCACAGAGCAGATGTTTAAGGAAAGATCGTCATTGCAGCGGATCAGGTCAAAGGTGACCTCCTCCGCATCCAGCAGCCGCTCCAGATCAAAGAAGGCTTTGGGATCATCAAAGAGCTTCACAAAATCGTTGCCGCTGCCGGTGGAGAGCACCGTAATGGCGGCGTTATCGAAGCCTGCTGCACCGGCCATAACTTCGTTCAGCGTGCCGTCGCCGCCGCAGGCGTAGATCCGGACTTCCTCTCCGATTTCCGCTGCAGCCCGGGCCAGTTCCCGGCAGTGGCCGGGATACCGGGAGATTTCGATCCGGAAATCCAGGTTCCGCTGCTTGCAGGCTTTGCGGATCATGGGGGCATACTCTCCGGTGCGGTCTTTGCTTCCGGCGGCAGGGTTGATGATAAACAGATGCTTCATGAAATGATCGCTTCCCTTTTACTTCTTTCTCTTATTTTCAGTGTACATATAGTAGTCGCACTTGATCATGCCGTTATAGAGCTTGCGCTTTTTATCAGCCCGGCGGCCAAAGTAATGCTCAAACTCCGGCTCGGAGGTGATGATATATTTCTTCCAGCCGTCGGCAAATTTCAGGTGACGGCCCAGAGCGGCATAGAGCCGCTGAGCATCCTTCTGCTCGCCCATCCGCTGGCCGTAAGGGGGATTGCAGATGATCACGCCGGTGTCTGCAGGCAGACTCATTTTGGTGGCATCGCCATCCCGGAATTCAATAATGTCGCCCACACCGGCTTTCCGGGCATTGGCCATGGAAAGAGAAACGCACTTGGGATCGTTGTCAGAGCCTAAGATGCGGTAGTTGCCGTGGAACTCCTTGTCCTTGGCCTCTTCCCGAACCCTGCCCCAAACAGCAGGATCACACCAGGCGAAGGCTTCGCCGGAGAATCTGCGGTACATGCCGGGGGCTTTGTTTTTGGCGATGAGAGCGGCCTCAATGGGGATAGTACCGCTGCCGCAGAAAGGATCCCAGATGAAGTCCCGGCCCCGGTACTTTGTCAGCTGCACCATGGCGGCGGCCAAAGTCTCCCGCAGGGGGGCATCGTTACCCACTGCCCGGTAGCCACGCTTGTGCAGGCCCGGGCCGGAGGTATCCAGGTACAGCTGCACCCGGTCATTCATAATGGAAAACTGGAGCTGGTACTTGGCGCCGGTTTCGGGAAGCCAGCTGACACCGTATTTTTCACCCAGCCGCTTGGAGGCGGCTTTCTTGATGATGGCCTGGCAGTCGGGCTCGGACATGAGCTGGGAATTCAGGCAGTGTCCCTTTACGGGGAAATTGCCGTCCTTGGGGATAAAATCCTCCAGGTTGGCTTTGTAAACACCCTGGAACAGTTCTTCGAAGGTGGTGGCTTTGAAATCGGCCAGGGTCAGCAGTACCCGTTCGCCGGTGCGAAGGCATACATTTGCCTTTGCCATGGCGGCGGCATCACCAGAGAACAGCACCCGGCCATTTTCCACCCGGACGTTTTCGATATCCAGACGGCGCAGTTCGTCACCAGCCAGGCCTTCCAGGCCAAACAGGCAGGGTACGGAAAATTCAAAATTAGACATAGATCCTCCTGAAAATATGGTAACTCCATGGTTGGGAAAGGGATTCACCTTTCCGTGTATTCTTTACGGTATCAGCTTTTTCGGCTTGATATACCGTTCTTCCTCAGAAAAGACACAGCCGCAGTACTTCTGCATGTAGAAGCCATGCTCCCGGGCGAAGTTCTGACCGTCCTTAAAGTAGGGGCGGAAATCCCGGTACAGGAACTGCACCCCGTATTCATGGGCTGCCCGTTCTGCAACTTCCCGCATCATCTCGTGATTCTGGTAGGGACTGATGAAAAGGGACGATGTGAAGCTGTCGAAGCCGCCCTCTGCTGCCGATTTTGCCGTCTCGAACAGCCGCATTTCGTAGCACTTGATGCAGCGGTGGCCGATATCTTCTGCAACAGCACGGACAAAGGGCCGCAGGGCATAGTCATTTTTCATAAGAACCGGCAGGTCGATGGTTTTGGCATATTCTTCCAGGCAGTTCCGCCGGGCCCGGTATTCCGTGACGGGGTGGATGTTAGGATTGTACCAGAAGCCGGTAACTTCAATGCCGTCGGTTCTCAGCACTTCAATGGGTTGGTTTGCGCAGGGAGCGCAGCAGATATGGAGCAGAGTTTTCATAGTGCCCTCCGGGGAAAGATTTCGTATCTTTTATATTATCATACTTTCCTTCGCTTGGCAAGAAAGAAGGGGTAAAGATAACGGTGTTACTTTCTTGTGCCAGACAAGAAAGTAACCAAAGAAGCTGGCAAAGGGGCGGTGTTGAGTCGATTGCTCCCGCAATCGAAGCCACCCGCCCCTTTGAAACCCCACCCGGCGCGCAACGCCGTGCCTTCCCAGCACCTTAACGACCGAAAGTTTCAGACGTATGATCTTACTTATGGCGGGGGCTCCGCACTCCCCGCCCTGCCGATATGGAATGCGCTATACTTCCAGCAGAAAATCGGAACATTTTCTGCTGGAACAGGATTTAGGTTAAGATGCTGTGCGCTACCGGCGATGCTGGACGGGGGTTTCCAAAGGGGGCGTCTTTGGCGCGCGGGAGCGCGACAACTCAGCGCCCCTTTGGACTGTTCTTTTGGTACTTTTCTTACAGAAGTAAGAAAAGTACGTAACGTTATCTTAGGTTCTGACCGCTTTTCCACAGTCAGTTCTTAAAATTTCGCCATTTTTCAGAACCACTTCTCCGCCGATGAGCACATAGGCAATGCCCTCCGGGGGAAGGGCGGGTTCTTCGAAAGTCGCGGTATCCCGGATGGTGTTAAAGTCGAAAATGGTGATGTCCGCATCCGCACCATCACCCAGATGGCCTTTGTTGGTCAGGCCAAGCCGCCGGGCAGGCAGGGAAGTCATTTTTGCAATGGCCTCCGGAAGGGACAGGTCGCCGTGTTTCACGAATTCTGAAATCAGACGGGGGAAGGTACCGGCGCACCGGGGATGGCCCCGGCCCAGGTCGGTGATTCCGTCGCTGCCCAGCATCACGTGAGGGTGCCGGAAAGCCAGGCGAATCTCTTCCTCCTTCATCACATAGCAGACCGTCAGACACTGGGGAAAGTCGCGGCGCATTTCGTCGAAAGTTTCCCTGGTTGCCCGCTGGCCCCGGTATTTGCCGTCGCAGAATTCCAGCACACTGTAATCACAGTGATATCTGTCCAGCCAGCCGGGATCATAAGTGGGAGTGCCCAGCCGGGTGCAGAAAGCAAAATAGGGATAACAGTCCATGGCCATATCCAACCCCCTTGCCCGGTAAGCATCCATCTGCGCCAGCACCGCTTCCATCTGGCCGAAGCCGGCCATGGAGCCGATGTGGGAGATCTGCACCGGTAGGTTGTAGGTTTTTGCGGCCTCGCAAACCTCGTCAATGGAGGCAAATACGGCATCTGCGTCGTCCCGGACATGGGCAGCGATGGGCTTTCCGCTTTCCTTGCAGCAGGCAGCAGCACGGAAGAATTCAGCTTTGTCCGCACCGGGAACATAGCGCAGGCCGAAGGAAATACCCACACAGCCGGCATCCAACGCAGCGGTAATGTTTTTTGCCATCTTCTGCCGCTGGACTTCCGTGGAGCCGCCGTAGATATCCTCCGCTCCGGCGGCAATGCGGAAATATTCATGGCCTGCGTACAGCGCCACATTCACAGCAGCGCCGTCCCGGTCAACGATGTTCAGATAATCAACAGGGTCATGGACATTGCCGCCGCAGTTTCCGCCCACCGCAGTGGTGACACCCTGGTGCAGCATCATGGGAAAGATACACTGCTGTATCCTGCCGTCTTTTACCGGGTCTTCATGCATGTGAATGTCGATAAAGCCGGGGGTTACGATCTTTCCGGTGGCATCGATGGTTTCGTCTGCAGCAGGAGTGTCTGTGCCTGTCCAGATGACTTTGCTATCTTCCAGCAGCAGGTTATATTGTCCGTCCAGACCGTTGGCCGGATCAATGACCCGGCCTCCAAAAATCAGTGTTTTCATAGCGGCTCCTTACAGTGCGGCAAGAAAGGCTTCCATCCGGTCAAGGCCGGTTTCCAGTTCTTCCATGCTGTAACAGTAGGACAGGCGGATATAGCCCTCGGCACCAAAACAGCTGCCGGGAACGGCAGCCACGCCGCCTTCCCGGATCATCCGGGTGCAGAACTCTGCGGAATCCATGCCGAATTTTGCAATATTGACAAAAACGTAGAAAGCGCCCTCCGGCTCCGGGAAGCTGAGGCCCATACTGCGCAGCCGCTGGGTGATGTAATTCCGGCGGCAGGCATATTCCTGCCGCATGGGGGCGGGATCGGTGTCCAGAGCGGTAATGGCGGCTTCCTGTAAAAATGTGGGTACGGCAGTGATGGTGGCAGCGCTGAGCAGCAGCAGCCGCTCCATGACATAGTCCGGACAGGTAAGATAGCCGATGCGCCAGCCGGTCATGGCCCAGGGCTTTGAAAAGCTCTGGCACAGGATCAGCTGGTCCTTCAGTGCCGGATCCAGGCTCAGATCGGGGCAGGGCCCATAGCGCAGATCGTGGTAGACATTGTCGCAGATGATAAAAATGGGTTTTCCCAGTACTGCTTCTTTCACGGCGGCAAGGCTTTCTTCGTGGAAGATCACGCCGGTGGGATTGCAGGGAGAGTTGATGACGATAGCCTTGGTTTTTTCTGTTATCACGGCAGCCAGAGCTTCTTTTGTGATCTGAAATCCGGTTTTTGCAATGTCCAGCGGTACTGTTTTTGCGCCGGCAATGGTGGCAATGCTCTCATACAGGCCAAATCCGGGTGTGGGGACAATGACCTCTTCCCCGGGATTCAGCACCCCGAACAGGGCGGTGAACAATGCCTGGCAGGCACCGATGGTGACAAGCACCTGTTCCGGTGTTACCCCATTGCCCCGGTTTGTTTCAAATTCTGCAATTTTCCTGCGCAGGGCGAGGGTTCCCTGATTGGGGGCATAGTGGGTCTGATTGTTCTGCAGGGCGGCTATGGCGGCAGCTTTGATGCCTTCCGGGGTGTCGAGATCCGGCTCCCCGATGGTAAGGCTGACACAGCCGGGAGTTGCCTTTGCCAGATTGGTGAAGGTGCGGATCTGGCTCCGCTTCAGTGCATTTAAATTATGATTCAGAGGGATCATACAAAATCAGTTGCCAACGTTTCGAAGAAGTCAGCGCCTTTCTCCAGAATAGTTTCATCGAAGTCAAAATTGCTGGTGTGCAGGGCCGGGCTGTCCCCGGTGCCCAGGAAGAAGAACATGCCGGGAAGCGCCCTCTGATAGAAAGCAAAATCCTCGGCGGTCATGAAGGGGGATTCCAGCTCCAGAAAGTCTGCGCAGTGCTTCACCTGGTCATAGAGCTCCTCCGGATTCATGACAGCAGGATATCCAGCATTCAGGGAAACGGCCACGGTGCAGCCAAAAAGCTGCTCCACATCCCGGGCGATACCGGTCAACCCCTGGCACAGGCCATCAAAAACCCCATCCTGGAAAGCCCGGAGACTGCCCTCCATGTGGGTGTGGGCGGATAAGGCATTGCGGACGGTGCCGCTTTCAAATTTTCCGAACTTCAGCAGCCGGAAAATATGGCCGGGCAGGGCAGCTTCCATGTCCATGGCCCGCCGGTAGAATTCAGCTCCGGCAGCCAGAGCGTCGATGCCCTCGGCAGCTTTGGCGATGTGGGCGGACTTGCCGTAGATATCCACATTGACCTCGCAGGAGCGGGCCATCAGTTCCAGTTTCCGGCTGGCAACGGAGCCTTTCGGCAGTCCCGGCCACAGGTGCAGGCCGAAGATGGCCCGGACGTTGTATTCCCGGAAGATTCCGGTTTCGCACAGATCCTTTGCACCGCCGGTGGTTTCCTCCGCAGGCTGAAATACCAGCAGGATGTTGTGAGGCAGGCTGCGTTTTTTATCCAGCCGCCGTGCCAGCTCCAGCAAAATGGCCATGTGGCCGTCATGTCCGCAGGCATGCATGATGCCGGGATGCCGGGAGGTATATTCGGTTTCGTTCTGCTCTGCCATGGGCAGGGCATCCATATCTGCCCGGAAGGCCAGTGACCGTTTCGCGCCAAAGTCAAAGAAAGCGCAGAGCGCCCCATCCATAGGGGAAAAGACCCGGCAGTTCAGCCCCGAAAGTGCTGTTTTCAGATAGGATAGTGTCTCCGGCAGGAGTTTGTCCAGTTCGGGGATCCGGTGCAGTGCCCGGCGGTCTTGTATAATCTGCATAGTCCACGCCTCCAAAGCATTTGTCTTCGTGTGATTATACTCCAATTCTTTTCCTGTGTCAATTTCCTCCCTTGCCATGGATGGGAAAAGATGATAAGATGGGGAACATACGATAAAGATAAATGGTTGTTTATATGAGTAGAAGGATATACGCTGCTGGGTATCGATAATTACTGTCATTGCGAGGCCCAAAGGGCCGTGGCAATCTCCCGGAATGCAGTAACAAATTGGAAGACCTTCGATGAATGGCTTGTTTTGGTGCTGTCTGTTGATCTGCTTTTCAGATCGTTCTATTGTAACAGGAGATTCCCACGTCGGGGCTTTGCCCCTCCTCGGAATGACATGGTAGTCGGCGAATGGTTGCAAGACTTTTGATGCCAAGATAAACAATCATTTACAGCAGGAAAAGGAGAATACACTATGAACGCACAGGAAATCATTGAATACATCCGCACTTCTGAGAAAAAGACCCCCGTCAAGGTCTATGTCTGGGAAGAGGCACCTGTTGCCTTCCCCAACTGCCGGGAATTCCCTGCAGGTGAGGGCTGCAAGATCGTCTTTGGTGACTGGAAGGATGTGGCACCGGTTCTGGAGGCCAATGCCTTCCGGCACATTGAAATCGAGAACAACTGCCGCAATTCCGCCATTCCCATGCTGGATATGAAGAATGTTCCTGCCCGGATTGAGCCCGGCGCCATTATCCGGGAACAGGTGGAGATCGGGAAGAATGCGGTCATCATGATGGGCGCGATCTTAAACATCGGCGCTGTGGTCGGTGAGGGCACCATGATCGATATGGGCGCAGTGCTGGGCGGCCGGGCCACTGTGGGCAAAAATTGCCATGTGGGCGCCGGTGCGGTGCTGGCCGGTGTCATTGAACCTGCCTCTGCAACGCCTGTCATCGTGGAGGACAATGTTCTCATCGGCGCCAATGCCGTGGTTATTGAGGGCTGCCGTATCGGTCACGATGCGGTGGTGGCTGCCGGTGCTATCGTGGTGGGCGATGTTGCCCCCAACACTGTTGTGGCAGGTTGCCCGGCCAAGGTCATCAAGGTCAAGGACGAAAAGACCGCCGGTAAGACCGCTCTGGTGGATGCCCTCCGGGAACTCTAAGCCGGGTGCCCCGGCTGTCATTTCGAGCCTTAGGTGCGGATAGCTTCTTGCATCCATTGCCCGATTCGTAACGGTATCCTTATATTGCTGCATTCTGTCTGCACAAAAAACCACAAGAGGAATACCATGGAACAGGGGAGAAAAACCCCAAGAAAATTCCAGGAGGTACTCTTATGTGCGGTAATAACAATGGTATTTGCGGCTGCCTGAACAACAACTGGTGGTGGATCGTCATTCTGGTGCTTCTGTTCTGCAACTGCGGCGGTGGCTGCGGCAACAACGGCGGCAACTGGGGCGGCTGCGGCAACGGCTGCTATGACAACAACGGCTGCTGCTAAATAAAAAACTGGGCACCCCAACCGGGGTGCCCTTACTTTATACAAAAACCCCCGCTGCAGATACAGCGGGGGAATGAAAGCGTTATTCTTCGGTTACCCGGATGAATGTCAAATCTTTGCCCAGGCTTTCGTTGATGCTGTCCAGAACCAGCTTGTCGCCATCCAGAGTATAGGGCTCTTCGGTCATGGCGCCTTCCCAGTTGCTGCCGGAGTAAAGCTTGCCGTCCTTCATGTAGTACACACCGCTGATGGCGGCCTGGTCATAAACGGAGGCCAGAATATCATTCATGTTGACACCTTCCATGGAAGATCTGAGATATTCCTCAACATCCATGCCGTATACCTGCTTCATGGCGGCATCGGCTTCCTCACGGTTCAGACCCTGTGCAGCAAATTCATCATACATACTCTCTACATAGACACTGATGATGCTGTCCCAGAATGCATCCTCATCGCTCAGCAGAGCAGAGAAGGAGAGATCGCCGGCATTGCCGAAATGCATGAACACATCCAGGGTGATACCGGTGACGCTTACATCAAGACCCATTTCCTCGCCGGACATTTCCACGGAAGCCTTCCATTTACCCAGCAGCGTCTTTACAGAATTCGTGGTAAACCGGGGATCGGTAATGATCCGCTCACCCTCAGTGGCAGCGCAGACAGAGCAGGTCTGGGGTGCTTCGGTGGTGGCATCCAGCCACTGGTGGCCCAGTGCTTCCCCTTCGGTCATGGTGCAGCGGGTGCAGTGCTTGGCTTCGGTGCAGCTTGCTTCCACAATGTCGTGGCCCTTTGCTTCACCCTCGGTAACACCGCAGACCTCACAGGTTTTGGGTGCTTCGCAGGTAGCTGCCAGCCAGACATGGCCCAGTGCCCCACCCTCAGTTTCACCGCACTCTGCACAGGTTTTGGGATCGGTGCAGGTGGCATCCTTCCACTGTTCGTGCTTGCAGAAGCATCCGGTCAGCATCAGCATGCATACCAGGGCAAGGATCAGAACGGTCAGTTTCTTTTTCATGGAAATGCTCCTCTCTTTTGTTATTAACTTTATTATAGAATATCCTGTCGAAAAAAACAATACCATAGCAAAAAACTGCTGTCCCGAAGGACAGCAGTTTTCAAATATGCAACGGAAAAATTACAGCAGGGTAGCGAAGTGCTTGATGGTGCGGACCATCTGGCTGGTGTAGGAGTTCTCGTTGTCGTACCAGGAAACGACCTGAACCTGAGTGGTGCCGTTGCCCAGATCCATGACCATGGTCTGAGTAGCATCGAACAGGGAGCCGAAGCGCATGCCGATAACGTCGGAGGAGACGATCTCGTCCTCGTTGTAGCCGAAGGACTCGTTGGCAGCAGCCTTCATAGCAGCGTTGATCTCAGCAACAGTGACGGTGCCTTCAACAACAGCGTTCAGCATGGTGCTGGAGCCGGTGGGGGTGGGAACACGCTGTGCAGCGCCGATCAGCTTGCCGTCCAGCTCGGGGATGACCAGGCCGATAGCCTTGGCAGCGCCGGTGGAGTTGGGAACGATGTT
>JAFSAP010000027.1 GCA_017440925.1 Oscillospiraceae bacterium | reverse complement strand
CGCAAAAAACGGTCTAATTAGCCGACAGGCCAAAATCAAAAAACCTGACAGTCTAAAATTCTTTGAAGTTTCAGCTGATTATTATGAGGAAAGCTTCTATTTGCCTAGAATGATTAAGTCCGTTATTTCGGACTTTATTTTTGATAGAATTCATTCCGAGATAAGGAAACTGTCGTGATAACACGACACTTACGATTCGTTCATAAAAAATACCTTTATTTTAGAACATGTGTTTGCTATAATAAACAAAAAGGAGGCGATGACCGTTGCCGAAGAACTTGAACCTGCAGGAGCGGCTGAACATGCGGTTCCTGACAGTGTCATACAAAGAAAAGCAGGAGACTTATGGAACTAGAAGTACAGCTGCTGACACCGGAAGCATTGCGCTGGATATTTTGAATCTTCCCGATTCCGTTCTGGAGGAGCTTCAGGAACTGACAGACCCTATGATGGAACTGGCGGATTTCCTGAATAAAAACAGAAATCCCGATCAAAAGACCTTATGCAGAATGATGACGGCCTCCAAGAATGTATTCCGTGTGGTAGATCTGCTCCGGAAAGTGCCACCGTTTGAGGGCCAGGATTTTACATGGCTCGATGAGAATCTACCCAAGGTCTTTGCTTCGGAGAAGGTCAGGAAAGCTTACACAGAGCGCAAAAAGGAAACAGGAGAACTGTTTATCCAGGCGATGTGTCTGGTGGCTCAGCTTGGCTTCGGCATCCGGGACTTCCGGAAAGCGCTGATCCCTTTGGTTGAGTCCCTGGCAGATGAAGATATTTCCAGAAATCCCAAAGGTTTTTCCCAGAAGTTTGATTCCTTCTTCAGCAAGGATGAGGAACGGAAAGATCAGTGGATGGCCTTTTCCAATGTATCCGTAGAATATGTTCCCGAGGAAAAGGGCATCGTTCGCCGGATGCACTATGCGTCGTTTCCCAGCATGTTCCGCTCCAATCTGTATGAGGCTTTGGCTGTGGGCAATGCTCCCAGACGGTGCCCCATCTGTCAAAAATTCTTCCTGACCACCAATGCCCGGCGGCAGAAATACTGTACCGGTATGGCCCCGGATGAATACGATGGAATGACATGCGTGCAGGTTGGAAACCGGCAGGGCCGGGCATTTCGGGAGTTGGCGAAAGATGATCCAATCACCGTTCTGTATCACAGGAGCGTGGATACTCTGGATAAGCGTGTGGAGCGCGGGACGCTGGATAAGAATCTTGCAGCAAAGGCAAAACAAATTGCCCGTGACTGCAGGGACATCGCCATTGTCGATGCAGATTATGCCAATGGAGAATATCTGACAGACATGCTTCCGGATGCGCTGATTGCAGCCGCGATGCGAGAATAATACATGGGGAGGTGCGCCTATGCCTTGTGAGGAATTGGAAATTGAAAAAGAACCGGTTCAACTGACACCGGAAGATATCCAGCTGTTGTCCGAATACTCCTGGGACATGACAGGGTACACCTCCCGGTTCGGATACTTCTATCTGGGAAGTGAAAAGGAAAATGTGCAGGGCCTGACCAAGTGGCAGGCGGAGAACATTTATCAGCTGACACCCAACCCTCCGGGAATGGAAGATGCGCTGCAGAACATGGAGAAGAGCAAGCGGATCAATAAGGAAAAGAAAAAAGAGATTCTGCAAAGAAACGAAGCAGTTGCAGATCAGTATCTTGTCCGGGCAGTACAGGAAAAGAATCTTCTATATCTCAGCTTTTTCTTCCACGGCTATGAGCATAAGCTCAATGGGAAGGTTTATTCGTTTATCAGAAGAAACGGCATGGATCCCTACGACCCTGCACTGTTCCTAGATATGAAGCTTGCTCTACAGGAATTGATTCTGAAGAAACTCCCTACCTTTGATCCGGCCAAGGAAGCAAAGTTTCTGACATATCTTCATCAATTCATTTACGATGTATTCAAAACATTCCGGATGAATCAGGAGTCCTGGAAGGTGAAGTCTCTGGATATCTACAAGGACATCCGACGTATAGCTGCGATCTACAATGCCAATGCCCAGGACCAGGACAAAACAATAGAAATTTTCTGCAACGAAACCGGATGCAAACCGGAAACAGCAAAGCGCGATTTGCAGGAAGCCATCGGTATCCGTGCCCGTCAGACAGAAAAGATTATCGACTGGGATGAGAATGAACAGGCCATTATGGAAGACATTATTCCGGACGGCAAGGGAAGTCTGAATCACTTGGTTTGGAACCACTGGAAGAGAAAAGCAATCCAGAATGCCATGGAAAAGCTGACCTGGCGGGAGCAAACAATACTGAGGGCCCGCAATGCGATCTGCAGTAACTGCGGCGGAATGATGCCAAAGAAAGAGCAATTCCAGTTCCAGGAGATCGGCAAGAGAATTATGAAGGGTGCTACCGACAAAGGCGCAGAGGTTGCCTATCATGCCGCTTTGGATCAGCTGGTAGCTCAGCTGATTGAAGACGGTTCGTGCCGCATCGTAGATTTGAGCCTTGAAAATCTGGAGCAGGCAGAAAACAAAAATGCCGCCGCAACCTACCGGTATCGGGTAGATTGCGACGGCGAATGGGGCGAGATTTATTTTGATTTTGAGAACAAGAGAATCAAGATCCAGCGGCTCGCGGAGTGGGATACAATCAGAAGCCATAAGTACGCATGGAAGGTAATTGGTGTTGTTGCACTCAATGGAGATAAGATGCTTCAGGAGAAGAAGCGACTCATCTTTTGGGCTGGGGATATCGGTCAGAAAAAGAAACGAGTGCTGCTGCAGGTCGGGAGTGTGATATACCTTCCGCACCCCCGGTGATGCAGCTGCGCTTCAAAGATTTTTTCAAAATCATCTCCGCCTCACAGCACCACCTACACCCGAACAGCCGGATTTTGTCTGAATGACAAACCCTAAATTTCGGCCCATGGCGCGCCAAAATCCGCCTGTTCTGCAGCCACCGGAAATGGTGTGTTCTGCAAGGAAACACCCCCTTTCCAGCGTCAGCGGTCGCAGAAGGTATAACACACTAGACTTTCCAACGGAAAATCGTGTGCCAACAGGGCGCTTTCACCCCTATTGGAAACCCAGAAGTAAAGGAACCAGCAGTCCCTTCACAATCCCAGCCCGTTTACGCATCTGTACCCACAAACTGATAAAACGGTTTTGTAAGCACAGATCCATAAACGCAAAAATCCCATAGTCAATCTTTTTTTCGAGAATTGACTATGGGATTTTTAATGCGGACGCACCAAAAGAACGCAATCCTTTTTTGCGAATTATTTAGCAAACAGCGGATCGGGAGCCTTAATATTTCCTAGAAATACATCTGCGGCTTCTCGGCAACCGCCATCGCATTTGTCTCGCCTGTCGCAATCCTTGCACATATCGGGAATGTAATCTCTCTGCCGAAATGCATTCCAGTATGCATTATCCTTTAGACTGCCCAGTTCGTCATATCTGCAAACGCGGACAGGCGAATGGTTGCATACTTTTAAGTATCCGCTTGGATCGATAATACAAAAGCCTTTCGCAGCAGAACACAGATTGCTTACGCGGATGTGCTTGTATTTGCGTGGATCATTGATCGCACATAATGGCATTTCGGTGCCAACATGGCCATACTTATTTGCCTTCGACAGCACTTCTTCAGCGATATCAAAGATTATTTACAGACTAAATGTCGGGGTGTTTTCCATGCAGTACGATGCCCAGTTGCCGTTTTCGATAATTTCTTCTCTGGCAAGCTGGCGGAGCACTTCTTTTGCGTCGTTCTTACCGCTGCGACACTTTTGGGATGCCTCTGCGAAGAGTCTTTCCATAGCTGCATTGTCATCGGATTTTCGGGAATAAGAAAGCTGTCCATAATAGCTGGATACGAACAGTGTTACGGCAGAGATGCCGCTCCACAGGATTTTTAGCCAGCCCCGCAGAATAATCCCCAGCATCTGAGCTTCCATAATTGCCGTGAAAACATATTCCAGCACCAGCACAGCGACAAACAGGATGACAAGGCAACACAGCATAGCAGAAGTAATCATGCTGCAAAGCCGATCTTTGCGGTGATTTCTTTGATACGCTGATTTGTGATAGGCGAGCTGAGAATCCAGCCATGTGGCGCATAGCTTGTCTGCTGAGATACTGCCGTTCACTTTTCCTGCGGTCAGAGAACCAATTGCTGTACGAATCCATAGTGTTTGCTGTTTCTGACTCCAAACATAATGGCAAGCCACATTTTCGTGGATGCCCATGGCAGTCATATAGGTCTGCACACGCAATGACTCTGCAAACATTCGATAACGAATATAATTTTCGTGATATTTCCCGCGAAGGACTCTGCGGTATACACAATAATACAGGATTAGAACCGCCGCATAGCAGAAAAGCATCCACATGAGTTCGCCTTCATCGTAAAGCGTATAACTGACGACCAGAAGCACACAGAATAGGGCGATATTTCGAAGTGTATGCAGGTATTTCCTTTGCAGCGCTCTGGAAATTGCGGCAGAGCGCGCATAGCACCGTTCCAGACTGCGGATGACATTGGGCTTTTCCGGCATATCCACAAGAGCTTTTTCTTTTGTGATTCCTTTGCAGTCCCGGTTGAATTCGTTGGTTTCCTTCAGGAGTTTCTCAAGGCCGCCGGTTTCCGGCTCCAGCAGTCGGGCGGAAGGCGGTACTGTATTGGGCACTGCGTTTCTGGGTGTTTGAATATGGATGACAAACCCGTCATCCCGTCCGTCGCCCCGCTTATAGTCCACGATTTCAGCAGTGCCGCAGCCGCCGGGCTTAGGTTCAGAACCGTCCCACAAAGCCAAAAGCACATGGCAGTGGTCGGAAACATAAAGCCCTGCCTGCCGGAAATGAAAATGCCGATTCGGTGTGCCGTCCTCAGTATCCGGCGCAACAAAGACCTCGGTCGCCTGACTGCGCAGACGCTCAAAAACAGTCAGTTCTTCCGGCGAAAAGTCCTGCTTGTAAACGACCTCCGCCACTGGAAGGGGACAGACTAGGCGAAAGCCCAGATCCAAAGCCTCCTCGGCGCAGAGAGAATCTGCGCCGGAGGCCAGAGAATTGACCATGATAAACTCTGAATCAGGGCAAAGCTTCTGCAATTTTTGCAGCTCGTCCCGGACAAGCTGCCTTAGCCTGGGCAGATCCTCCTGCCGCAGATTCCGGTGGCCCGTCACGCCAACAGAAATAGGAATGCTCATAGGTTACCCTTCTACTTTCAGTTCAAACTGGTAGTCAGTGCCGTCCAGACTGCGAATGGCGCTTTCCATATTGGTAGATACAACTACCCTCTGCAAGCCTTCCAGCTTGGTCAGGCAGGTCAGGTCGATAATTCCTTCGTTCCAGCTGAGATCCAGCAAGCCGATGCTGCCCACCGTGTCCACAAGCTGCTCCAGCTTTTCCTGTCCATCATGGCGGTCAAACATACTCGAGAAATGACCTTCCCCGATCTCTTTCCCGGCAAGATAAGACACCCATTCCGTGTCGGCATAGCCGTTGAGATCCAGCTCATCGTATTTCGGCACAGCGGCCAGGGCCGACAGGTCGCCAGGATACTCCTCCACCATCCAGGCGTGGGGCAGGCGCAGGGAGAAGCCTTCCTCACAGGCTCTGGGGCAGAAGTTCATTTGTGCCAGTGGGGTCAGATCTGTCACATTGGCGGTTTGCAAATCAAGCTGCATGAGATTGCCCAGGTTCTGGATGCCCTGAATGGAAGTGATATTGCTGCCGCCCAGACGCAGATACTCTATGGAATCCACCGCAAAGAGAGCGGAATAGTCCGGGATGTCACAGCCAATGATGGTCAACTCCCTCAGATTTTCCAAATTCTGAATACCGTTCAGACTGTCCATTTTCTGCCCGCACAGCCGAAGCGCACGCAGCCCCGTCAACTGGGACAGCTTGTCAAAATCAATCTGACTGCCGGTGCCCCGCACAGGGATGATTTCATCCGTATCCCATTTGCGAAGACTCAGCTGAGGACCGCCCTCTTCTACCCAAATTTCCGGACTGTAGTCCATGGAGTAGACGGTATCGTCCGCAATGTTCAGCTCCGTGACATATTTCAGCAGGGCTTTGGGGAGCATATCCAAATCCTCCAAAGAAGAAATCTGAAATTCCATCTCTTCCATATTCCAGTTTTCATCCGGATATTCAATTTCGTAATATTCAAAGCACCCCTGGTCTACCAGGTCTGCGGCCTGTTCTTCCAACATAGGAGATACTGTCAGGCGATGCCCCTGAAAACGGTACAATGCATTCAGGTTCATGGGTTCCCGGCTGATAACATCCACGCTGATGCTGCCTTTTTGTGCGATGGCATCCGGCAGTGCATCCAGGCAGCTTACATCCGTCATTTCAAAAGGATCATGGATGGCAATTACTCCGTTATCCGACGGGCAAACCTGCTCAAAATCAGGAAGGACATACTGACGGGTCAATTCCAGTCTGTCCAGCTCCATCCCGTAGATAGCAGACCAGTCCGTTAATAGAAGCGTATCATGCACATAAAGCTCTTTTAGCTTTTCCAGTTGCTCCACGCCTGCAAGAGAACGCAGAGACCAGCATTTTCCCAGCATCAGCTGTGTCAGATTTGTACAGGGCAAACCTTCCAGTGAAGTAATGTAGCTCCCATCAATTCGCAGCTTGTCAACCTGTGTGGGGATATCCTCCACCTTCAGATTTTTGAAGCCGAAAAGCTGCAGATCTGTAATAGGCGTATCCCGAATAGTATCCAGCAGCTGATCGACGTTGTTTTCCCACTGATCCACGGTTAAATAGCTGAAACGGGGCACAAAGCGCAGACCGGACCAGTCGGTAATCGGGCCGGAGACATCCAGACCAATGAAGGGCGTGTTGGGCGTAACCACATCCTCCAGAAAATCAAAATCCGTACTGACATTATCCAGCCGAATATTCTGCAGGGAGTTCAGGCCTCGCAGACAGTCCAGAGAAATCGAGCGGGGTTCTCCAGTAAATTGGAGTTCAAACCGATTCAGGTTTGCGCAGGCGGACAGTGCCTCCGTGCCCCGTATATTCGGGCAATCCAGATAGAGCTCCTTCAAACTGGTCAAATTACTCATAAAGCCGATATCCAGAGTTTGGTTGGAGCGCAGCCGAAGATTCTGCATACTGGAATCATTTGCCAGCGGGGAGAAATCCGTCACGGGGCTGTCGAATGTATCAATATTCACCTCTGTCAATTTTCGGCAGTTGGAAAGGGGAGACAAATCGTTCAAATGCCGACTGCGCAAATCCAGCTTCTGCAAACTGTCGCAGGCTTTCAGCCCAGAAAGATTTTCGAGATTATCAAGGTGCAGACTCAGCTCCAACAGTGCGGGCGGGCAGAAGCCATCCAGAGAGGTGACATTGCCGCACCCGTTGACATGTACTGTGGTCAAGTTGGGGCAGTCTGTCAGAGGTGACAGATCGGCAACGATATCCGATGTGATATGGATGAAACTCAGCTTTTGGCAATTCCGCAGACCTTCCAGATTCTCAAAATTGCAGTTCCAAATCTCAATGTTGTTCAGTTTTTCCAGCATACTTAAATCCGGAAAACCGGAAGCCGTCTGGTTGACCAGCACCAGCTTTTGCAGATTCGGGAGCATTTGCAGGAAGGAGAAATCCTCCGGGCCGCCCATTTCCACAAAGCTGCCGTCCTCCATCCGCACCCAGCCATCCTCGGTTTCAATCAGGTAATCCCATACAGAGGACGAGGTGCGGCTTTCCTCCAGCTTATCGCCGGTGAATACAACAGAACGGATTTCCGCAAGATCCTCTTCCGTCAAACCGTACCGGGCAAGGACACTTAAATCCGGTGCCGCATCCTCCACAGTCTCTTTTTTCGTGAATAGGCTGACGGCAAAAACCACGCCGATCACCAGCACCGCTGCCAGAACCAGGGCGCCCACCACACGAATGAAGCGGGTCTGAGCCTCAGTAAGCCGGGGATTCTTCAGAACCGGTGCTTCCAGGATTCTGGCCGCTGCCTCTGCGGGGGTATATTTTTGCAGATTGATGGAGTTGGTGGCGTAAATCATGCGGGAGATCAGCTCCGGCATGCCAGCCTCTTCCAGACGCATGGGAATCAGTTCTTTGTTCAGTTCATCGGATTTCAGCAGGATCTCCTGCATCCGGGTGCTTTCGTAAAAATTCCCGGACAGGACACACAGTACCGCACAGGCTTTCTTCAGGACAGTTTCCCCATTGCTGCTGTTTTCCTCCAGCACATTCAGGCGAATACCGGATTTTACAATTTCGTCCAGGATCGGACGGATACCCTCAAGATCGGCACTGTGGCAAATAACGGCTGCAAAGGGATGCAGATTGCCAGCATAATTGTAATTTCTCATTGTTTTCCTCTCTTTCTGTAATGCGGGACTCGTTACCAAAGCTTATAAATCTTTACACCGTCCAGACGGCAAATCAGCCGAAGCATCCAGTTCATGGGATGGATGTCCTTTTCCTGCTCTTCGGCTGGCAGGCTGTGATAATGGGCGATGGCGGATTCCTGTGTCAGTTCCCCAGGTATCATCAGTTTATGACAGCGCAGCCGCTCCCGCAGGCACTGACGTATTTGCTTTTCTCCCTTGCATTCTTCCGGCAGCGGACAGTTCTCATAATCCGCACCGTAAATCCAGCCCATGTATTGCTTGTTAAAGAGCCAGCGGCTATGCTCCAGAGGAGCTATTTTATCCAGCTGCTCCGGAGAGAATTCTGTCAGCATGTCGAAATCCACCGGACGATCCGTATAGAAGCAGCCAATCTGATGGAGATACCGGCTGAAATACTTGGCACGTTCAATATGGGAGAGCTTGTATTCCAGAGAAAGCCTGTCAAATTCCCCATAGGCTTCCGGCATCTGCAATTCCGGCTCTTCCCCGCAAAGCTTCCGGCGTGCGCTGAGCAGAACTGCAAAATCATATAAATGAAGGAAACTGCTGTCGGACAGGTAGGTATGTTTTTTGCTGCGATCCTCCGGCTGCAAATCCGGAGTCACTTCAAAAGGAATCCCGCCGAGATCAACAATATCCCGGATTTCTTCCGCAAAATCGTTCTTTCCGGTCATATCGCTGTAGGCTTTCAACCGGGGCTTTTTCCCCAGATTTCCGGCGTTGAATTCTTCCAGACTCCGGTGGAACGCCTGAATTTTGTGCTGCTGGGCAATGTCATAGTGATAGCAAACACGAATCCCGCCATCCCTTAAGTCAAAGTCGGCAGACATGGGATACAGCAGCGTACGGGAGCTGCGGCCATAAGCCGTTCTGTCCCAGCACTGCAATTCATCACAAAGCATCAGCATATAGGCCAGTGGATGCAGATTCATGGATAGCGGTGCCTTTTTCTTTGGCGGCTTTGCCTTATAGAAAGAGACAGAGAATTTGAACAGGCTGTTGTGAAGCAATATTGCCGACAGCGCATCTATGTGCATTGGGCTGATGGCCTCCACGCCAATGGTTTGCACCAGTTCCCGGAAAAGCCGGGTAGCGCTGAAAAAAGCGTGATCCATGAAATAGCTGTAGCTTTCTGGGTTCGTGGGCTTATGGTTAATCTGGTCAAGCATATAGCTTTCCGTAAAATCATAGCTTTCCGAGAGCTTCCGGGAAATGTCGTGGGCGAGAACTTCCGTGGAAGTGGACATTTTCCTGCCGAAGAGTTTTTCAAAGTGGCCTTGCTCATCCTCTGACAATCGGAGAAAATCATCCAGGCAGTGATATGCCAGATAGGGAATGCCTGCGCCGCGCTTTGCCTGATCCACTTCAAAATAGCTCATCACCTGTTCAAAAGGCAGTTCAAAGGGGTAACCGATGTCGTGGAACAACGCCGTCAGTCCCCAGAACTGCAAATAGGCATGGGCTTCCTTTTCTTTCGGGCCGTAGAAATCCCGGAAGGCCTTGCGGTATTGCTCGTTCGTTTCGTAAATCGCGAGTCCCAGTGCAAAGACATAGACGCTGTGGCTGTAGTGATCCCGGTGCTTCATAAGCAAGGAACTTCCGTTAGACTCAAATTCCGAAAGCAGCTCCACCATGTGCTTGGATTCTCCGTAGCTGCCAACAAACATTTCCAGATAACAGTAGTAAACGGCATAGGCATCCTCTGCAGTGCCGGAATCTATAAACTGCTCCAGCGCCTTTTCCAAGCAGATACGGTCAATATCCATCTGCATGTTATAAGGAATCTGGTTCTCCTTCAGGCTGGTGCCCGTAAGTTTGCCGGAGGCCATCTCCTCTGCCACCGAAATACTGCCAAACCGCAGCCCCTCACAGCGTTCCCGCAGGAAGCGGAGGGCAGCGGTTTTCATATTCCAACCCTGCCCATTTTGATAGTATTCCGGCTGAAAGGGACCGCATTCCCTGCCTATTCTACCGATATTTATGATTCGCATTTCCTCCAACGCGGTATAAGCCATAATAATTCCTTTCCGGATGGAATCCTAGTCATTTAACCAACAGAACCTGATAGGACGCATCCCTATCCAATTCCATTGGCAGCATGTCTGCACTTACATAAACGGCCTTTAGTGTCTGCGGGGCGGATATGTCCACAAGACTGCGTATTTGTGTATGGGATATATTGAGGGTCACCAGATTCCGGAATCCATCGTTCATTGGAACGGAAGAGATTGGATTCCCGGAAATATCCAGATGCTGTAAAACATCCAGCTGACTGAGAGATTTGATGGAAGTGATGTTTTGCTGAACCAGGGTGAGGGATTCCAGATAATACATTTTCTCCATTACGGATAGATCCCGGATGACACCCGGCGAAACAGGGGCACCATTGACCGTCCAGCTTCCGTCCTCATACTGAATCGGCTGGGGGGCTTTCAGAACCGTTTTGCCGCAAAAGTGCAGCTGTGTGATGCTTTGCAAATCCTGCTCCTGCAGGTCCCCGGCTTCTATACCGATAGCTTGCCGAACGGCACGCTCCTGCTGAGAATCTGGGAAGATTATTTTATTTACGAGACCCACCGGAATGCTGCCGGGGTCAATGGTTGGCTTGGGAACATCCTCCTGGGAAAAAACCGCTGCCGCCTCCGGCTCCGGGGCAAGGCGCATCTGCCGTGAAAGCAGTGCGCCAATAATTCCCAAAAGGAGCAGGCAGGCAGCGGCAGCTGCCAGCGGTCGCTGCCAACGGACAGTTTGGGTAGTTCTGTCCCGGTATGGGCCGATAAATTCGGCTGACAGCACATTACAGGCAAGAATCTGCGGCACATAAGTTTCTGTATTTCCGGATACAAATGATGCTTTTTCCAAAGGTGCCAGCCAGTCGGTGCATTCCGGCAGCTTGCTTTTGGACTTCCGTCTGGCCGCAAAGGAAGCGGTCTCTTCCTTAATTTGCCTTATTTCTTCTTCGGATAGTTTGCCGTCCCGCAGCAGTGCGCCATACAGAAGCTGGGCGCTGCTATCTATGAGAACGCAGATGATTCTTTTTCCTGACTGGGCGGCGCTGACCATTTCGCTGTAACAGTTGGGAGAAACCATAGATTTTCCCGATAAGAAGAATAGGATGGCAGAAGAAGCGTTTACCCGCCGGGATATGTACATGGGCCAGTCTGTGCCCACGGGAATTCCCTCGTCATACCAGATCCGATAGTTTTGATTCCGAAGCTCTGCGATCACGGGCAGAACAACTTCAATATCACCGCGTCCATAACTGACAAAGAGAAAAGATTTTGTGCCCTGATAGGGAGAAAAACGGTTGTCCATGCGTTATTTCTCCTTTCTCAGCACAACGGTGTAGTGATCCAGCAAAGGCTCTGCCTTATCTGCTTCACTTTGGGGAATGATGATCGTCTCCAAGTTTGGGTATTTTTCAAGCTCTTCGATGTTATCCGGAATGTGATCCAGCGTCAGTGCATAAACCGCAGAAGGATCCTGTATGGGATGAATCATGCCTGAAACGTATAGTCCCAAAAACAGAGCACCGACAGCAACCAATCCGGCCATTGCCGTAAGCAGAACTTCCACCCAACCGGGCGTGGGTATATCCGGACGCTGTCCGATGAAGTCCTGAGAGAACCCATCAGCGGTAATGATTGCTGCTTCCACAGAATCGGATACGCCGTCAATGGCAGAAACATGAATTGTACCTGCATGTTCTCCGGTGGAGATCACATCGCCTTGGATGCAGTCTACAACGATAATGGGAACACCCTTTGACTGCAAAAACATCATATTCCTCTTGGCTTTGCTGGCAGCAAATTGGCTGGTATTCATCACCAATACCAATCCTGCATGCTCCATCATG
>JAFSAP010000026.1 GCA_017440925.1 Oscillospiraceae bacterium | reverse complement strand
TAGCGCAGCAGGACAATGCTCCACTCCTTGTCGGCAGTAGCCATGCCGGACAGGATCTGCTCGGTCATGTACTTGGTCCAGCCGTAGGGGTTGGTGCAGTTGCCGGTCTTGGAGGTTTCCCGCAGGGGCATCTCATTGTCGCCGGAGTAAACGGTGGCAGAGGAAGAGAAGATGATCTTCTTGCAGCCTGCCTCTTCCATGACCTTGGTCAGCACCAGGGTGGAATTCAGGTTGTTGTCATAGTAGCGCCAGGGCTGGGCAACGGACTCGCCCACAGCCTTCAGGCCTGCAAAGTGGATAACGGCAGAGATCTCGTTTTCTGCGAAGATCTTCCGCATCAGTGCTTCGTCACGGACATCGCCTTCATAGAACTTGACTTCCTTGCCGGTGAGGGCACGGACACGGTCCAGGCTCTTGGGGTTGGAGTTGCACAGGTTGTCAACAACGACAACATCATAGCCGCTTTCCAGCAGCTCAACGCAGGTGTGGGAGCCGATGTAGCCGGCGCCACCGGTAACCAGAATGTTCATAATAATTTCCTCCAATATAAATATATAGTAGAGCGGGGGGCTTGCTCCCGCCACTGCAAATACCTGTTTATGTACGGCGGGAGCAGGCCCCCGCCCTACAGTTCCATATTGGTTATTTTGCGTACTTGCGGATGACGGCAGCCATGGCATCGAACTGCTCTTCCATATCCTTCACCAGCTTGAACTGGGTGCGGCAGCGGTCCAGGTTCTGCTCAGGATAGTGGATACGGAAGTAGTGGTCGCCGTCCAGATAGTCGGTCAGGAAGCGGATGCCGCATTCCAGGGTCATCAGCCGTGCGCCCCAGGGCAGATACTCCAGCTCGCCCTCGGTGAGGGAGCCCTGGGCACCTTCCAGGAAGCCGCGGGTATAGGCCTCATACAGCTCGATATCAAAATTGACCTTGGAAAGATCCTTTTCATCCTCCTTGGAGTGGTTGGCACCGAAGCGGATGGAATCGCCAAAATCGTTGATGGAAAGGCCCGGCATGGTGGTATCCAGGTCGATGACGCAGATACCCTCATGGGAATCCCGGTCGATGAGGATATTGTTCAGCTTGGTATCGTTGTGGGTGACCCGCAGGGGCAGCTTGCCGTCGCGCAGAGCCTGCAGGGCAACGGAGCAGTCGGCCTTGCGGTCCAGAACAAACTGGATGTCTGCCTGGATATCCTTGGCCCGGTCATGCTTGTCGGCAGCCAGAGCAGCCTCAAACTTGGCAAAACGGTCCTCGGTGTTATGGAAGTTCACGATGGTTTCGTGCAGTGTCTCAGCAGGATAACCCTGGAGCATGTACTGGAACCGGCCGAAGGAACGGGCGGAAGCCTCAAACAGCTCGGGGGTGGCAGACTGGAAGCAGTCGGTATTTTCAATGAAAGGAGTCAGACGCCAGACCTTACCATTGGAATCGGTGTAGTAGTCCTTGCCGTCTCTGGTCTTCACCAGGCTCAGGGTCTCCCGCAGGGGGTCGCCGCCGTTTGCAATGACCTTGTCCCGCAGGTAGGAGGTGATGCCAATGAAATTGGCCATCAGCTCATCGGGATGGGGGAAAGCTGCCAGGGAAAGGCCCTGCAGAATGAAGCGGATGGCATCGCCCTCCTGGGGCTGGCAGACCACGCAGAAGGTATCGTTGATATGACCCTGGCCGTAGCGGGCAGCACCCAGCAGGGTTGCAGGGAAATCATAGGCAGCAAGGACTTCCTGCAGGATGGCATCCTTTTCCGGATAGTAAAACTTGCACATGGTGAGGTTTCCTCCTAAAAATATTTTTAAAAATCGCTGTTCATGAAAATTTCATTTTTTGGATAACCTATAGTCAAATAATGCAAAAAGGCAAATTTTGACCACATTTCACAGTTAGTATAGCACAGGATTGGGGCTGTTGCAACGATTTTTCCTAAATTTTTATTAGAAATCCAAATGTATAATTTGTACAAAATGAAATCGTTTTCATTGTCGAAACCTCCGGTTTTGTGAATTTGGACCAACAAAACCCCATTTCGCTCGGATTATTCATTGACATTTTTTCAAAAAAATGTATACTTATTAGTGATGTGAGTTGTTATGCAAAAATACAAATTCACACGAAAATTTTAGGAGGAATACATAATGAAGAAGATCATTGCTCTGCTGCTGGTTCTGGCTATGGCTCTGGGTCTGGTTGCCTGCGGCGCTTCCGAAGCTCCCGCTGCTACCGAAGCTCCTGCTGCCGATGCTCCCGCTGCCGAAGCTCCCGCTGCTGCTGGAAAGACCGAGGTTACTGTGATCGCTGCTCAGTACGGCACTCAGACTGCCGACTGGTGGGTTGGTTTCGAAGAGAAGTTCGAAGCTGCCAACGGCGACATCGACCTGGTTGTTGAAGTTGTTTCCTGGAACGACATCAACGCTGTTGTCGACACCCGCGTTGCCAACGGACAGGCTCCCGACCTGCTGAACATCGACGCATACACCAAGTACTACGAGAGCGACCTGCTGCTGCCCGCTTCCGAGTGGGTTTCCGAGGAAACTTACGCTAAGTTCTACGATGCTTTCCTGGCTGAGTCCATGGACCCTGAAGGCACCGTTTGGGCAGTTCCCGACCTGGCTTCCGCCCGCGCTCTGTACGTCAACACCGACATCCTGGCTCAGGCTGGTGTTGAGATCCCCAAGACTTGGGCTGAGCTGCGCGCTGCCTGCGAAGCCATCAAGGCTGCATGCCCCGATGTCTACCCCTGGGGCGTTGATATGACCACCGACGAAGGCCAGGCTGCTTTCGCATACTACACCTGGAACAACGGTGGCGGCTTTGTCAATGACAACCGCGAGTGGGTTCTGAACTCCGCTGAGAACGTTGAGGCTATGGAATTCATCGTTGGCCTGTACAACGATGGTCTGACCAACTCCGACCCCGCTAATGACACCCGTTACGCTCTGCAGGATCTGTTCGCAGCTGGCAAGCTGGCTATGATGATCGGACCCACCCAGGTCGAGACTGTTGTTAAGGATGCCGGCGGCGCTGTCAACTTCGAATCCGCTCTGATCCCCGCTAACGAAGGCAAGGCCAACGCTTCCATGGGCGTTATGGACCGCTTCATGTGCTTCAAGGAAGAGGGCCGTTCCGCTGAAGAGCTGGCTGCTATTACCAAGGTTATCGACGCTTTCTACGATGACGAGCCCTACGCTGAGTGGGTTCTGATGGAAGGCTTCATCCCCGCTACCTCCACCGGCGGTGACCTGTGCATCGCTGCTGATCCCGCTATGGAAAAGTGGGTCAACCTGGTTGCAGGTGCTAAGTTCTACCCCTCCATCGAGGGCTGGAGCGATGTCAAGTTCGGCGTTATCGATGCACAGCAGCGCATCCTGCTGGGCGAAGATGCTCAGACCGTTCTGGACGAGCTGCAGGCTGAAATCGTCGGCTAATTCAATTAGATTACCGAACTGATCAAGGCATAAGAAATGGGGCCGGGTCGTAAGGCCCGGCCCATTTTGATTCGCTCTACCCCCGTAGGGCGGGGGCTTGCCCCCGCCACATTATCCACCGGTATTTTCCGGCGGGAGTAAGCCCCCGCCCTACATTAATATTCCTAAAAGGGAGGTACCTCCGTGAAAAAACCTTATACCCTGCTGAATAAGGTAGAACCCTATCTGTGGATTCTGCCCAGCGTGATTCTGATGGCCATTTTCATTATCGTTCCCATCGGATCTGTTTTCCAGATGGCCATGAGTGATGTCAACAAAGCCGGTATCATCAAGGGTTTTGCAGGCTTTGATAACTTTGAGAAAGTCCTCAAGAGCTCCAAGTTCGCTCTGGTTCTGAAAAATACTGCTATCTGGACTGTCTGCGTTGTTGTGATTTCCACCGTGTTAGGCTTCATCCTGGCTCTGCTGCTGAACAACGAGTTCAAGGGCCGCAAGGTCGCCCGCGCCATCGTGGTTTTCCCCTGGGCAACCACCCTGGTCATCCAGGCCTCTGTCTGGAAGTTCATCATCAGCACCGACTACGGCGCACTGAACACTCTGCTGAAGACTCTGGGCATCATCTCCACCAACGTCAACTGGACCCCCACTCCCGAGGCATACTTTGCCTGGGAAATCGCCTGTGGTATTTTCGTCACCATCCCCTTTGTCTGCTTCACCGCCCTGTCCGGCCTGCAGTCCATCGATTCCTCTTACTATGAGGCAGCCATCGTGGACGGTGCCAACTACTGGCAGAAGCTGTTCAAAATCACCATCCCCCTGGTTAAGCCCAGCCTGACTGTGGCAACTGTGCTGAACATCATCTATGTGTTCAATTCCTTCCCCATCATCTGGACCATCACCAAGGGCGACCCTGCAAACCGCACCGATACTCTGGTTACTTACCTGTACAAGCTGGCCTTCCTCAATAGTAAGCAAGGTCAAGCCGCCGCCGTTTCCGTCATCGGCTTCCTGATCCTGCTGTTCTGCGCCAGCATCTACATGGTTTCCACCCTGAAGAAAGGAGACGACTAATCATGACACTTGATTCTGCACGCATTAACTGGGGCAAGCTGTTAACCCGAATTCTCCTTTACTTTGTTGTGGTTCTTGTCTGCGTCATTATTCTCTACCCCTACTTCGTCATGCTGGCCACCGCTCTGAAGACCCGTGCCGAAATCTTTGATCCCAACGGTGCTCTGCTGCCTGCTGTTCCCATTTGGTCGAACTTCGCTGACATTTGGTCTTTGGCTCCCATGGCCAAGTATCTGCTGAACTCCATCATTATCGCTTCCGGTTCCACCGCCATCGCCATGGTCTGCGGCATTCCCGCTGCCTATGCTCTGGCCCGTATGAAGTTCAAGGGCCAGACCGCATTCCTGGGCTTTATCATCGTCTCTCAGATGTTTGCCCCCGTGGTTCTGCTGATTGGTATTTACAAGGTCATCAAATTCCTGAATCTGACCAATACGCTGCTGGGTCTGATCTTCATCAATGCCGCATTCAACCAGGCCTTTACCATCTGGCTGCTTCGCGGCACCTTCATGAGCATCTCCGCTGAGATGGAGCAGGCTGCAACCATCGATGGCTGCAACCGCGTTCAGGCTATGATGAAAATCCTGCTGCCTGTGGCAGCCCCCGGCATCGTCACCACTCTGATCTTCATCTTCATCAATGCATGGAATGAATTCACCGTGGCTCTGTGTCTGATCTCCACCGATACCCTCAAGCCTATGACCGTTGGTATCAACATCTTCAACGGCTACAACATCATCGAGTGGCAGTATCTGTTCGCATCCTCCATTGTGGCCATTATACCCGTTGTTATCCTGTTTATGTCCATCGAAAAGAACCTGACCAGCGGTCTGACTGCCGGTGGTGTGAAGGGCTAAACCCACTTACATATTGGGGAATTCGCAAGGATTCCCCAATTCTTTTGAAAAATATAGGAGGAAATATTATGAATGCACCTGTTCTTGTAGTTATGGCCGCCGGTATGGGCAGCCGTTACGGCGGTCTGAAGCAGATCGATCCCGTGGACGAGCACGGCAATATCATCATCCACTATTCCCTGTTTGATGCCTACCGCGCCGGCTTCCGCACCGCTGTGTTTGTCATCAAGCCCGAGCTGGAAGAGACTTTCAAGGAAGTCATCGGCCCCGATGTGGCTGCAAAAATGGACATCAAGTATGTCCACCAGATCAGCACCGATCTGCCCGAGGGCTACAGTGTTCCCGAAGGCCGTACCAAGCCCTGGGGCACTGCCCACGCTGCCCTGGCTGCCCGCAATGTGGTGGACGGTCCCTTTGCCATCATCAACGCCGACGACTACTACGGTGTTGAGGCTTTCAAGACCATCTATGACTACCTGGTCGCCAATCCCGACAACCCCGCCTGCTATGAATACGTCATGGTGGGCTATCTGCTGAAGAACACCGTCACCGAAAACGGCACCGTTGCCCGCGGTGTCTGCGAAAGCACCGCTGACGGCTTCCTGGCCAACGTCACCGAGCGCACCAAGATCGAAAAGGGCGTTAAGTGCCCCCGTTACACTGAGGATGACGGCGCAACCTGGACAGAACTGGACGAGAACACCATCGTCTCCATGAACATGTGGGGCTTCCACAGAAGCTACCTGGACGAAGCCTGGGCCCGTTTCCCCGCTTTCCTGGACAACGCTGCTAAGACCAATCCTCTGAAGGGCGAGTACTTCCTGCCCGCTGTTGTCAGCCAGCTGCTGGAAGAGGGCAAGGCCCGTGTCCGTGTCCTCAGCAGTGCCGACAAGTGGTACGGTGTTACCTACAAGGAAGATAAGCCTGTTGTTGTCAATGCGCTGAAGTCTATGCGTGACAGCGGTCTGTATCCCGAGAAGCTTTGGAAGGCTTAAATACGTTTCAAAGAGCTGCCGTTTGGCAGCTCTTTTTCTTGTATCGAAAGGTTTCCTATGGTATACTGAGGAAAACTGAACTGGAGGATACACCCATGAATTTTCTGGAAATCGCCAACACCCGACAGTCCTGCCGCAGCTATGCGGAAGCAAAGGCTGTAGAGCCGGAAAAACTGAATGCCGTTTTGGATGCAGCACGTCTCGCACCTTCTGCCTGTAACGGTCAGCCTTATAAAATCACTGTATGCCAGGGCAAAGCTGCCAAGGATGTAGCTGCTGCCTGCCAGGGTATGGGTATGAATAAGTTTGCACCCCAGGCACCCGTTCTTCTGGTGCTCTCCGAAAAGCCCTATGTGAAATCCGCCGCCCTGGGCGCCAAAGTCAAAAACAACGACTACCGCTCCATTGACATTGGCATCGTCACCGCCTATCTGACGGCGGAAGCCACTGCACAGGGGCTGTCCACCTGCATCCTGGGCTGGCTGGACGACGGAAAGATCCGGGAAATCTGCGGCCTGGATATGCCGGTTCGCCTGGTCATCACCCTGGGCTATGCCCGGGAGGGCGACCCGCTTCGGAACAAGAAACGCAAGGATCTGACGGAGCTGGTTTCCTGGAAAGAATAGCATCTGCATAAAAATGCCGCCGTCCAAAGGACGGCGGTATTCATTATTTCGCCAGGGTCTGCAGAATGACTTTCCAGACAGCCTCGTCCTGCTCCGTCATCCGGTGCCAGTCGAAGGTTTTCAAAAAGGCCTTCCGCTCTTCCACGGTGCCCAGTTCCAGCTTTTTCAGCTTTCTGGTCAGCGTTTCGGTGTATGCTGCCAGCTGTTTCACCGCATCGGCAGTATAGTTGGGGTTGTGGCCCTTGCCATCCACCAGCAGAAACTGCACATTCTCCCTGCCGGACAGCGCCTTGTGCAGGGCATCATAGTGAACTGCCTTGTGTACCATTTTATCATCAGCAGAGTAGATCAGCAAAACTTCGGCATCAGTCTTGGCCAGGGTTTTGGTAGCGCTATAGTTTACATAATCCGGATTGGCATTGCGCTCTAACGCATAGAGCTGCTTGCGGTAGCCCTTGAGAATGCCGCTGAAATTCTGGTCCACCATAGCCTTGACGCTGACAAAGCCGGACATTCCAACCACATGGGTCACATCCGGATGGAGGGCTGCAATGTTCATCACTGCAAAAGCGCCCCAGCTGTGACCCACAACGGAAATACTTCTTTCCCGAATGCTGGACAGCTTTTTCAGCGCAGTCAGGCAGGCATCCAGATCATTCAGGGACTGGGCAAAGCCGTTGGTATTTTCACCGCCGGAAGCCATGCAGCCGGTGTGGTCATAGGCAAACACCAGATACCCCGCCCGGGCCAGCCGCTCGATCTCCCGCATGTAGGAACGGTGGCCGCCGCCCATGCCATGGTCAAAAACCACAAGTCTGCCAGGGATCGCCTTATCATAGCTATAGAACCAGCCCTGGAGGGTATGGCCTGCATTTGCCGGGAAGGAAAAGCCCTGACTGCGCAGGCCAGGAAAATCCTCTGCAGAAAAATAGTGGGCAACGCCGACATCATCGCAGCGGTTATACATTTTGCTGCGGTAAATCTTTTCAATTTGTTTGGAAAAAATCACAACTACCATCCTTTCTCCGTTTTTTTCATTATACAGGCTCTGTATCCATCTGTCAAATCCTCCGTTCTTCTTTTCTTCCGGTATTCAGGTGTATTGTTTCATTTTACTTTTTTGTTAAATAACACTTGACAACATTCCATTTGGTATGTTACACTTTATTTAACAATAAAGTTAATTGTTAAATAAAGGAGGCATTGCCATGGGACTGCAACAGACGTTGAAAGCTTTGGCCGATCCCACCCGGCGGGAGATATTAAATCTTCTGAAAGGCGGCAGACGCTCCGCCGGAGAGATCTGCGACCACTTTGATATCACCGCTGCCGCCATATCCCGTCACCTGTCGGTGCTGAAGGAGTCAGATCTCATCGATGATACCCGGGAGGGTAAGTACATCTTCTATGAACTAAACGCCTCCGTTCTGGAGGAGATCATGCTCTGGATCACCGATCTGAAAGGAGAATAAGCCATGGTTCCTGTATCCACTGTGTTCTTCTGCATTCTGACCTTGTTTGTCAGTCTGCTCCTGCCCCTCCTGGTGCTGATGGTTTTCGCAGTCAGGTGCAGAAAACAGGGCATCGTATCTGCCTGGCTGCTGGGTGCAGCAGGATTCTTCGTGACCCAGATGCTGATCCGGCTGCCTGTCCTTACCTTCCTGCAGGGGCAAAACTGGTTCCTGGAATTTGCCCAGAATCATATGTTTGGCTATGCCTTTTCCCTGGCCTTCACCGCCGGTCTCTTTGAGCTGGCAGGGCGCTTTGTCGTTGCAAGGCTTCTGCGCAAAAACCTGACCTTTCACCGCGCCCTTGCCGCTGGTCTGGGGCATGGCGGTATTGAAGCCATTCTCCTTATCGGCATGACCTATGTAAACAATCTGATCTACATCGTTATGATCAACAGCGGCAACTTCGATGCCATGGTTGCTCAGACTGCTGCCATGGGCGTGGATGTTGCGCAGCTGGAGCTGATCCGCACCCAGTTTCTGACTGCCTCTCCCCTGTTGTTTGCCCTGGCAGGCTTGGAACGGCTCCTTGCCATGATTGGTCATGCCGCCATGAGCATGGTCGTCTGCTACGGTGTGGTTCACAGGAAAGTGCTTCCCAGCCTGCTGCTGTGCCTGGGAATCCATACACTGATGGATCTGACTGCCGGTCTTTCTCTGGCACTGCCCCAGAGCATTGCCTATCCAATCATTTATGCCATTCTGATCGTCATGGCGGTATTTTCCCTGTTTGTGATCCGGGAAATTTTCCGCCGCTGGAAAAAGGAGGTTTCCCATGATTCTGAAAAATAAAAGGCTGTTGATCCTCACTTCCCTGCTGATCCTGCTGCCGATTCCTGTGGGCCTGCTGCTGTGGAACCGATTCCCAGAGACTATGACCATCCATTGGGGCTTCAGCGGACAGCCGGACGGCTATGCCAGCATTCCTGTGGCTGTGTTTCTCCCTTCCCTGCTTATGCTGCTGACCCACTGGTTCTGCATTTTGATCACTTCCTTTGACAAAGGCAACCAAAACAGAAACCAGAAGATTCAGACCATCGTGCTCTGGGCTATCCCTGTGATCTGCAACATCAGCTGCTTCGGCCTGTATGCCCTGGCTCTGGGGGTGGAATTCTCCCCAGTTCTGTGGACACTGGTGCCTATGGGTCTGCTGTTTGTGCTCATCGGCAACTATATGCCCAAGACCAAAATGAATTACACCATCGGCATCAAAGTGGCCTGGGCCTACACCAGCGAGGAGAACTGGGCTGCCACTCACCGGTTCGCCGGCAAGGTCTGGGTAGTGGGCGGCATCTTGATGGCCCTCTGTGGATTCCTTTCCAATGGCTGGGCTGTCACGCTAATGGTGGTGATCATTGTCATCCTGTGCGTCCTTCCCATCGTCTATTCCTGGCGGTACTATAAAATGGAGCAGGCCGCTGGCAAGGATGTGAAGATTCGTCACTCCAAAATGGACAAAAGGCTTTTGACATTCACTGCTGTCTTTCTTTCGGTACTTCTGGTTTTTATGATTGCCATCCTGTTCACCGGAGATTTGGAGTTTACCATTCTGGAAAACAGCTTCTCCGTTAAAGCAGACTGGTATTCCGATATCACCATCCGGTATGAGGCCATTGAAGCCATAGAATACCGGGAGAGTAAGGTTCCGGGCCTGCGGGTGGGCGGCTTCGGCAGTTTCCGGCTGCTGATGGGTTTCTTTGAGAATGAGGAATTCGGCACCCATACCCGCTACACCTACTACGATCCGGAAAGCTGCATCGTGCTCACCGTCCGTGGAAAGGCCGTGGTGCTCAGCGGGAAAACTGCAGAAGAAACCCAGGCATTATATCAATCCCTGCTGAAAAAAATAAACTAATCTCCAAAGCCGCTGCATCGCAGCGGCTTTCATCGTGTAAATGATCGTTTATAGGAGCAGAAGGGTATATGCTGTCGGGTATCGACAACCACTGTCATTGCGAGGCCCGAAGGGCCGTGGCAATCTCCCGGAATGGAGTAACAAATCGGAAAACCTTCGATGAATGGCTTGCTTTGGTGCAGTCCATCTGTTATTCTGCTTTTCTGAGCCTCCCATTGTACCAGGAGATTTCCACGCCAGTCTGAGGACTGGCTCGCAATGACATGGTAATCGGGAATGATCTGCAAAGACATGACGGCATGGATAAACGATCATTTAACCATTCATGTTACGCGGATTCTTCCTTCCAAATGACAAAAATTTCTTGACGGACGGTTATAATTCCACTATAATAGATGGGACTATGGAAATTTATGCCCTAAGAAAGGATTGTTTACTATGGCTAAGGAATATAAGATTACAAGCCTGCGTCTGGCAGACCTGGAAAAAGAACTGAACTATCTGAAGACCACCCGTGAGCGTGAAGTTGCTGCTATGATCGCAGAAGCCCGTTCCTACGGTGACTTGTCCGAAAACTCCGAATACGATGCCGCCAAGAACGAGCAGGCAAAGCTCTATGGCCGCATTGCCGAGATTGAGGACATCCTGTCCCACGCCGTCATCATCGAGGACGAGAACGAAGCCTCCGGCCGTGTCGGTCTGGGCTGCACTGTGGTTGTCAAGGACGAGAACGGCAAGGAGACCACCTACCGCATCACCGGTTCCCAGGAAGCTAACCCCATGGAATACAAGCTGTCTGACGACTCTCCCTTCGGCCGTGCCGTTGTTGGCAAGGCTGCCGGCGAGACCTTCACCGTCAATGCGCCCGCCGGTTCCTATACCATGACCGTGGTCAGCGTGTCTCGCGAGGGTTAAGACTATGGCAAAGTTTGTACCTCAGGCTGAACTGCCTGTATCCGAGCAGGCCCAGATCCGCCGCGACAAGCTGGCAGCTCTGCAGGCCGAAGGCCGTGATCCCTTCCTGATCACAAAGTTTGATTTCAACGCCGATTCTGCCTCCATCAAGGCTGATTACGAAGGCTACGAAGAAAAGGTCGTTAAGGTTGCCGGCCGTCTGATGAGCAAGCGCGGCCAGGGCAAGGTTATGTTCTGCGACCTGCAGGATTCCACCGGCCGCATCCAGCTTTTCGTCAAAATCGATGAGATGGGCGAAGAGGAATATGCCCGTTTCAAGAAGAACGACATCGGTGATATTCTCGGCTGCGAAGGCAAGGTCTTCAAGACCAAGACCGGCGAGATCTCCATCCGCACCAGCAAGGTGACTCTGCTGAGCAAGTCCCTGCTGCCCCTGCCCGAAAAGTACCACGGTCTGACCGACAAGGAAATGCGCTTCCGTCAGCGCTATGTTGATCTGATGGTGAACCCCGAAGTCAAGCGCAATTTCATCGTCCGTTCCAAGTTTATCAAGTTCATGCGTTCCTATCTGGACAACATGAACTACATTGAGGTAGAGACCCCTGTTCTGAACACCATCGCCGGCGGTGCTGCTGCCCGTCCTTTCATCACCCACCACAACACCCTGGATATCGACATGTACATGCGCATTGCCACTGAGCTGCCCCTGAAGCGGCTCATCATCGGCGGCATGGACCGTGTTTACGAAATCGGCCGCATCTTCCGTAACGAGGGCATGGACCCCAAGCACAACCCCGAATTCACCACCGTGGAGCTGTACCAGGCCTACGCCGACTTCCACGACATGATGGACATCGCAGAAGGCATTCTGTCCGGCGCTGCCAAGGAGATTCTGGGCACCTACGAGTTGGAGTGGATGGGCGAAAAGATTGACCTGACCCCCGGCTGGCGGCGCCTCAGCATGGTAGATGCCGTCAAGGAATACGTTGGCGTGGACTTTGGCGCTGTCACTGATGATGCTGAAGCTGTCGCTCTGGCGGGCTCCGTTGGTGTCGAACTGGCTGATGCTGCCGAAAAGACCTGGGGCAACGCCCTGTATGCTACCTTCGATCAGAAGGTGGAAGAGCATCTGATCCAGCCCACCTTCATCACCATGTACCCTGTGGAAGTGTCTCCTCTGACCAAGCGCAGCCCTGAGGATCCCAGATTGACCGAACGCTTCGAGTTGTTTGTCTGCCACTCCGAGCTGGCTAACGCCTACTCCGAGCTGAACGACCCCATCGACCAGAGAGGCCGCTTCATGAAGCAGGTGGAGCAGCGGGAACGCGGCGATGACGAGACCGAAATGCTGGACGAGGACTTCCTCAACGCCATGGAATACGGCATGCCTCCCACGGGCGGTATGGGCATGGGCATCGACCGCTGCGTCATGATGCTCACCGGCACCGATACCATCCGCGAAGTTATCCTCTTCCCCACAATGAAGCCCCAGGACTGAGCTGAATTCAAAAAAGCTTAGAGCCGCAATCACTTTTTGAAGTACCATACTTCAAAAACGCACTCCGTTAAGCCAACCTTACGCCAACGTATGCAAAAGCAATACAGGCAATGTAAGGGCGGCGTTCAACAAAATTTAAGCCGTCTGATTTCCCTGAAGAAGTCAGACGGCTTTTCTATTAACGGAGGATTATTATGAGTAATACGACGAATATTTTGGAAGAATTCTGGTATGGCAACCTTGAACCATCAGAATATGATGCAAACTCAAGTAAGGAATACAAGGAGATTCTTCAACTGATTAGCCGGAATGAAGACAAGCTGCTGGCCACAATGACAGATGAGCAAAAAGAGCTATTCTCTCGGTACACAGACT